>CAJLKN010000005.1 GCA_905207235.1 uncultured Eubacteriales bacterium
CGGTTGGGCGCGGCATATGCCGCGCCCAACCGCATTTTATTGCGCGAAACCTGTAAGTCCGCTCAAAAGAAAAGTTTTTATTATTTGCGCGACTTCTTCAGCCGTTTCGCGCTCCTCTTTGTTGTTTAGCCAGCAGTATATAACGCTGTTGAAGCTCGCCTGAAGATAGCCGAGAAAGTATTCCCTGTTCAGACTGTCTTTCAATTTTCCTTCGTCCGTCCATTTTTTTATTATCGTTTTGTCCAGCTCTTCCGATATGCGGTTGGGCAACTGCGAAGCTATGCCGCGCTCGAGCACGCATATCCTGTAAATGTCCTCGTTTTTTTCAATAATGTGCACTAAATTCAATATCACGCGATAAATTTCGTCCTGATTTTCAATGGTCAGCTTTGTTATTCCGTCCAGATTGGCGCAAGCCAACATGTCGTCGCCCATTTCGTCTAATAAAGAGTAGATGTCCTCGTAGTGAAAATAAAAAGTCGGTCTGCTTATTTCCGCCGCGGAACATATGTCGGCAATGGTTATCTTTTGTATGGGCTTGCGCTTTATAAGCTCCAAAAATGCCTGCTTTATCACCATTTTAGTGTATTTCGTGCGCCTGTCCGTCTTCATTTTTTTACCTTTTTTAACATATTGTATTTTGCTGTAAAACAACGTACAAATCAGCATAAATTGACATTTGACATTTATCTTACAGTTGTATAAAATTATAATATATAATTTTAAGCGTGTCAAGGCGGCGTTTGTTTTGCGCGCCGACATAAAAAGAGGAAGTTATGCAGCACTATATAGAGCTTACGGGCGTAACCAAAATATACCGCATGGGCGAAGTGAAAATCGAAGCGCTGTCGGGCATGGACTTTTTTATCGAAAAGGGCGAATTCGTCGTCATAGTAGGTCCGAGCGGCGCGGGCAAGACTACCGTTTTGAATATTCTCGGCGGAATGGACACGGCGACGGAGGGGAAAGTCGTCGTGGACGGCGAGGAGGTAAGCGCTCTGCGCGGCAAAAAACTCGTGCGCTACCGCCGCGAGGAAGTTGGGTTTGTGTTCCAGTTTTATAACCTGATGCAGAACCTGACCGCGCTCGAAAACGTAGAACTCGCGCTCCAGATAAGCAAAAAGCCGCTGGACGCTTCCATGGTTTTAGACGAGGTGGGACTTTCCGAGCGAAAAAACAACTTCCCCTCGCAGCTTTCGGGCGGCGAACAGCAGAGGGTGGCGATAGCGCGCGCCCTCGCAAAAAATCCCAAATTGCTCCTCTGCGACGAGCCCACGGGCGCGCTCGATTACGTTACGGGCAAGGCGGTTTTGAAACTTTTGCAGGAAACCTGCCGCGAGCGCGGAATGACGGTCATAATTATAACGCACAACAGCGCGCTCACGCCCATGGCGGACAGGGTTATACGCATCAAAAACGGCAGGGCGGAGAGCTGCGAAATCAATCCTCATCCCGTTCCCGTCGAACAGATAGAGTGGTAAAGGGGCGGGCAGATGAAGGCGCTTTATAAAGATTTTTTCAGAGGAATACTCAAAAATAAAGGCAAATTTATTTCGGTATTCTTCATAATTCTGCTGGGTGCGGCGTTCTTTTCGGGACTGCGTTCGAGCAAAAACGACATGCTGTTTTCGGCGGAAAAGTATTACGACAATCAGAACCTTTTCGATATCTCCGTAGTCAGCACGGCGGGACTGACGGACGACGACGTCTCCTCGCTTATGGCTCTCGACGAGGTGGAGACAGCGGAGGGCGTTTATTCGCTTGACGTGCTGTGCAACACCGCCGACAGGCGCGCGGTCAAGCTCATTTCGCTCTCGTCTCAAATTAATATTCCCGTCGTCGAGGGCAATCTGCCCCAAAAAGACGACGAATGCCTTTTAGACGCCCTTTTGCTGGAACTCGGCACGTATCAGGTGGGCGATAAAATACAGTTTCTTTCGGGCGGAGATACAGACCTTTCCGAACAGCTGGTTTACACCGAATACACCATTTCGGGTTTTGCCGACCTGCCGCAGTATATGGACCTCAACAGGGGCACGGGCACAGTCGGCAACGGCGAGATTGACGGCTTCGCGCTTATCAGACCCGAGGCGTTCGCTTTTGATTATTACACGCAGGTAAATATCCTTGCGTCGGGCGCGAAGGATATCGACAGCTTCAAGGAAGAATACGACAATCTTATAAGCAAAGCAAAAGAGAGCATAGAGGGCATATCTGCCGCCGCCTGCGACAGAAGGTATGAAGAACTTATTTCGCAGTTCGCCGGTCTCCCCATTCCGCCCGAAATGCTCGAAGAGCTCGTCCCCCGACCCGAGTGGTACGTCCTGGGGCGCGAAACGGTGTTTTCTTATGTGAATTTCCGCAGCGACGCAGACAGAATTGCAAGCCTTGGCGAGCTTCTGCCAATAGTCTTTTTCCTCGTGGCTGCGCTCGTCAGCCTCACGGCGATGACGCGCATGGTCGAGGAGGAGAGGCAGCAGATAGGCACTTTGAAAGCGCTCGGCTGCGGCAACGGCGCGGTGCTTGCAAGGTATCTGATGTACGCGCTCATTCCAACGCTTCTGGGCTCCGTGGTCGGCGTGCTTATAGGCGAAAAACTATTCCCGCTCGCCATAATGAATACTTACGCCCTGCTCTATCAGGGGCTGACTTCATTCGTTCTGCCCTATAACCTCGTCGAGGGCTCGATAGCCGTCGCCGCGAGCGTATTGAGCACGGGCATCGCCGCGGTTGCGGCAAGTTTAAGCATTTCGCGCGCCTGCCCCGCGCAGATTATGCGCCCCGAAGCTCCTAAACCCGGCAAGAGGGTGCTTGCGGAGAGAATTCCTTTCCTATGGAAGAGGCTGAGCTTTACGCAGAAATCGACGATAAGAAATATGTTCCGCAACAAAAAGCGCTTCTTTATGACGATAATAGGCGTGGCGGGCTGTATGGGGCTCGTGCTCGTAGGTCTGGGCTTGCACGACTCCATTATGGACGTTGCGGATATGCAGTTTACCGACCTCACTCATTATCAGGCGTCCGTTACCGTGCAGGAGGATATTTCCGCCGAGGACAGAACAGCCTTAGTCGATGAAATCGAGGCGGGCGCCGACGGCGTTTCGGCGTTCGTGCTATATCAGAAGTCTGTCGATGTTCAGGGCAAAGACGCATTGCAGACGGTAACGCTCTGCGTTCCCGAGAGCGTCGACGGCATAGAAAATTATTTCACTTTCCGCGAAAGGGCGGGCAAAAAGGGTGTAAGCATTTCGGACGACGGCGGCATAATAAGCGAAAAGACGGCAAAAACGCTGGGTGTTTCGGTGGGCGACAGCGTATCGTTCAGAGACGGAAATTCACAAACCGTAACCGTAAAAATTACGGCGATTTACGAAAATTACATCGGGCATTACCTGTTTATAAATACGCAGCTCTATGAAAATCTGTTCGGCGAAGTCCCGTCGTACAATCAGATACTTTTGGAGTATGCGGATACCTCGGAAAGTTTCCAGAGCGAACTGGGCAGCGCAATACTTGCGCACAGCTCCGTGCAGGGCGTATCATTCACTTCGGCGCTCGTCGATTGGGCGAACGACACGCTCTCCTCGCTCAATACGATAGTTTTAATCGTGCTTGCCGCGGCGGCTCTGCTGGCGATAGTCGTTCTGTATAACCTTAACAGCATAAACATCGCCGAGCGAAAGCGAGAGCTCGCCACGCTGAAAGTGCTCGGCTTCTACGACAAGGAAGTCGCCTCTTACGTCTATAAGGAAAACGTACTGCTTACAATCATAGGCATAATTCTCGGCATAGGTTTCGGTATACTGCTTCATCAGTACGTCATTCAATCTATCGAAGTCGACCTCATAATGTTCGGCAGAAGCATTTACTGGTACAGCTATCTGCTGGGCGGACTGCTTACGCTGGCGTTCTCGCTCATAATAAACCTTGTCATGTACAAGAGCCTGCAACGCATAGACATGATAGAATCGCTGAAGAGCATAGAATGACGCGTAAAGCTGCGCAACGATATTCTGCTTATTAATAAAGTTGTTCCGCCCCGCCGCGCATGCGGCGGGGCGGAAAGTCGTTTTTTGAAAAGACAAGTTTTTTGCCGTTCGCGCGGGGATATGCCCGCGCGAACGGCGCTTTTTATAAACAAATTCAAAAGTATTTCAATGCACGGTCGGGGCAAATGCGCGTTGTGCGTTAAAATATCGTCGTTTGCGGCATAATTATAAAAAAGGAGATTTTTATAATGTGTACTGCGGCAAGTTTCAGAAAGGGCGGGCTGTATTTCGGCAGAACGCTCGACAATGACGTTTCTTACGGAGAGGAGGTTGTAATAGCTCCGCGAAAGTTTGACTTCGGCTTTTGTAAAGGCGGCTACGCCATGGTCGGGATGGCGTTCGTGTGCGAAGGATATCCGCTGTTTTACGACGCAATGAACGAAAAAGGGCTGTGCATGGCGGGGCTCAATTTCGTGGGTAACGCCCGCTATGAAAAAGCCTCGGGCGGGGTCGGGGAGGTGGCGCAGTACGAGTTTATTCCCTACATTCTCTCGCGCTGCGAAAGTACAGAGGAGGCGGCGCAAGAGATAAAAAAAATCAGACTTACCGACAGACCTTTCCGCCCTCAGCTGCCGTGCGCGCAGCTTCACTGGATGATTTCCGACGCGCGCCGCGACATCGTGGCAGAATGTACGGCGGAGGGCGTGAACATCTATGAAAACGCCGTCGGCGTGCTCGCCAACAATCCGCCCTTCGGGCAGCAGCTTCTGAACCTGAGCGACTACATGTCGCTCTCGGCGGCGCAGCCCGAAAATACCTTCTGTCCGTCGATAGATTTGCAGCGTTACAGCCTCGGCATGGGGGCGATAGGCTTGCCGGGCGACCTTTCGTCGCGCTCGCGCTTCGTGCGTGCGGCGTTTGCGAGAAACAACTGCATATGCGACGACGGGCAGGGCGTTAACGCGCTCTTTCACATACTTGGCAGCGTTGAGCAGGTGCGCGGCTGCAACGTGCTCAAAAAGGGGTGCGAAACGACGCTCTACACATCCTGTTGCGACGCTTCGGCGGGCATATATTATTACACGACTTACGAAAATCACGCGCTCACCGCCGTCGATATGAAATCGCGCCATTTGAATTGCTCCAAACTCATGCGCTTCCCCCTCGTAAAGAGCGAAAAAATCACCTTTGCATAAGCGGCGGGGGTGAAGAGTAAAGGCGTTTTGAATTTATAATTTTATAAACTGCCGCCCGCGGGCGCGAATGCGGTCGCGGGCGGCGATTTTGTTGCACGAAAAATTTTTCCGCGGCGATAAATTATGAAAAAAATAGTCTCTTTGCTGCGCTTTGCGTCGCAGAGCGCAGATTTTACAATTTTTTTGCGGTCAGGCGCTTTTTTTGCTCGGCAAAATGTGTTATAATTATATGTGAAAAAAGGCAACGAAAGGGCGGGTGCGCGCACCCGACGGTATTTTTTTATGAGGATTGGTATTTTAACGAGCGGCGGTGACTGCGCAGGTCTCAACGCCGTAATCAGGGCGGCGGGCATTTCCATTTTCCGCAACATAAAGGGCGCCGAACTTATCGGCATTCCCGAAGGCTACGGCGGACTTATCCGCGGCGAACAGGTAAAACTGCGCAAAAGCGACATACAGGGCATTCTCGCCGAGGGGGGAACTATACTCGGCTCATCCCGCCAGCCGTTCAAACAGATGGAGACGGTCGGCGAAGACGGCACTTCCAAGTTGCAGAAGATGGTGGCAAACTACAACAAAATGGAGCTCGACTGCCTTATAGCGATAGGCGGCGCTGGCACGCACAAAAATGCCGCTCTCTTAACGCGCGAGGGGTGCAGGGTAATAGGCGTTCCCAAGACGATAGATAACGACATATGGGGCACGGACGTAACTTTCGGCTTCCAGACGGCGGTTGAGGTGGCGTGCTCGTGCATGGACAGAATAAGGACGACGGCGGAAAGCCATGCGAGGGTTATGCTCGTAGAGATTATGGGCAACAAGGCGGGCTGGCTCGCGCTTCACTCGGGCATAGCGGCGGGCGCAGACGCCATACTCATACCCGAAATGCCCTTTTCGGAGGATGAACTCTGCCGCTTCATAACCGCAAAAAAGAAGAGCGGCGCGCGCAGCGTGCTCATAGCCGTCGCCGAGGGCGCGCATATACGCGCCGAAGCTGGGCTCAAGAGAAAACAGCGTTCCTTCGCCAGGGCGGAACTGGGCGAAAAGACTATAACCAACCACCTCGCAGAATATATCGAGGAAAAGACGGGGTACGCTTCGCGCACTTCCGTTCTTGGCTATGTTCAGAGGGGCGGCGCGCCCTGCGCTTACGACAGACTGCTCTGCACCCGCCTCGGCGAAGCCGCGGCTAACCTCGTATCCGAGGGCAGGTTCGGCGTGACCGTAGCCGTCAGGGGCAACTCGCTCACGACTAACAGGCTGGAAGACGTTGCAGGCAAATACAAATACGTTACCCGCGGCGACAGAATGGTCAAGTGCGCGGGCGAGCTGGGAATTTTCCTCGGCTGAAAAGTGGCGCAAATCGCGCCGAACGGAGATAATTATGGCTTGTGAAAAGAGCAAGACTAAAAATTTCATAAAGGACATCTACATAAACAGGGAATACAGCTGGCTTATGTTCAATAACCGCGTCCTCGACCAGGCGTCGGACGAGGTCAATCCCCTGCTCGAAAGGGCTAAATTCCTCGCTATATCCGCCTCCAACCTCGACGAGTTTTTTATGGTAAGAGTGGGCAGTTTATACAACGAGCTCGCTTCCTCGCCGCAGGAGCGTGAAAATAAGACGGGGCTGACTGCGCAAAAACAGCTCGACGGCATAAGTCGCGCGGTCAGGGAATATTATTCCGCGCGCTCGGCTTGCTACGTCGCGCTCAACAAGGCTCTCGCACAGCGCGGAGTGCGCATCGTCAAAGTGGCTCGCCTTTCGCCCAAGCGCATTAAGGAGTGCGAGGCGCTGTTTAAAACCAGCGTTCTGCCTATGCTCTCCCTCATGGTATTGGACGCAAAACACCCCATGATGCAGTTCGAAAACAAGCGCAATTACATGCTCTACGACCTCGCAAGGGGCGACAGGCGCATGGTGGGCGTCATGGCGCTCAACGACAACCTGCCCAAAATTTACCGCGTAGGTTCGGGCGAAAGCGTAAAGCTGGTTACTCTCGAGGAGATGGTGCGCTATTTCGGACATACGGCTTTCACGGGTTACGACGTCAAGGACAGCATGCTCATGCGGGTAACGCGCAACGCCGATTTCGATACATATATCGACGATTCCGACGTCGAGCACGACTTTTCGCAGATTATGAAAAGCAAAGTCGCTTCTAGGGCGCGCATGAACATTGTGCGCTTAGAGACGGACAAGGAAGACGGCAGGCTTAAAGAGTTTGCTTTAAAGCTCATTAAAATTTCGCCCGACTTCTGCTTTTACGACAAGCGGTTTTTCGACTATAAATTCCTGTTCTCGCTCGCTAAATATCTGCCCGAAGGGCTGGCGGCGGAGCTCAAATACCCGCCCTTCAAAGGCGCAGTTGCGGAAAGCCTTTCATCCTGCCCGTCGCTTATCGACGAAGTTCTTTCGCGCGATATCTTCCTTTCGTATCCTTACGACGCTATGACGCCGCTCGAAGACCTTCTGGAGCAATGCTCGCGCGACGACAGGGTAAGTTCGATAGCCATTACCATTTACCGCCTTGCGCACCATTCTCGCATAGCCGACATATTGTGCCGCGCCAGCGAAAACGGCAAGCTGGTAACGGTGGTTATCGAGCTGTGCGCGCGCTTCGACGAAGAAAACAACATGTATTTTGCCCGCAAATTGCAGGAGGCGGGCTGCACGATAATTTACGGAATGGAAAATTACAAGGTTCATTCCAAAATCATATCGGTTGTAATGCAGGGCGCGGAGGGGGTAAGCTATATAACCCACCTCGGCACGGGCAACTACAACGAATCGACGAGCAAGCAGTACACCGACCTCAACATTATAACTTCCGACAGGGCGATAGGCGAGGACGCCGCGGCGTTCTTCCGCAACATAGCTATCTGCAACACCGATTACAGGTATAACAGACTGCTCGTCGCGCCCGAAACGCTTAAAACGGGCATAATTGCCTGCATTGACCGCGAAATCGAGCGCGCTCAGTCTGGCAAGGGCGGGTTTATTCTCGCAAAGATGAACAGTCTTACAGATAAAGCCATAATAGATAAGTTCTGCGAGGCGAGCAGGGCGGGCGTAAAAATACGCCTCATCGTGCGCGGAATATGCTGTATTCTGCCCGAGGTCGAGGGCAAGACGGAAAATATCTCCGTCGTGAGCATAGTGGGAAGATTTCTCGAACATTCCAGGGTTTACTCCTTCGGCAGGGGCAAGGACAGAATAACCTACATATCCTCCGCCGACCTCATGACGCGCAACGTCGATAAGCGAGTGGAAATCGCGGCGCCCGTGCTCGATAAGGCGATAGAGGAAAAAATAATCGGCATGCTCGAAGTCATGCTCAAGGACAATATAAGGGCGAGAAAACTGTGCCGCGACGGCAAATACCGCAGAGTGGAAGGTCAGCCGCCCCTCGACAGCCAGCAATATTTCCTCGAAAACAGAAACTGAAAGTAAATTTTCAGCCTTTCCGTGCGCGCAAAAAGATTTTTTGTCGCATTTTTACCCGTGAACGCGTATTAAAAGACCGTTCGGGGCAATAAATAAGCATGCGCAGCGCCGCTACGGAACGGAAAATTTATGAAAAATAATTTTTTTTGTAATATTTATTTACAATTCCCCTTTCCGCGTGATATAATATAAAGCGCATAAATAGATAGGGAGGTAGTGCTAATGCTCTTGGCCGATTGGATAGCCGTCGCAGTTATAGCGGCAGCCATTCTGTTAGGACTCATAGCGGGCTTTGCCGGCGGTCTCAGGTTTTTCACCGGCGGCATTTTCGGCGTAATCATTTCGATAGTAGTATGCTATTTCCTTTACGGCGTCGTTGCTAACTGGACTTTCGTCAACGACCTGCTCGTAAAGCTGTTGGATACCATTACTTCGGGCAACAACGCTTTCACCGATTTCCTTGCCAGCATTCATATTGAAGTAATCATACTTTGCGTAGTCATGTTTGTCGTCGTGCAGATTGTGCGCATCATCATCGTAAAGGTGATTGCGGGCATAATGGAAATAAACAATCCCGTTTTCAAGGTTATAAACAAACTCCTCGGCATGATTCTTATGGTAGCCGTGGCATTCATGGTCGGACTTATCGTCTTCCAGATTATATATTGGATAGGCGGCGAGACGGCTCAGCAGGTTTCCGACGCACTGGAAAACAGCATATTCAAACTCGACTGGCTGTATGAGAACAACCCTCTCCGCAGCATGCCGGATTATTTCACGTTTATCTGAGCTGAAAAAAATTAAATATGTCTTTTATGTGCGGCGGGCAACTATCGGTTGCCCGCCGCATAACATTATACTATGGAACTTTCATATAATGCGCTTAAAAAACTCGACGTGGTCTGCCTCAACGACGGCAAAAACCTCGGAAGAGTGTGCGATCTTATTTTTCTTTACCCCGAAAACCGCATAAAGGGCTTTAACGTAACGGGCGGAAAGGGCTTCAGGTTCATGCGGCAGGAGGAGTTTATTCCAATCTCTTCGATAACCAAAATCGGCGAGGACGTAATTTTGGTAAGGCGGGAAGAAAAGCGCGAAAAGTGCCCGCCCCGCCGAGAAAAGGGCGCATGCCCGCCGCCGTTCGGTCAGAACTTCGGCGACGGTCGGCGCGACACCGAAGAGTATGAATGATTGCCACATTAGCGCCCTTTCACCGACGAAAGGGCGTTCCCGTCAGAACAAATTTAAAAAAACCGTTCAATTATTCTTATAAAACAGTTTACAAACGCAATAAATATTAATATAATGTTAGCACTAAAACAGCTGTGCTGATTATATTGTATGTGAACGGGAGAAAATCGTATGGTAAGATATATCAAATGTCCCAGGTGCGAGCTCAACTATATCGACCCCGACAAGCAGGAATACTGCGACGTGTGCATTGCCGAAATGAAGGGCAACAAGTTGCAGTTCGCCGACCTTGAAGACGAGGAGCTGGATGAAGCTCTCGAGGCCGAAAACACCGAACTCTGCCCCGTATGCGGCGTAAACCGCATGCGCTACGGCGAAAAGATGTGCGAGGCGTGCCGCCGCAAGTCCGAGTACGACGAGGAAGAAGAGATAGACCCCGAGAAGGATGAAGAGTGGAAGAGCTATCTCGACGACGACATGGACGATCTGACTATCGACGACGAAGACCTCGAAGAGGAGCTTAAAAAGGATCTCGACGGCGAAGACGAAGAAGAGGAAGAGAGCGAAGAAAACTCCGACGACTTCTTCGAAGACGAAGACGTCGATTCGCTTTCCGAGCTCGAGGACGACGAGTACGAAGACGATGACGACGATGATGACGACGATGACGACGACCTGTTCTGATTGAGGTCGTTTGCGCCGTGCGCGTTTGCGCGCACGGCGCATTTTTTTACCTTTTTCTGTCAATAATTATATTATGATTAAGGCAGACAACACGATAAGCGCAATAAAACAATGCGTGCGCGAATTAAGCAACCAGCAGATTACGGTAAAACTCAACCTCGGCAGAAACAAATTCGTAACCTATCCCGCGACCCTTTCGGGCGTTTATCCCTCGATATTCACCGTCCAGCCGTCGGACGCGAATTTTATAGGCAAAACCTCCTTTTCGTATTCCGAAATTCTTTGCGGCAGGGTCAGGATTATAAAGAGCAAAGATTATAAAGCGCAATAAGTTATAATCTCAGGTCTCGGGGCATATTATACCTTGTAACAAAACAAGGAGTGCAAAATATGATAAAGCCCCAAACAAGTTCTCTCGCATATACGAGGCAGGTCGCCGCGCTTTCTCCGCAGTCGGTGGCGGAAACAAAATTCACCGCGTCGGAATGCGCGGGCGAAGTTCTGGCGGTATGCCCTCAGGTCAGCCTTCTGACCTGCGAAGTGGCTTCCGGCAGGGTGAATTACAGCGGAAAAATAATTATTACCGTAGTTTACGCCGACGACGAAGGCAAACTTTGCCGCATTCAGAAAGGCGCGGAATTTTCGCATTTCTGCGACGACGAAAATCTCGCCCCCGCACAGACGGCGGTCTGCTCGCTCGAGTGCGAGCGCGTTTCCGTCCGCCGCGAAGGCTCTTCGCTGGCGGTTTCGGCGGTCATTTCGGCTAATATCGACGTCTTTGCCCCCGCGGAGCGTACTTTCATAACCGCCTGCGAAGGCGCATATCTGAAAACCAAACCCGAAGAATTCTGCTCTTGTGTAACCTTTTCGGGCGAGTGCGAAGTCGAGGACGATTTCGACGCCGACGGAGTGGACGACATACTCATTCCCTCGGCTTCGGCTCTCGTTACTTCTGCCGAGTGCGGCACAGGCGAAATTACCGTGTCGGGCGATATAAATTTAAGCCTTCTCGCCATGCGCCGCTCCGCCCCCGCAAGCATGGAAAGGGTAATTCCGTTCAGGTGTTCCGTAGCCTGCGAAGACAGCCCTGCGGGCGCGCTTCCCCTCGTCAATGCCGAGGTGCGCGACATGACCGTAAATGCGACTGTTGACGGCGAGAGGGGTAAATGTCGGGTAGAGTTTTCCTGCACGCTGGCGGTATGCGGCAGTTTTGTCGTAAAAAGCGAGCAGGCGGCTGCTTCCGATGCGTTCAGTTGCACGCACAAACTTAAAACGAGCGTGCAGAGCGAAAGTTTTGTGTGCGTAGGCGAAAGAAAGCTGTATTCCGAGCGCGTTTCGTCCGCAGCGGCTTCGGGCGCGAAGCTCGATTTCACCTGCCGCTTCCTCGCCGTTGCGCTTCCTTCGGCGGAATATGAATACTGCCCCGCCAGTGGCGCGGTGGAAGGCAGCGTCAACGCTGTGCTCATTTATGAACAGGGCGGCGAAGTCAAGTCTTCGGACATAAAAATTCCCTTCGCCGTGCGCGTGGGCGCGCCTCACAGCGCGGATATACAGGTCAGCGTCGCGGCGTGCGGCGTAAGCGTAAAACAGCCCGTGGAAGGTCAGCTTGAGGGCGAAGCTCTCGTTAAAATTTCCGTATGCTATCTGCGCAGGTCGGAGGCGCAATATCTCACCTCCGTCGAGGAAGGTGAGGAAACTTCTCCTTCCGACAGCGCGATAAGCGTAATAATGCCGTCGCAGGGCGACGGGCTCTGGGATGTGGCTAAAAAGCTCAACTGCCCGCCCGACGACGTCGCCGCAGGCAATCCCGAACTTAAATATCCGCTTACAGGCAAGGAACGCATTTTAATTTATCGCGTAAAGACCAATTAATATGGCTTTGTGATTGCAATAACGCCGCGGCGCGCATTGTGCGCGCCGCGGCAAATTTTTTATTCAAAAGATTGAAAAGGAGCTTTGCGCGTGATATAATTGTCTTATGGACAGCATCCGCGTCAAATCTTACGCAAAAATAAATTTAAGTCTGGATATTTCGGGTTGCAGTGACGGCTATCACATGATTGACAGCGTCGTTGCCAACATAGATTTATACGACGCAATAAAGGTTTCCAAGCGCAAAAAGGACAAGCTCGTCAATGTATTCATGCGCGGCATGGGCAGCGAGGATATCCCTGCGGAAAGCAACAACGCCGCCGTTGCCGCGCGCATGTTCGTTGAAAAGTACGGCGTCTGCGGCGCGGATATATTCATAGATAAAAATATTCCCATGGGCGCGGGGCTGGGCGGTTCTTCCGCCGACGCGGCGGGCGTTCTCAACGCTCTTTCGGCTCTGCACGGCACAGACGATTACGACGGCATAAAAGCCATTGCCGATGCGACGGGCAGCGACACGGGATATATGTTGAGCGGCGGATATGCCCGCATAAGCGGCAGGGGCGAAAGGGTAAAACTGCTCGATTGCCGCCTGCGGCTCGATTTGCTGTTGCTTTTGCCGCGCAGCGGCGTTTCCACGGCCGATTGTTACGGCATGAGCGACAGATTGCCTGCAAATGCACCGTCGAGCGGACAAGTCGAAAGCGCGCTCCTTTCAGGCGACAGAGCAGCGCTCGGCAAAGCCCTTTCAAACGGGCTGTTCGGCGCAGCTTCGGCGCTCAATCCCGAAGTTGCCGCTGCGGCGCAGGCGTTGAAAGAATTCGACCCGCTCGGGGTCAACATGACGGGGTCGGGCAGCTGCGTTTACGCTCTGTTCGAAAACGACAGCTTTGCATCCTACGCGGCGAGCAGATACCGCGGTCCGTGCCGCGCATTGCAGGTTAAAACTTACATACCGAAAAGGGGTTAAAATGGCAGAAGAAAGACTTATTGACGACGACAAAGACAAAAAATACCGTTTCCGCATAAACGAAAAGGGCGAAGAAGAGCTCTATATCGACAACTCCGCCGAGCAAGAGCTTCCCGCCGAAGAGGCGGAAATATCCTTCGACGAAGCCGCTTCCGAGGATGAACTGTTCAGCGGCGAAGAGGGTGCAAAGCAGACGCTTTCCGCCGTGCAGAGCGAAAAGCTCACCTCGCTCAAAGACGGTGCGAGGGCGGACGTTGAAGAGGGCAGGTATTCTACCGCGCTCGAATACATTTCGAAGGCGCAGGATATAGTGCCCGACGACGGCGAGCTGTGCGCGCTTAAACTTACGGCATACACGAGCAATTTTTCCGATTATCCCGACAGAATTCTTCCCGAAGCTGTCTCGGCTGCACGCGACGTCGCTAAATACACGGACAAAGAGCGCCGCGAGCAAATGGCAGAGCGCGCATGCGGAAAGCTAAGAGCAATGATTGGCGAGCTTAAAGGTCAGGCAGACCAGGTAAATGAGGTCAACGAGCAGAAAAAGTCGGAGCGCGCGCAGGTTTTCCTCGCCGAAAGAAAAAAGGCGATTATAAGATTTTCGTGCGCAGCCCTTCCGTTTGTGGTTTTTCTCGTGCTCGCCTGCTGTTTTTCGACGATGATGTTTGCCGATACCACGGGCAGATATATAGTTCTGACCGCAGTTTTCGGCGGTCTTGCATTCATAGCATTTGTTGCGCTCGCGTTTATGGCGCGCTTTTTGAATACCGCCGCGCGCAGAGTGCGCCTTAATAAGGATAATTCGCGCACGGAGATAGGTCGCAAATACATTGCGCTTACCGAGCGCATGAACGCTTTGCAGGAGATTTATGACTGCTTATCCCACTGAAAAAATTTATCTCGATCACGCTGCGACAACGCCGCTCGATGACGGCGTTTTTGCAAAGATGGCGCCCTTTTTCAAGGGCGTTTTCGGCAATGCTTCCTCGCAGCATTCGTTCGGGCGCGAGGCGGCAAACGCACTCACTTCCGCGCGCGACGCAGTCGCGCGCGTTCTCGGCGTGCCCGCAAAGGAAATTTATTTTACCTGCGGCGGAACCGAGGCGGACAACCTCGGAATAAAAGGCATTTGCCTTGCAAACGGGGATAAAGGCAGGCATATCGTCGTATCTGCGATAGAACATCCCGCCGTTTTGGAGAGTGCGCGCAGCCTTGAAAAATTCGGTTACGAAATAACTTATGTAAATCCCGACGGCGACGGCGCAATACGCCCCGAGAGCGTTGATAGCGCTCTTCGACCCGACACGGTGCTCGTCGCCGTCATGTCGGCAAACAACGAAACGGGCGTAATTCAGCCCATTTCCGAAATTTATGAATGTGTTCATTCGCACGGGGCATATCTTTGGTGCGACTGCGTTCAGTCGGCGGGCGTTCTGCCTTTTTCGCGCTTTCCCGCAGACGGCTGGGCGGTTTCGGCACATAAATTCAACGGTCCCAAGGGCGTGGGCTTTGCCCGCATAAAATCGGGCGTCAGGTTCGAACCGCAGATGTGCGGCGGACATCAGGAGCGCGGTCTGCGCGGCGGAACGATAAATACCCCGTCGATAGTCGGTTGCGCCGAAGCGCTCGTTCTCGCACAGCGCAATGCCTCGGACGTAAATAAATATGTTTCGTCCCTTCGCGACAGGTTCGAGGGCAAAGTGCTCTCGCTCATCGACGGCGTCTTCATAAACGGCTGCGCCGAAAGATTGCCGTCTCATTGCGATATGAGCATAACGGGCTGCGACGGACAGAATGTCGTAATGCTGCTCGATATGAAGGGCGTAGCCGCTTCTACTGGCGCGGCGTGCTCGTCCGGCGCGACAACGTCTTCGCACGTTCTTACGGCTATGGGACTGGGCGCGGAGCGCGTTTCGGGCGGGGTCAGGTTTTCATTCGGAAAAGATAACACTCCCGAGCAAGCCGACGTCGCCGCACAGATACTTGCAGATGTCGTTTCAACAATCCGCGGTCGTTGAAATAAAAATATTTTACGAATAATTTTGCCGATTTTCAGTCAGACTGCTATGCCAATGATTTTCAGTCAAATTGCCTTGCAAAAAAGTCATTTAAAATAAGTTGCTTTTAAATTATCGACCGCAAAATTGAATGCAATGAGAAAAACTGAAAAGCAGTTGTAAAATTAAATTTCTGTGCTCTTAAAAGTAATTGCAAAATAAAGGGCGGAGAGAAAATTATATGAAGTTGCGAATTAAAGGTAGCCCGTAAATTTTAATTTTGTTGCGAAGTCAATCTGCAATCATAAAATCGTAAATCGCGGGGTTAAAAGGAAAGTGCAAAATTGAATTCTGATTGCGCGTTTAAATGCAATCGTAAAAATGCAATTGTAAATTTTAATAGCAACCGCATAGATAAATGACAGTTCTGTAATTAAAATTCGCTCGGAAGGTCAGCCGCAACCGAAATATTTAATACTAACCGCAAATTTTGCTACAATCAAAAATAGATGGTAGCAGGCAAGGTTATGCGTTGACCGAAAATTGCAGATCGCGGTTAAAAATTTTGTAACGATGTCTTAAACCTTGTAAACAAGTTAAGAAAGAATAAGCCCCGCGCATTGAATGCGCGGGGTTTTAAAATTTTTATTTTTAATTACAATGTTAGTATTTTTATAAATATCGGTAAAAAAAAGACCTGCGCGGCTGACGCGCAATTTTAGGAAAAATCGGTAAAAAAGTTCCGCGCGGTTGGCGCGCGGAACTTTTAATTTTTATGGGTATAATTCAGACTATGTACAACTTAACAAAAGCCGATTTTTTTGTAAAAATTATTCCTCGGGGAATAACTGTTCTACGGCGTTGAGTATTTCCTGCTTGGAAAATCCTGCATTTTTAAGTTCGGAAATTCTCGCCGTAACAATCTGACTGCGGTCGGGCATTTTTTTGCCGCTGGACACAAACACGCCCTTTTTCGCTATGGTGAAAACCACGCCGTTTTCTTCTAAAAGGGTGTAGGCGCGCTGTACCGTGTTGGGGTTTACCCCGAGTTCCGCCGCAAAATCGCGGCAGCTGGGCAGTTTGTCGCCGTCCGAAAGCACTCCCGCGGCAATTTTGCGCCTGATGTTTTCTGCAATGACGAGGTATAAGCTCATTTTTTGTTCTTTCATAGTCTTTTCCTATTGTATTAACTGTATTTATTGTATTAACTATATACCATAATTTGCCATTTGTCAATACAATTAATACAAAATTATAATATTTATTAAAGCATATATGTGCAACTGCGCAGATGTTGAAACGATAAATCGAGGAAAAATACTTGTAATTTCAGATATCAAGGAGGCAAAAGGGATATGTTTTTTGCGAGGAAGCGATTAAATTTTGTAAAAAGCCGATGTCTGAAAAGATAGGCATTTTACCGCACAAAGATTAAATATCAGACAGATTACTCGGTTCTTGTAAACCGAAATAACGGGCGGGAGGCAAAACTTTTATTCAGTGAAAGCTATTTTTGTGCTTAAAACAAAGTATGGCTTTCAATTTTTGCAAAAAAGAAATGACACAAGCCGTAGCTTGTGCCATTTCTATATGATAAGGGGGAAAATGATGAGCTGAATTATTAATTCGGCGGGGAAGCTGTATCCCTCGTCCGATTACAGTTACAATTATAGTCTTTAAATGCGAAAAGTAAAATAATTTGTCGTAAATTTTTTTGCGGGGTATTATTTTTTCGTAACATTCAAAATTTGTAAACTCCGCACAATTTGCGCTCGCCGCAGATTGTAAAAACTATCAAAATGCCATTTCAGACCTAAAATACATATTAAATCAACTTGTTCGATTTCTGCGCAGCCGTATGCAAATTTATGCGGCTGTTAATTTTACTTGCGGTCAGATAAAGCGGCATATGAAGCAGGAGAGCACCGTGCTTAAAAATGTTGTGATAAGCACGATGGCGAGCGGCATGACGGGCGGGCGGAATTTGCTCTTTGCAAAATATACTGCAAACACATAAAATACCGTCTCGCTCGAGGCGTATATCGTGCAGGCGCAGCGCGAAATGTAGCTGTCCGCTCCGTATTTTTCCAGCACGTCAGTAAGGAGGGTCAGAGACCCGCTGCCCGAAAAAGGTTTTATAAGCATAAGTTTTGTCAGCTCTTCCGGTATGCCCAGCGCGCTCGTAATTGGTTTAAGCGCCTGCGAGAGCGCGTCTGAAATTCCCGAAACTTCAAAAAGATTGCACATCATAAATACGCAGGCTAAAAGGGGAAGAAGGGAGAGCGCGAATTTCATTCCTTCCTCCGCACCGCCGCAGAAAGAGGAAAAGACGTTGACCTTTTTCGCCGCGGCGAATGTCGTTATCACTACAAAAATTACGGGAATTATCAGCGCCATATCTTTTCCGCCAGCAAATAAAGTATTATTGCAACGCTCGTGCACACAGTAGTAGTGATGAGCGAGGGAAGAAAAATGTCCGCCGCCGCAGAACTTGAATAAGACGCCCTGAGCGCTATTACGGTGGAGGGAACAATCTGTATCGAAGTGGCGTTTATGATAAAGAGCAAATTTCTGCCGAAAGAGTTATTTTCTTTGTCGAGTTCCGCCATGGCTTTTACCCCGTAAGGCGTAGCCGCTCCGCCGAGCCCCAACAGGTTGCAAGTTAAGTTCATCGCAATATATTGCCCGCCCAACGCGCTTTTTGTCTTAAAAAATCTTTTGCAGAAGGGCTGCATTCTTTTTGCCAGCGCCTCGTTTATGCCCGCGTCCCGCGAAAGGCGCGAAAGCCCCGTCCAGACCGCGTATATGCAAAGAAGAGTTAAAAACGCCTGCGTTGCCTGCTTGCCGCCGTCTAAGAGGGCGGGGATGAATTCATCGGGCGCGGTTATGCATAAAATTATGCCCGAAGATATAAAAATTGCCGTAAAAATAGCGTTCATCGGTTATTATTATTTTTCTGCGCGCCCGAATATGCCTTTAATCAATTTACTTTTTAGTTAAAATATGGTATATTTTAATGGTAACAAAGGGCGGCGGTCAGCCGCACATTCAAGGAGCACTAATTTATGGCGCAGAAATTTTATATAACGACTGCTATAACGTACACTTCGGGCAAGCCTCACATAGGCAACACCTACGAAATAATTTTTTCCGACGCAATCGCCCGCATGAAGAGAATGCAGGGCTACGACGTATTTTTTATGACGGGTACGGACGAGCACGGACAGAAAGTCGAGCTAAAAGCCGCAGAAAAAGGCGTTACGCCCAAGCAGTTCGTCGATGAAGTTGCCGCCGAAATCAGGCGCATATGGGATCTTATGGACACATCCTACGATAAATTCATACGCACGACCGACGACTATCATTGCAGGCAGGTTCAGAAGATTTTTAAAGAATTTTACGATAACGGCGACATATACAAGGGCTCATACAAGGGGCTTTACTGCACTCCGTGCGAAAGTTTCTGGACGGAAAGCCAGCTTGTAAACGGCAAATGCCCCGACTGCGGCAGGGAAGTTAAGCCCGCCGAGGAGGAAGCGTACTTCTTCAAGATGGGCAAGTATGCCGACAGGCTCGTAAAACACATAGTAACTCACCCTCAGTTTATTCAGCCCGTGGCGAGAAAGAACGAGATGATGAATAACTTCCTGCTCGCGGACGAATTTATAGGCAAGAGCGACGAGGAAATTCTTGCCGCCGTCGAAAACGGCACTTTAAAGACAAAATTGCAGGATTTATGCGTTTCGCGCACCTCCTTCAAGTGGGGCATCCCCGTCGATTTCGACAGCCGCCACGTCGTATATGTATGGCTGGACGCGCTTACGAACTATATCACGGGCATAGGTTACGACAGGGAAAATCCTTCCGAAAAATTCAAAAAATACTGGCCCGCCGACGTTCACGTCATAGGCAAGGATATAATCCGCTTCCACACCATTTACTGGCCAATATTCCTCATGGCAATGGGCGTTGAACTGCCCGAAAAGGTGTTCGGTCATCCTTGGCTTTTGCAGGGCGGAGACAAGATGTCCAAGTCCAAGGGCAATGTTATGTACGCCGACGACCTCGCCTCCGTTTACGGCGTAGACAGCGTGAGATATTTCGTTCTGCACGAAATGCCCTACCTTAATGACGGCATAATAACGTGGGATTTAATGACCGACAGGCACAATTCCGACCTTGCCAATACTTTGGGCAATCTCGTAAAGCGCACGGTCGCTATGGCAAACCAGTATTTCGGCGGAAAGGTAACAAAGACCGACGCCCGCGAAGAGGGGGACGAAGGGCTTGAAAGCGTCGTTTGCGGCATACGCGACAAGGTTGCGGCGCAAATGGACGAATACAAGGTTGCGGACGCTCTGGACGAGCTGTGGCAGCTCTTCCGCAGAGCAAACAAATACATCGACGAAACCACCCCTTGGGTGCTCGCAAAGCAGGAGGACAAAAAAGCCCGCCTCGAAAGGGTGCTTTATAACCTTTTGGAGGCAATAACTGTGGGCGCTAACCTTCTTACGCCCTTCATGCCCTCGACTGCTGAAAAGATACTTTCCCAGACGGGCGGCGCGATAAGAGCTTATTCCGACCTCGATAAATTCGGATTGGCTGCGGAATATGCCGTAACCAAAGAGCCCGAACAGCTCTTTGCAAGGCTTAAAAACGAGGATATCGCGCCCATAGTAAAGGAGATAGAGCAAAAGCAGAAGGCGGCGGCTGCTCCCGCAAAACAGGAGCCCGAGGTCGCGCCCATAACTATTGACGACTTTGCAAAGGTAAGAATGCAGGTGGGCACCGTCGTCGCGTGCGAGGCGGTAAAGAAGAGCAAACTTCTGCATGAAACCGTAAGCATCGGCAGCAAAACGATATCGGTGCTTTCGGGCATCGCAGGGCACTACACCGCCGAAGAAATGGTCGGCAAGAAGGTCATCGTCGTTACCAATCTTCCCCCCAGACAGATGAAGGGTCTCGTCAGCGAGGGCATGATTATCTGCGCCGAAGCGCCCGACGGCACTCTCTCGCTTGTCAGCCCCGAAAAAGACCTGCCCGACGGCAGCATACTTTCGTAAAATATGTACACCGATGTACATTGCCACCTCAATTTCAAAGACTACGGCAATCTGGACGACCTTATTGAAAATTGTCTTAAATTTGGCGTTGACCTCATAATTACGGCGGGTTTCGACCTGCCGTCCTCCGAAGAGGGTATGAAGATTGCCGAAAGATACGAAAATGTGTACTTCGCGGCGGGGCTTCACCCGACGGAGCTTAAAGGTTGTGAACTCTCGGATTTAAAGAGGGTGGAAGAGCTCTGCGCTCACCCCAAGTGCGTCGCGCTCGGCGAGATAGGGCTCGATTATCACTATCCCGACACGGACAAACAAAAGCAGATGTCATTTTTTAAGGCGCAGGCGGAGCTCGCGGCGGACATAAAAATGCCCGTTCAGATACATTCGCGCGATTGCGCGGCGGAAATGTTGGAGTTTCTCACCGCTAACGCCGCACTTTTAAATAACGGCGCTTTGCTGCATTGCTATTCCCATTCGCCCGAGATGGCGGAAAAGTTTGCCCGCCTCGGTCTGTATTTTTCGTTCGGCGGCACATCGACCTATCGCCGCAGCAAAAAACCAAGGCGAGCGATTGAGGCTCTGCCCGCGGAAAGACTGCTTACCGAAACGGACAGCCCCTACCTTGCGCCGTCGTCAAAATACGGTCAATTTCCCAATACACCCGCAAGTATCCCCGAAATAACTGCCTCTATGGCTCAGTTAAAGGGGCTTGATGAAGGGGAAATGTGCTCCGCGGTGAGGCGCAATGCCCTTAAATTGTTCCCCAAGATAAAAATGCAATAATGCGCGGGGCGGCAGACTTCGCGTCTGCCGCCCCGTTTATCTTTTGTGAGGCGAAGGCGGGGTTGCCCCGCGTTCACAATATTATTATCCGTATTGCGCTTAAAGTTATGTAGGCGCGCGGCAGGTAAATTATGGAAGATAAAAACGTAAAAAGCGTGCTCTCGGAGTGTGGTTTTTCATTCAAAAAACAGTTCGGTCAGAACTTTATAACCGACGACGCCCTGCTCGACCGCATTGTTGAAGGCTCGGGCGCGGAGGGCTGTTTCGTCGTTGAAATAGGCTGCGGAGCGGGTACGCTGACGCGCACCCTCGCGCGCAAGGCTTCATTCGTGCGCGGATACGAAATAGATAAAAGTCTGCGCCCCGTGCTCTCCCGCACGCTCGCGGGGGTGGAAAATGCCGAAGTCGTCTTTGCCGATTTTTTAAAACTTCGCCTCGACGAGCTCGAAAAGAACATGCCGCCATACAGGGTGGTGGCAAACCTGCCTTACTATATAACCACGCCCCTCATAATGATGATAGCCGAGCACTCGCAAAAGTGCCTATCTATGACGGTAATGGTGCAGGAGGAAGTCGCCGACAGGCTGTGCGCCGAGGCGGGCACTCCCGAATACGGCGCAATAACGGCATCCGTCGCGCTGTGCGCAACCTGCCATAAGGTTATGAGGGTGGGGAGAGAAAAGTTTTTCCCCAGCCCCAACGTTGACAGCGCCGTAGTGCGAATAGATTTCGAGCGCGGCAGGCTCAACGTCGCCGACGAAAACATGTACAAGCGCACCGTGCGCGCGGCGTTCGGCTCGCGCAGAAAGACGCTCGAAAACAACCTCTGCAAGGAATTTTCCCTTTCGAGGGAGCAGGTGAGGGAGGTGTTTGCCGCCTGCGACATCGACCCCATGACGCGCGGCGAAAAACTTTCGCCCGAGCAGTTTGCCGCGCTCTCCGCGCAACTTGCAAAAATTATCAAATAACGCGCATATCTTTCTGTTTTTGCTCCGCGCTGGCAGGGATAACATGGCGGTTGAGATAATAAAGCGGGTTGAGATAAAAAAATTCAGATCTCAGGCTGATTATTAATAATATTGTGTAAAGCCCCGCTTTTGCCTTTTAGGCAAAAGCGGGGCTTTTATTATTTAAGTCGAAAAAGAGTTGGCGCATTTTATATTTTAGCATTTAATATTAAGGTTTTTAAATTAAGACATCGGCACATTTTTTTTATTGTTCTAAACTGCTTGTCCGGGGCGTATAATGGAATATAGCTCAACAGAGGGAGGCAGATATGGATAATTTGGAATACGCCGAAATGCTCGAAATACCCGTCAACACCGTAAACGTGGTCAAAAAGAAGAGCCTTTTCAGGCGCAGAGGGCAGGAAAAGGAAGACCTTAAAGAAGACGTCCTCGAAAACGTGAACAGCAGGCTCGAAGACGAGGAGGCGTACTCGCCGCGCGCCGATTTCATACAGACAGAAAATTTAAGCGAACCGCAGGTTAAAATTACGAAAAAGCGCGACGGCTTCAATACCATTCTTCTCGCGGAGGCGGTCGCCGCGTGCCTGCTTGCGGGCGGCATTTTCTTAACAAATACGCTGGTTGACAATACGGCGATAAACAACCTCGTTTCGGGATTTTCGCAGACTACGGCGGAGGAGGCGGAGTATTACGATTTCACGCTCTCGCCCGTCGTCAGCGCGCTGTCCGACGCCGAAGTTTCCATGACGGATAACGGGGTTATATGCTTCACCGACCAGACGGCGGTATATCCCGTGTGCGACGGCAAGATATCTTCCGTAACGTCCGAAGACGGGCTTTACACCGTTACAGTCGAACACACTTCGTCCTTTTCGAGCGTCTTTACGGGGCTGAGCGAAGTTTACTGCGCCGTTGGCGACAGCGTAAAATCAAACATACCTTTCGCATATTCGGACGGACAGAGCGAAGTGCGCGTCAGCATGTATGACGGTCAGACGCTTTTAAGCGGCTATACGCTCTCGGGAGCCGTGCCCGTCTGGAATTCGTGAAAATAAGCGTTCATCCGCTGTTCTTTGCAGTTATAATTTTCTGCGCGTTTTTCGGCGGATTTTTCATAAGCATAATCTTTGCGCTGACCGCCCTCCTGCACGAGTGCGGTCATGCTTTTTGCGCGGCTAAAATGGGGTACAGGTGCACGCAGATAAAACTTATGCCTTACGGCGCGGCAGCGGTCTGCGAAATAGACGGCATAACCGCGAGGGACGAAATCGCCCTCGCCCTGGCAGGACCCGCAGTCAACGCGGCGATATGCGTCGCCACGGCGGGGCTGTGGTGGTTTTTTCCGCAGACGTACGCCTATACCGACGCAATAATGGCGGCGTCGCTCGCCATGCTCGCGGTCAATCTTCTGCCAGCGTATCCCCTCGACGGAGGCAGGGTGGCAAAGTGCGCGCTGTGCCGCTTGTTCTCTCCGAAAGCGGCGGATATTACCCTTAAAATCGTCAATCTTCTGATAGCCGCCGCGCTTATCGTTTTATTCTTTTTCAGCGGATATAACTTAACGTATATATTTTTCGCGCTGTTTTTAATCTGTTCGGCGTTTGAAAAGAGCACGCCCGCCGTCAGAATTAATTTTTCCTCGTCCGCGGCGCTCAAAAGGGGAGTGGAGGTGAAATATGTGCTCGTGAGCGAGGATGTAACTTTCAGGCAGGTTCTGCGCTATCTCGACGACAAACATTACCTCGTCATAAAGTGCGCCTCAGACGGCAGGGAGATGACGCAGGACGCGCTGTATGAAAAACTGTGCGAAAAAAATTATACCGACAAAGTTTTCGATTGAAACTTTTCCTTAAAAATTTGCGCCAAAATTTTGTGCTTTTATTGGGCTTTTCGGCTGTGTGGTTTAACGCGTAAATTTAGTGGGTAATTTCAGTATATGCGAGTGTTTATATAGTTGTGCAATCAATAAAGGCGCGGCAGGCTTCAAAGCCTGCCGCGCCTTTATTTTTTATTTTCGTTGTAAATTTAATTGCTTCCGCGGTCTTGCTCAAAGAGAGGCATTCTTTCAGCGGCATGCAGTTGCCGCATTCAGTTCTGCGCGGTCTGCGCCTGCGGCGCAGGGGCATTTTTTTGAAGAAAGGATGCGGAAAACACTTCGGGGTCTATGTTCTTTTCGAGAACGCAGGCAATGGCTTTTACGCCCAGCTCCATAGATTTGTCAATAAGGGGATTGAGCCGTGAATAGTCGTAATCATATTTATAGGTCTGTCGCTTTTTTGCATATACCGCGCGGGAATAGGTAAAAAATCTTTTCAGACAGCGTTCGACGCCCGAAAGCGTAACTTCTTCGTTGACTGCCGAAATTGCGTCGTAAACGGCGAAAGTCGCGCCGATAACGTCGTCTTTGGGCATTATTTTCCTAGGCGTGGAAAACCTCCGCGACACGTACAGACCTAAATCTTTTTCAAAATTGATGTGCGCAAGGGGCGAGCTCTTTGTCTCTTCAAAAGCATATACTGCGGGGTGAATGGTGCAATCTAGCGCGTAGTGCGCGGCAAAACCCGCGGCGTAGGAGGGGTTAGTGCGGCACAATGCCGAAAAGAGTTCCTTTGGCTCTGTGTTGTGCAGTTTTTTGCCCTCGTTCATGGGCGAAAAGTCTGCTCTGTAAAAAAAGAATACGTCCCCGCCCTGCGCGCCTAGGTTGTAAAGTTTTTTGTCGGTTATCAGCTCGCGGTGGGGTTTAGGCAGTTTTTCATATATAAAATCGGCGATTATCGCGTGAGTGAAATAGTCGGGCATATTACAAGTTTGACCTTTTGGCGTAAAATAAATACTGTTGTATGTAACCCGAATATTCGCCGAACATATCTGTAAAATATTTGTTGATTTTCTGCCTGTCGGCGGGCTGACCGCCGAAATCTTCAAGGTAAAGTTTTTCTATCCAGGTATCCACGGGGAAGCTCGCGCGCCGCCCGAAGCCGAAAAGGCTTATGCAGTCGGCTACTTTCGGACCTATGCCCTTGTAGCCGAGCAGGGCGCACCTTAGCTGGTCGTCGGGCAGAGTTTCAAGCTCTTTTATGCCCTCTTTCGCAATGCGCGAGGCGGTTTCGCTTATGAAAACGTCGCGGTATCCCGCGCCGAGCGATTTATAGTAATCTGCTCCGCGCGCGGCGAGGGCGGAGGCGGAGGGGAACGACATGAAAGCGCCGCGCGGGCTCTCTGTCTTTTGCCCTAACCCCTCGCATATGCGCGAAATAATGCCCTTTATGCGGGGTATATTGTTATTCTGCGAAATTATGAAGGAAAATATCATCTCCTCCGCATTCTGGTTTAAAAGTCGCAGTCCTTTTGCCTTGTCGCATGCCTCGTCGAGCACCTTTACGCCGAATGAGCGCGCCTCTTTTATGATTTGGGAATAGTCGCGCGAGAGGTCGAAATAATTATAAAAATAGTCCGTATCCTCGCTTTCGACAACCGTCTTTACGCCGTCCGTGCGGATGTAACATTCCTTGTCCGCCGAAAAAACTCTGTAACCCTCTTCGAAAGGGTAAAAACGGAAAACCTGTCCGCATTCAAGCACGTCGGCAGGTTTGAAATAGGTCGCGTCGTAATCGAATTTCATCTTGTGTGCCCCGCAAAAACTTTTCTTTACTGCATTTTATCATTTTATCTCCCGCAAGTCAACGCCTGCGCCCGCGCGCGTTTTATTTAAAGACGCCGCCAAAAATTTAAAGTGCAGGGAGTAAAAAGATGGCGCCGTCAGCCGCAAACTGCGACGGACGGCGCCTTTATGGAGGTGTTCAAAAGGCTTTCATGCAAATTTTTTGCCTTTTTATCAGTCTTTGAAATTTACAGAAAGCGAGCCGAAATTTACGCGCGCCGAAAGGCTCTTTCCGCTGTCGGACGCACTCGATTTTATATTGCACGAACCGAGAGTTTTGGATATGTCGATGTCAAAGTCCTCTTTTTTGCCGCACAGCGTTATAACTGCCGCGCCCGCGCTTACGTCTATCGAAGTGCGGCGGCTGTCGATGGAATTGACCGTCGCTTTGCCGGCGTTTACGTTGAGCTTTGCATCGCTGCCGTTTATCTGTTCAATGTCCAGCTTGCCCGCGTTTACTTCGGCTTCGAACCTGTGGCAGATTATCTCGCCCGCGCTGAGCGCGCCCGCGTCGAGTGTAAGGCGCATATCCGAACAGGTTATGTCGCGCATATCCACGGCGCTCGCGCTTATTTCCCCTGTAATGTTGCCGTACTCGCCGCTTTCAAGGCAGAGTTTGCCCGCCGAAACGTTAATTTCGCAGTCGGCAGTCAGTCCGCGCGGCATATCGATTACGATGTCGGGTACTTTTTTGTTTTTTAACGTAAATGTCTTTATGTTCGCCTTGTATTTAATGTGAATTTTTCCGCCCTTCTGTTCGACCGTGTATTCAAGAAGGGAGGTGGCGGGGTATTCAACCTTTACCCTGTCTCCGTCATAGAAGCGCATATATGCCCTGCCTATTGCGCATTCGATCTTTATGCAATCTATGCCCCCTTCCGAAACAAAAGTCAGGGTTTTGTCCGCTTCGGCGTCGTCTTTTTCCTTTTTGTCCTTGTTTTTGCCTTCGCTTTCGCGGGGGCTATCTTCATTCTCCTCGGCGAGTATCTTTTTTGCCGCGTCGTAGGGCGCGCCGAACTGCGCAACGGCTTCGTCCTCGCTGAGCCCGGCGTCGCGCTTGTCTGCGTACATTTCGCTGTAATAATCTATAACGCGCTTGCGCTCGTCTTCGCTTACGTCAATCAGGAAATGTTCAAGTTCGTCCCGCCATTCAGTGTATTTCATAATCTTTCTCCGAAAATTTTTTTATAAATTAATATCAGCTCCTCGAAGTCGTAGCGGTATTCTTTGAGTTTCTGCTCGCCGCTGTCCGTCAGGGAGTAATATTTTCTCAGCCTTCCGTTAAATTCTTCCGTCCGCGTTCTGAGCGCGCCCACGCTTTCAAGCCTCTTTAAAATGGGGTAAAGCGTGCTCTCCGATATTGAAATTATGCCTTTCAGATCGTTTATTATCTTGTAACCGTAGCTCTCTCCGCCGCGCAGAGCGTATAAAACGCACGCGTCGAGTATGCCCTTTTTTATCTGAGCGTCCAAAATATATACCTCGTTTCGTCTAATACTATACATTGCATAGTATAGTTTGTCAAGTATTTTTAAAAAATTTTTGCAAAAAATATTTATTGCAGTCCCGCCGCGCGGCGGTCGGCGAAAAATTTCGTCGTTCGGGGAAAATACATACCGCGCATATCGCCCACGCGCAAGGGGCGAGGGGTAAAAATAATTTTGCGGAGCGAGGCGCACAGATTTTTCTGCGGGCAGGCGCAGGCAGGCGGTGCAGGGCGAGGAAATGAGTGCATTCGCGCAGAAGGGAGTACTTTTGCAGGCAAAAAGTTTGCAGGGCGCGGGTATTTTATCGCAGGCGTTCAATTGCGCGCAATATTTTGCATAATGCGGCAAAACTTCGCTTTATAAAAGGAGGGTGATATGAAACAACTCGGGTCAATGGTAGAGGAGATAAAGGGCGTGCTCACCTCGCCCGACATTATAGCGTTTGAATTTGCTTCCCTCGACGGAAAGAAGTTTGCCGCGGTCTATCTTGACGGCATAACGGACAAACATCTGCTGGGCGAGCTGGTGGTAAAGCCGCTGAGGGACGCCAAGGTGGGGGACGGCGCCGAGAAGGCGGCAATGCTTCTCGCCTCGCCCGAGGTGAGCGAAAGCAGCGATATGAGCGAGGCGGTTGCGCAGATACTCGACGGCAACGCCGCTTTGTTTATAGACGGCGAAGAGCAATTTTATATCATAGGGCTCAAAAATCCTCCGGGCAGGGCGGTTGCGGAGCCGCCTACGCAGATTACCATAAAGGGTCCGAGGGAGGGATTTACCGAGGATATAAAGACAAACCTCGGTTTGGTAAGAAAGAGGATAAAGAGCGAGCGGTTGCAGGTAAAAATGCTCAAGTGCGGCGAGCAGAGCGCGACTGCCGTAGCGCTGTGTTACCTCAAAGGCGTGTGCAACGAGAGCGTGCCAAAAACTATCGAAAAGCAGATTAAGGCAAATAAAATCGATCTGGTGCCCGATTCTTCATACATCTCTTCGTTCATTTCGGGCAGACCGCGTTCGCTTTTTAAAAGGTGCGCAACCTGCGAAAAACCCGATATTTTTGCCGCAAAACTGTGCGAGGGCAGGGCGGGACTTATAGTGGACGGTTCGCCCATCGCGCTCACCGCGCCCTATATGATAGTGGAGGACTTTCAGGCGGCGGAAGATTACTATATAACTTCATTCCGCGCCTCGATAATAAGGGCGTTGAGGCTCATCGCCGTGCTTGTCGGGGTGCTGTTGCCCTCTTTATACATCTGCGCGCAGCTTTTCAAAATTCAGCTTATACCCGTCAAACTGCTCTTTAAAATTGCAAGTTCGGTTGCGGGAATTCCCCTTTCGCCCAGCGTGGAAATGTTTTTTACGCTCTTCGTCCTCGAAGTTTTGAACGAAGCGTCCGTGCGAATGCCAAAATATGTCGGGCTTGCGCTGTCGGTCGTCGGCGCGCTCGTGCTGGGCGATACTGCGGTTAAAGCGGGAATAATCTCTACGCCCGCGGTAATAATCGTGGCTTTTTCCGCAATATGCCTTTATACGGTGCCCGACCTCGTGGAAACTACCACCACGCTGCGCCTTCTTTACCTTATAGTGGGCGGCTCCGTGGGCATTTACGGCATTGTGCTTTTGTCGGCGTTCATATTGTGCTATCTCTGCTCCGAACAGTCGTACGGCGTGCCCCTTCTCGCGCCGTTCGCACCGCTCGTTGCGGGCGACATGAAGGACGCGCTGTATAAAAGCAATCTCTATTCTCTCGGCAGGCGTCCGAGGGTGATGAAATCTTCAAACAAAACGAGGCTGAAAGGCGATGACAGATAAAATAAGCGTAAGACAGATATGCATAATAATGTGTTGCTTCGGCGCGGCGCTCAAACTTATGCTTTACCCCACGACTATGGCGGCGGCATGCGGAAATGCGCTGTGGCTGCCCGTGCTCGCCGATACGGCGATTGAAACGCTGTGCGTGTGGGCTGTGGCGTTTCTCTGTTCGAGGACGGACAAAACTTTGTTTCAGTTAATAGAAGGTGTCGCAGGCAGGTGGGCGGCGCGCGCGGTATATGCGCTCTTTGCACTGTTTTTCGTCGCCAACGTATTCGTGCCGATGAGCGAACAGCAGCTCATGGTGCACGAGGTGTTTTACGACACAATTCCGTCCCTTCTCGTCTTTCTGCCGTTCTTTTTCTTCGCGGTATATGCGGGGACGAAGCGGCTGACAAATGCGGGCAGAACGGCGGATATATGCCTTCCCGTTTTTGCCATAACTTTGGCTATACTCATTGCCATGTCGCTTTTCGAATGCGATTTTTCCAATCTTCTGCCATTTCTGAAACAGCCCGTTTCAACCCTCTATTCGGGCTGTGCGTCGGGCTTTTTCCGCTTCACGCAGGGGGCATATCTCCTCATGTTCATGGGGCATTTCGACTATAAAAAGGGCGACTGTGCAAAAATCACCCTTTCGTGCGCCGCGGGCGGGCTCATCGTCGCGTTTGTGGCGGCGGTGTTTTATGCCGTTTACGGCAACCTCGCTGAGGTGCAGTATTTCGCCGTAACCAAAATTTCAATTTTCTTTTCGGCTATAGCGCTGATAGGCAGAACCGATCTGTTCGCCGTTTACGCGCTCGATATCGTAATGCTCTTCGCGCTCGCGCTCAACATTCAGCTCGCCTGCCATTGCCTCGAAAAGGCGGTCGGCAAGCCCCTTCGACCCGTGTATTCTCTGGCGGTCAACGCCGTGCTGATAACTCTGATATTTTTATTCAACAATAAATTTTCGCTCGTGCAGACGATAGGCTCGGACTGGCTGGTTTACGCCGCGCTCATTTTTGCCTACGTCCTGCCCGCGGCGGCGTGGGTGTTTTACGCGCTCAATAAAAGGAGAGGAGGCGGGCAATGAAAGATTATTCTAAAAAATTGAGGCGCTTTGCCGCGCTCATTTACGCCGCAGTCATACTTGCAATGTCCTTTTTGTTTTTCACCAACGATTTCGGGCTGGTAGATATAAGAAAGACGGCGGTCATTATAGGCGCGGGAATAGACCTCACGCAGGAGGGCGTGAGCGTAACCGCGCAGATAGCCGTTCCCCAGCCCTCCGAAAACGGCGAAAACACGCAGTTTATCGAGGTCGAGGGCAGCGGCATTACCGTCGCCGACGCGCTCAACGAAATAAACGCAAAGACGGGCTTTTTCCCTAAACTGGTATTCTGCAAGCTGGTCATTCTGGGCGAGAGTTGCGCGGATAAAAATATTTTTGAAGTGCTCGATTATTTTTATCGCGACGATTATACCCAGCTTACGCCCATAATCGCCATGTGCAAGGGCAGTGCGGCGGAACTTCTCGCCTCGCAGATGCGCTTCGGCAATACTGCAACCGTTTCGATAGAGCGTCTGCTCTCCGACGAGGCGAAAAAGAGCGGCAACGCCTCGACGGTCAACCTCAAAATGCTGGGCGCGGCGCAGTATTCGCCATCGGCGGCGTGCTACATGCCTTATATCGAAAGCCGCGCCGCGGAGGGCGGCGCGCAGCAAGGCGGGGAGAACGGCGGAGAGGCTGGCGGGCAGAGCAGTTCGCAGGGTCAATCGGGCGGACAGTCGTCCTCTCAGTCGGGCGGGCAGAGCGGCTCGCAGGAACAGGAATTTCTGTGCAATAAAACGGCTGTGTTTGCCGACGGAATGTTCGCGGGGGTGCTCACCGAAGAGCAGACCTTCGCCCTCAATATTCTCAGCAACACCGTAAGGCACGTGTTTATCCCGTGCGAGGCGGACGGGCAGTCTTACGTGCTCGGGCTGAGAAACTGTTCGGGCGGCATCGGCGTTTCGGTTGACGGCGCGGGCGCGAAGGTAAAGGCGTCCTTTTCCGCCGTTGCGCAGATTTACGACGTAACGCAGCCCTCCGACCCTCAGTCCGCCGCCGAAGGCGTTGTTCCCGAAAGCGTGCTCAAAGGGGGAGAGAAAGCGGTAAAAGAGAGGTTGGAAAGCCTGTTTGGAGCGTTGAAGCAGTCTGATTGCGACGCCCTCGGCATAAAGACGGAACTTTTCAGATATCACTATTCCGACTACGGCAGGCTGAAAGACGTTATAATGTCGGGCGAGGCGGAATACGAAGTAAACCTGCGCTCCGCAGGATAAAGTCCGCGCAATCGACAAAAGCATTAAAATTGTTGCAAATCGCCGCGCAGGTCGGAGGGCAATAAAAATCAAAAAAATAAAAGAAAAAGGGGCGGGCTTGCGCCCGCTCCTTTCCCGTTACGACGAGGACTGAACGTTTATGTGTGCCAGCGTCTCAATTATTAGTTTGGAAAGCAGGGTTATATCCTTTTCGGTTATGCCCTCTTCCGAGCTGGCAAGAAGAATTTCCGCCGTCTTTTTTGCTCCGTCGCCCGTTACGTCCTGTTCAATGGCTTCGGCGATGCGTTTTGCCACGCTTTCGACCTCGTCGGTGGGCACATATCCCGCAATGAGCGTAGAAATGACCGCTTCGTTGCGATTTGTGCCGTCGTCGCGGCGTATGAACTGTTCGTACCAGACATAAACCACAGTTGACAGCGCGCCCACCGTAAATCCTCTTTCGGAAACTTCGTGGAAAGAGTATATTATGTAGCCGATATCCAGCCTGCTTATAACCGCATAGATGGCGTAAAGCAGCGTTCCGACGACAAACGGAGCGAATGTCAGAATTTTTTTCTGACAGTTTTTAAGAAAAGTTTTCTTTGCAATCTGCACAATGGCACAGGTCGCGGCGGAAAGAAAAGCTATGTCCACGCCGTAGTACGTCAGGGTGTTTACAATGTTGAAGTAATTCAATCTTTTAACCTCCTTAGTCCGTCCCTCCCGACGCGCGAAGGGGTTTGCGACCTTCAGAGACATTATTTTACCCGACGGTTAATTTTTAACTTTACAAAAAGGTTTTCAAACGCAATCGGGCAAAATAAAAATAAAATAAAAATGTGTCCGACGGGTGCGCTATTCACTTGCGCCCGACGGTCGAAATATGGTAATATTTGTCTATGAGAATGCACAAGAAAGGACACCTCGAAGAGCGTCTCGCCGCCTGCGGCGACATTTTAACGATGGCCGACCTCTGTCAAAAGAATATGAAGCTCGCCGCGCAGGTCAAACAATACCTGCCCCTCGGCGAAATTTTCGGCAACGACAACGAGGTGCACCTCGAAATAGGTTGCGGCAAGGGCGCGTTCGTGGCTGAAATGGCAAAACTTCACCCCGACGTGAATTTCGTCGCGGTCGAAAAGATTTCCAACGTCATGATAGAAGCCTGCGAAGCGGCTATCGCGCTCGGGCTTAAAAACGTGCATTTTCTCAACTGCGCGGCGGAAGTTCTGCCCGCATATTTCAAAAGCGGCAGCGTTTCGCGCATTTACCTCAACTTTTCCAATCCTCTTCCCAAACTCGGGTACGTAAAACAGAGGCTGACCAACCCCAGATTTATAGAAATTTACCGCGATATTCTTGTAAAAGGCGGGGAAATCTGGCAGAAAACCGACGACGAGGCGTTTTTCGATTATTCGCTGCAAAGCTATAAAGAGTGCGGGCTGGAAATAGTTTCCGTGTGCCGCGACCTTGCGGCGCATCCGTTTGAAGGCAACGTTCTGACCGAGCACGAAAAACGGTTTATGGCGGAGGGTAAAAAAATATTCAGAGCGGTGGTGAAAAATATATGAGCCCCGCAGAAATCACAATTGTTGTCGTCGTATGCGCAGCCGCGGCGGGGGGATTGGTTTTCTTCTGCTGGTATTCCAACAGCAAGTTTTCGGTTACGGAATACGAGGTGGAAAGCGATAAAGTAAATCTTCCTTTCAGAATAGTTCATCTTTCCGACCTGCACGCAAAGCGCTTCGGCGCAAAGAATAAAAGGCTTGTAGGAGCGGTTAAAAAAGCCCGCCCCGACATAATAGTTTTCACGGGCGACATAATTCACCTCTACCGCAAACCGGGGGAGGAGGTGGCGATAGAGCTCGTCGAAGAGCTTTCAAAAATCGCACCTTTTTACTACGTTTCGGGCAATCACGAGATGAGGTATAAACACTACCGCGAATTTTCCGTCAGACTTGCCGACGCGGGTGCGGTCGTGCTCGAAAACGAGTATGTAATGACGCACGGCGTCGCGCTCGTCGGGCTGGGTTGCGCAAATCTCAAAAATAATAAAATTTTTGAAATCACGCCCGAGTTCGACTGCTTCAAAATACTGCTCGCGCACGAGCCGCAGTACCTCACGCGCTATGCGAGGGCGGGTTACGACCTCGTTTTAAGCGGGCACGCGCACGGCGGACAGTGGCGCCTGCCGCTGACTGGTCAGGGAGTGTATGCGCCCGGTCAGGGACTGTTGCCTGACCTCACTTCGGGCGAGCATATATGCGGGTCAACGCTCATGATAATATCGCGAGGACTGGGAAATTCTGAATTTCCTCTGCGCATATTCAACCGACCCGAAGTGGTAGTCATCGATATTAAAAAACGCAACTGAAAAAATATAAAATGTTAAAGCCCCGCCGCGGTAAACGCGGAGGGGCTCTTTTATTTTAAGTTTATGCGATACTATTTTAAGTTTATCAAGTGCTGCGCTTTCGCGTCAGTCGATTAGGAGGGCTAAAATGCCCTTAATTGCGTGCAGTTTGTTTTCCGCCTGTTCCATGACGGCGCTGTGCTTGCCGTCGATGATATCGGCGGTAACTTCCACCCCGCGCGAAGCGGGCAGGGGATGCATGAACATCGCATCGGGCTTTGCAACCGACATCAGAGAGTTGTTTATCTTGTAAGGCGCCATAATTTCCATCTCTTCGGCGTCTGGCTTCGAGTGATAGCGGTAGCTGTCGGTATAAACTATGTCGGCGTCCTTTGCGGCATAGTAGGGGTCGTCGGTTAAAGTTATCGTGCCGTACTGTTCCGCCCTGTAAACGTGTTCGCGCTTTATTCTGAACTCGTTGGGGGTTGCTACGGAAATTTCCATTCCGCACTTGACCGCGCCCATAATAAGGGAGGCGGCTACGTGCGAACCCTTGCCGATATAAGCTATTTTGAGCCCTTCCAGCTTTTTCTTCTTTTCCCATATGGTGAACAGGTCGCACACCGTCTGAATGGGGTCGAAGTCGTCGTTGGTCGAGTTTATTATGGGAATGGGCGATACGGCTACGTAATCGTCCAGCTCCTTCTGTTTTATTCCGCGCGTAACCAAAGCTCCCACGCCGTAACGGGCGAGGACGTTGACTATATCGGTTATGTTTTCGCCCGCCTTCATATCCCTTTCGCTGTAAGGAAGGTTTATGCAGTTTCCGCCGAGCTGGTGAATGCCTATCTCGAGCGCCGAGCGCGTGCGCAGCGACGTGTCGCCGAACAGCAGTGCAAGCGTTACGTCGTTAAAAATCCTCGTGTTTTCGTGCGCGACAAACTTTTCCTTCATCGCCTTTGCGGCGTAAAGAAATTCGAAAATTTCCTCGGTGGAAAAATCCGCAAGTTTGGTCATATGCTTGTAACTTACGCCGTATCTGGGCGAATAACGATTTATATCCATATTTTTTCCTTAAATTCTTGTCAGTCGGGCGATACTTGCGCCCGACTGTGTTTATTATATCATGCTCCGCCGTCTTTTTCAAGCCCTTTTGAAAATACGCAACCGCAAAAATTCTGGCGGTAGAGGGAGTATTGCTCCGAAAGCTGACAGCTCCTTAAATATCCGTTCTGCTTTTTGAAATCGCTGGGCAGCCACTTTACGCCGTGTTCGGCTGCGCATTTTTCGCCTATTTCGTTTATCGCGCGGGCGTTTTTCAATGGGCTGACGGTGAGGGTGGTGGTGATGTATTCGTACCCTCTCTCGGCGGCGGTGCGCGCCGTATAGTCAAGGCGCAGTTTAAAACATTCCATGCACCTCGCGCCGCCCTCTTTTTCGCGCTCCAGCCCTTTTACGGCGGCGTAAAAAAGACTTTCGTCGCGCTCGCACGTTTCAAGTCTGCCCCAGCCCGTCAGGGCGAGAAAGCGTTCAAGCTCCTCTTCGCGCTTATAGTATTCGTCGCCGCAAATATTGGGATTGTAAAAGAGCACGGAAATATCGAAATAATCTTTTATTCTTTCAAGGCAGGCGGAAGAGCAGGGCGCGCAGCAGGCGTGCATTAAAAGTTTTGCGCCCTTCGCGCCGTCCTCTATCGTATTGTACATAAGTTTGTTGTAATCTGTCGCGTTCATATACAATAAATTTACCACTTTGCGCGCAACATTTCAAGAAAAAAATAAAAAATTAAAAAAATCTGCCCCAAAGCCCTTTGTAAAAAGCCGCAAATATGTTATTATTGTATTATCAAACCTAACACAGGGGAATTATTATGGCAAGTCTTAAACTGAAGGGTGTAAACAAACTTTTTCCGTCCGGAACGCTGGCTTTATGCAACGTCAATCTGGAACTTTCCGACAAGGAGTTCGTGGCGGTCGTCGGCGCGGAAAAGAGCGGCAAATCGACCCTTCTGCGCGTAATCGCGGGGCTTGAAGAGCCCACCGCGGGAGAAATTTATATAGGCGACAAGGATGTTTCCTCCGTTCCTCCCAAGGACAGAGACGTCGCCATGATATTCCGCAACGATACTCTGTATCCCTCGATAAACGTGTTTGAAAATATGGCGTTCGGTCTCAAACTGCGCAAGGCGCCCCAGGCGGCCGTGGAGCAGAGGGTAAAAGTCGCGGCAGCCATTCTGGGCCTCGGCGACGTGCTCTCCCGCAAGCCCAAGCAGCTCACCGCCGAACAGCGCCAGAGGGTTGCGCTCGGCAGAGCGATAGTGAGGGAGCCCAAGCTCTATCTCCTCGACGACCCCATCGCGGGGCTCGACAGTCAGCTCAAAGCGCGCATGCGCAACGTCATAATCAATCTTCAGGCGCGCATGCAGGGCACTTTCATCTACGCCACCAAGAACGTCAGCGAAGCGCTCACCATGGCGACGCGCGTCGTCGTTATGCGCGAGGGCGTAATTCAGCAGGTCGATACGCCCGCCAATCTCTACGATTATCCCGCAAACGCATACGTAGCTTTCTATATCGGCTCGCCCACGATAAACTTTATCAACGGCGCAGTGATAGAACAGCGCGGAGAAAGCGTGTGCGCCGTTTATAAGGACATTGAACTGCCATTACCCGAAAATATTCTTGCGCGCTTTGCTTCCAAAGAGCAATATATAGGCACGGGCAAAAAGGTTATTGTCGGTCTGCGCCCCGAAGATATCAGGTGCGGCGCGGAAGGCAGCATAGAGGGAGTTGTTTCCGCAAAGGAAAAGTCGGGCGAAACGGAGTATGCCGATTGCCAGCTCATTCCCGGCGTTTCCCTCCTCGCGGTCTGCGCGACGGATGCGGCAAAGGGCGACAGCGTAAAACTTGATTGCGACCTTTCGCACACCTATCTTTTCGACGCCGACACGCGCCTTACGCTTCTTGAAAGGGACGAGGGCTATACAAAGACGGGCTATGCCGACGCGGACGCATCTTCTATGACTTACGCCGAGGAAGAAAAGCTCAAAAGCGACCTCAAACCCGTCGCCGCTCCTTCCAAAAAGAAGAGATAATTAAAGGTAAAAAACATCATCGCCGCGCAAAGGCGGCAAAAAAAATAAGCTATAAAGCGCTCCCGCCGTAAAGAGCGGGGGCGCTTGCGTTTAAAAAAGCGCGAAAGGACTATAATAATCATATATTTATGGAAGTTGTATTAGACGCCCTTCTGGACACTTTGAAGGTGTTCCCCTTCATACTGATAATATATATACTCATCGAGCTTTTGGAGCACCGCACGTCGTTCACCAAAAATCACAGGCTGCTCCAGGGCAAGCTCGCACCGCTCATAGGCACGGTTACGGGCATAATTCCGCAGTGCGGCTTTTCCGTTATGGCGGCAAAGCTGTACGATAAAAACTTTATCCGCACGGGCACTCTGCTCGCCGTCTTTCTCGCCACGAGCGACGAGGCGTTGATTATCCTCATCTCGAGCGGAGCGGTTGCCGCCTCGGTAATGCCCCTCATCGCAATAAAAATAGTCGTCGGTCTAGCCGTCGGCTATCTAGTCAATTTTCTCCTTTCAAACGAAAAACTCGCCGAATTGCAGGAGGACGACCACGAAGAAATTCACGCCTATTCCTGCGGCAGGGAGCACGAAGGCAAAAGCGGTATAAAAGTTTACCTCGTCGAGCCGCTCATACACTCTCTCAAAATCGCGCTCTATATACTTATAGTCAACCTCGTTTTCGGCTTCATCGTCGATGCGGTGGGCGAGGACGCGATTTCCGCAAGTCTGATAGGCGGACCTTACCTTCAACCGCTCATAACCTCCGCCGTCGGGCTCATACCCAACTGCGCTTCGAGCACGATAATTACCCAGACTTACGTGGCGGGCGGAATAATGTTCGGCAGCATGGTTGCAGGTCTTTGCTGCAATGCGGGGCTGGGCTTTGTCATTCTTCTTAAAAATACTAAAAAAATCAAGCGCAACATTCTTCTTATCATAACTTTGTACGCCGTCTCCGTGCTAGTCGGCATTGCGGTAAACGGCGTCATGGTCGCATGCGGAATGGTCTGATGCACTGTAAGGTAAGCGTGCGCGTCGCGGGATAAACAGGGTTGCAAGTCGTTTTGATAAGAATTGAAACGGGCACGGAAAACGAGGGAAGGGCTTTTTGTTCAAACGCCCGACAGGCGGCGAGCGCCGCCTTCCGCGGGCATAAAAAGACAAAAATTTTTTTGCCGCGGCGGGCAATTTAAGTTGACTTGGATAATAGTGCTTTGGTATAATAATTGAGCATTTTGAAAATAACTGCGCAGGCGAAGGAGGGTAGAAGAACATGTCCACGATTAAAGTCGGTGAAAACGAGTCGGTTGAAAGCGCGCTCAGAAGATTTAAGAGAAAGTGCTCGCGCGACGGCATAATAGGCGACCTCAGAAAGAAAGAGTTTTACGAATCTCCTTCCGTAAAGAGACGCAAGAAGTCCGAAGCGGCAAGAAAGCGCAGCAGAAACTAAGTAAACAAACTCTACCAGGCGGCGACGCAGGGTAGAGTTTTTTCTTTATAAAATAAGTCGAAAACGGGTGAATTATGGAAGATTTGAAGAGTGCGGCGCGCAGCGCGAAGAGGCGGCTGAAAAGCGATTTCTGGCAGAAGTGCAAAAAGGACGTCGATGAAGGCGCGGTGGCTGCAAGACAAAAAGGTCTTAACGAAAGCAAAGTAAAATCCAATATATACGGCAAAGTAAAACAGAGCATAAAGGGCGAGCGCCCCGACGCGTTCTATCTGAGGGTGAAGGAACTTCTCGATACATACGGCGAAGTTTCCGATGCCATCGGCAGGCTGACCGACAAAGAGTTATACGAAACGCTCTCTTACGACGAAAAACAGCGATATAACTTAGAGCTTTCCGAAAAGTATCTCGCCGCGCTCGAAAAGTACCGCCGCGAAAAGGAAATGAACATTTAAGCGTTTGTCAAACGCCCGTGCGTGTGGTATAATAATTAAGCACAATTTTCTTTTCAAAATTTATTTTTTACCGTAAGACAAGGCAATGGATAACATACTTTCATCACTCAATCCCGAACAGTTAAAACCCGTCTGCGACACCGAAGGGCACGTTTTGGTGCTCGCGGGCGCGGGCAGCGGCAAGACGAGGGTTTTGACCTCGCGCATTGCGTACATACTCGAAAAAGGTCTGTGCGCTCCCTCGGGAATACTTGCAATAACTTTCACCAACAAGGCGGCGGGCGAAATGCGCGAACGCCTTGCCGGCATGCTCGGCGACGTTTCGTCCATGTGGATATGCACCATTCATTCTATGTGCGTGCGCATTTTAAGGCAGTTTGCCGAGAGCGCGGGGCTTAAAAGCAATTTTTCCATATACTCTGAAACGGAGCGCGCAAACGTCATTAAAAAGGCGTTCAAGGAGCTCGATTTCGACGACGAAAAACTGTTAAAGGACGCCAAGTATCACATAGCTAACGCAAAAATGCTCGGTTTGGAGCCCGACAGCTACGGTTCGCGCTACGCCGATGTTCCGCATATGGACGACATTGTGCTCATTTACGATAAGTACGACAAGCACCTCGCGTCCAACAACGCCCTCGACTTCGACGATTTGTTGATACGCACGTTGCGCCTGCTCCGCGGCAACGAGGAGGCTAGGGACTATCTTTCGGATAAATTCAGGTACATTCTCGTCGACGAGTTTCAGGATACCAACGCCGTTCAGTACAACATAATAAAACTGCTCGCCTCGAAGCATTGCAACCTGTTTGCCGTCGGCGACGACGATCAGTCCATATACGGCTGGCGCGGCGCGGAGATAGAAAACATTCTGCGCTTCGACAAGGACTATCCCGACGCAAAGGTGTATAAGCTCGAGCGCAATTACCGCTCGACCAAGTCGATATTGAAGTTTGCCAACGCCATAATAAAGAACAATGGCACTCGCCGCGGCAAAACGCTGTGGACGGAGGGGGACGACGGGGAAAACCCCGTATTCTACCAGGCGGAAGAGGAGGCGGACGAGGCTCTGTTTGCCGCCCGCACGATAACCGCCGCCGTCGCGAGGGGCGAAAAATATTCCTCGTTCGCAGTGCTCATGCGCATAAACGCGCTTACGCGCTCTTACGAACAGGAATTCACTAAATATTCTATACCTTACAAGGTTTTCGGCGGCTTCAAGTTCTTCGAAAGAAAGGAAATTAAGGACGTTCTGGCATACCTTCGCCTCATATCCAACCCCTTCGACGACGAAGCGCTCTCGCGCATAATAAATGTGCCCAAGCGCGGCATCGGCGGCAAGACGCTCGAGGCTATGGAAGTTTACGCCGCGCAGTCGGGGCTTTCCTTATACGACGCCTGCCTCGACGCGGAATATCTCCCCCTGACGGCGGGCGGCAAGAGCAAACTCTGCGACTTCGCCGATACTGTTAAGGGACTGGTGATCTCGGCGCAGAGCGGCTCGGTCGCGCAGCTCGTGCGCGACGTCATTTCACGCACCGATTTGCGCTCCGCCTACGACGACGGCACGGACGAGGGGGACGGCAAGCTCGCCAACCTCGACGAATTCATCGCCTCAGTGGATGATTTTTCCCGCCTCAATCCGCAGGCGACGCTCGACGAATATTTAAATCAGGTCATTCTTTCCTCCGATACCGACGACATGAACGACGGCAACTACGTAACGCTCGCCACCATACATTCGGTAAAGGGGCTGGAATTCGACAATGTGATAATCTGTGGTTTGGAGGACGGCATAATGCCCTCGTCCCGTTCGCAGAACGACAAAAAGACGCTCGAAGAGGAGCGAAGGCTTATGTACGTCGCCATAACGCGGGCGAGGAAAAAACTTTACTTAACGCTTTCGCGCTCGCGCTATCTCTACGGGCACAGGGACAGGACGATACCCTCGCGCTTCATAAGCGAACTGGGCGACCTTCTGCCCCGCAATTCTCTCTCGTCGTCGCCCTATCAGGGCTATCGCGGCGCGGAGGGCTATTCAACTTATCGCACGCTCGGCGAAAATTCTTATCAGCGCAGGAGCGGCTACGGCGATTATCCCCGCAGGGACGGCTATGCCGATTATTCCCGCAGAGACAGCTACGGCAGTCGGGACGACTTTTCCTCGTCGCGCGGCAGGGGAGTTTATTCCTCCGACGAGGGTTACGAAAGCGACCTGCCCGCCGCACCCGTCAGAACGGAGAGGGTTAATTTCGTTTCGCCCTCGGCGTTCTCCACGCGCAAGCCGCAGGCAAACAAGAGTTATGCCGTTGGCACGAAGGTCAGACACCCCAAATTCGGACTTGGCACGGTAATTGCCGTCAAAAACGGCGGGGCGGTCATAAACGTCGCGTTCGACGGGCAGGGCATAAGGGAGCTTTCGGCTTCGATTGCGCCTCTGGAGATTATAAAATGAGCAGAGTGAGAGAGCTTATAGACACGCTCAACAAATGGGCGTACGAATATTACGTGCTGGATAATCCCTCCGTGTCCGACAGGGAATACGACCGCCTTTACGACGAGTTGGTTGAAATTGAACAGCGCACGGGCGTCGTCGAACCCGACAGTCCCACGCGAAGGGTGGGCGGACAGCCGCTCAAATCGTTTGCAAGGCACGAGCACATCGCAAGGCTGTATTCTCTGGATAAAGTGGTAACCTACGACCGCCTTTCGGCGTTCGTAACGCGCATAAAAAAGGTCAAGCCCGACGCAGATTTTACCGTTGAATACAAATACGACGGGCTGACTATGTGCATAACATACGAAAACGGCGCGTTCGTGCGCGCTACGACGCGCGGCAACGGCGTCGTCGGCGAAGACGTTACCGCGCAGTGCCTGACGGTCAAATCGCTGCCTTTGAAAGTGCCCTTCAAGGGGCTTATGGAAGTTCAGGGCGAAGCCGTAATACCCCTTTCCACGCTCGAAAAATACAACAGCACCGCGGAAGAAAAATTGAAAAACGCGCGCAACGCCGCGGCGGGCGCGGTGCGCAACCTCGACCCGTCCGTTACGGCGGCGAGGGGAGTGGAAATACTCTTTTACAACGTCAACTATATAGAGGGCAAAAAATTTTCTTCGCAGGTCGAAATGTTCGACTTTCTCAAAGAAAACTTCTTCAAGGTATATCCCTTTTTGGAAGTGTGCAGGAATGAGGAGGAAATAATTTCCGCCCTCGAAAAGATTGAAATAGAGCGCAAGAATATCGATATTTTAACCGACGGCGCGGTAATCAAGGTCAACGACGTCGCAGTGCGCGACAAGCTCGGCTATACCGATAAGTTCCCCCGCTGGGCTACGGCTTTCAAGTTCGAAGCGGAGGAGGCGCAGACCACCGTGCGCGACGTCATATGGCAGGTCGGCAGAACGGGCAAACTTACGCCGCTGGCGTTAGTCGATCCCGTCGAGCTTGGCGGCGCGACGGTAAAGAGAGCTACGCTCAATAACTTCGGCGACATAGAGCGCAAGGATATAAAAATCGGCAGCGTCGTCGCTATACGCCGTTCAAACGAAGTCATTCCCGAAATTTTAGGCTGCGTCGTGCACACGGGCAGCAGCGTGAATATTACAAAACCTTCCGTATGTCCTTACTGCGGCAGCAAGGTTGTAGAGGACGGGGCAAACCTGTTCTGCACCAACAGACTGTGCAAGCCGAGAATTGTGGCGAAGTTCGAGCATTTTGCAAGCAAGGACGCGATGGACATAGAGGGCTTTTCGGAGGCTACGGCTGCGCAGCTGAATGAAAAACTCGGGTTTATTCAATGTTCGCAGCTCTATACGCTGACGGAAGACAATCTTTCAAAGCTCGAAGGCTTCAAGGACAAAAAGATTTCCAACCTTCTTTCGGCAATTCAAAAGAGCAGATCAATTCCGTTGGAGAGATTTATATTCGCCCTCGGCATAGACGGCGTCGGCAAGGTTGCCGCACGCGATCTTTCGGCGGCGTTCGGCAGCGTTCAGGCGCTTTCCGAGGCGTCGGCGGAGCAACTCACCGAGCTTGAAAATATAGGGCAGATTACCGCCGAAGCCATTGTCGGCTGGTTCAGGGACGAGGACAACAAAGCCGAGCTTTCTTCGCTTCTGAATTATGTCTCTCCGTATGTCGAAAAGCGCGTTGAAGGCGGCATATTCGCGGGGCAAACGGTCGTTCTGACGGGCAGTCTTCAATCTATGACGCGCGGCAACGCCCAGAAATTAATCGAAAAAGAGGGCGGCGTATGCGGTTCTTCGGTAACGAGAAAAACTACCCTCGTAATAGTCGGAGAGGACGCGGGCTCAAAGCTGGCAAAAGCCAAAGAGCTCAATATAAAAACCATAGACGAGGAGGGTTTCCTCGCAATGATTGGCAGATAAATTGCGGGCAAAACATAAAAGGCGCAGATAAATACAAGGCGCGGGGCGACAATTTTGTCGCCCCGCGCCTTTTTGTTGTTCATATTTTGCGGTTGAGAAAAAGTTAAATTTATTTGTGTTTTTATCGCAACGGTGTTGCGGATATTCGAAGTTTAAAAACAAAGCTTTTAAATTTCCGTTTTGAATTTTACCGAGGCGACCGTGGCGGCGAAAACCGCCGTCGCTCCCTTCTTTTTTAGCTGCGCGCACGCTTCTTCAAGCGTTGCGCCCGTCGTCATAACGTCGTCGATGATGAGTATTTTTTTGCCTTTGACAACATCTTTGTCGGCGGCAAAGCAACCTTTTATGTTGTTGCGCCTCTCCGCGAGGGTGAGCGATTTCTGCTCCTTTGTTTCCTTTGTTTTTTTCAGCGCGCCGTCGAGTAAGGGCAAATTCAGCCTTTCGGACAGCGCCGCGGCGAGCAGTTGCGCCTGATTGTATCCCCTCGCGCGGGTCGCCTTCGCCGTCATGGGAATATAGCAGATTGCTTCTGCGCCGAGGGAGGAGCACTTATCTTTCAAAAGGTCGGCAAAGTATTCTTTTAAATACGCGCCGCCGTTTTTGAACTTTAAAATAAGTTGCAATCCGCCGTCGTCGTAAACGAGTGCGGAAACGGCTTTGTCGTATGCCGGCGCGCGCCTTTTGCATTCAAGGCAAATGCCGAAAGTCGGCGTCATTCTGCCGCATACCGAACAGGTCTTTTTGTCGTTGAAAGTTACCCTCTCTGAACATTCCTTGCACAGCTTTTCGCCGCCGAAAACCTCTTTGCCGCACAGTTCACAGGTGAGATTTGCGGGGAAGAGCGCGCCCAGCACTTCTTTTGCGATATTTTTAATCATCAGCGCAGGTATTTTTTAAGCTCTTCGGCTCTGTCGCACTTCTCCCAGGGCAGGTTTTGCTTGCCGAAATGTCCGTAAGCCGAGGTTGCCGAGTATATGGGCGCGCGCAGTCCGAGCGTCTTGATAATAGCATAGGGGCGGAGGTCGAAGTTTTGCTTTACTATGTCGCAGATTTTATCGTCGGGCAGTTTTCCCGTGCCGAAAGTATCTACGAAAACGGATACGGGGCGGCTTACGCCTATTGCGTAAGCTACTTGCAGTTCTACCCTGTCGCACAGTCCTGCCGCGACGAGGTTTTTGCAGATATACCTCGACATATATGCCGCCGAACGGTCAACTTTTGTCGCGTCCTTGCCCGAAAAAGCGCCGCCGCCGTGCGCGCATTTGCCGCCGTAGGTATCGACTATTATCTTTCTGCCCGTAAGTCCGCTGTCGCCCTCGGGACCGCCTATTTCGAACCTGCCCGTCGGGTTGACGAAATATTTCGTGTCGCCGTCGAGCAGCGAAGGAGGGATAATCTTCTTTATTACTTCGTTCAGGATATCCTCTTTAAGCTGTTCCGCGCTCACCTTTTCGTCGTGCTGGGCGGAAACTACGACCGTCTCCACTCTGACGGGCGTATCGCCGTCGTATTCTACGGTAACCTGTGTCTTTCCGTCGGGGCGGAGGTATGAAAGGGTGCCATCCTTTCTGACGGCTGTCAGCCTAGCCGCAAGTTTATGCGCAAGCGATACGGGCAGGGGCATGAGCTCCTCCGTTTCGCGGCAGGCGTAGCCGAACATCATTCCTTGGTCGCCCGCGCCTATTTCCGCCTCGTCCTCCGAGGAACCGTCCTTTGCTTCGAGCGACTTGTTCACGCCGAGGGCTATATCTGCGCTCTGTCCGTGAACGGCTACGTCTATTCTGCATTTATCGAAAGAAAAATTGCCGAATGTGTAGCCCGTAAGGCGTATCTTTTCGCGCGCAATTTTTTCGTAATCGACCTTGGCAGTCGTTGTAACTTCGCCCATGATGAGCAGTCTGTCGTACGCCGCACAGCACTCTATCGCGCAGCGCGCGTCGGGGTCCTGTGCGAGTATGCTGTCGAGTATGGCGTCTGCAATTCCGTCGCAGAGCTTATCGGGATGTCCTTCTGTTACGCTTTCGCTCGTAAAAAATTTTTTCATGTCGTCTTTCCTTTTTTTCTTTCTTTTTGTATAAATGAAAAACCCGCTCGGTTTACCGAACGGGTATAAATTTTTAATGTTCCCATCGGTACGGCATTAGCACCTTGCTTAAAGCAGGTTGCTGTGTGGTCAACGGGCCGGTCCCTCGCACACTCTTGATGTTTGCCAATATATTATAACTATTGCCAAATCCTTTGTCAAACAAATTATTTGCATTTCGCCCTGTTTTATTTTATAATATAGGTATGAATTGCTCGCTCTGTCCCGTAAGCTGCGGCGCAGACAGAAAAACTTCTGTCGGATACTGCGGCGTAAGCGGTTTGAAAATAGCAAAATATTATCTTCACCCCTTCGAGGAGCCGCCAATTTCCTTTTCAAAGGGCAGCGGTTGCGTTTTCTTCTGCGGTTGCTCTTTAAAGTGCGCGTTCTGTCAGAATTACGACCTCTCGCGCGTGCGCCGCGGCAAGGATATTTCGGTGGAGGAGCTTGCGGATATTTTCCGTCAGCTGGAGGAGCAGGGTGCGGACAACATAAATCTTGTCAACCCCACGCACTACGTCGAACAGATTGCGCGCGCGTTTGAAATTTACCGCCCGTCAATTCCCGTAGTCTATAACACCCACGGCTACGAAAAAATGTCAACTTTGGAGATTGCGGATACTTTCACGGATATTTATCTGCCCGATCTGAAATTTATCGACCCCGCGCTCTCGCAAAGATATACGGGCAAAAAAAATTACGCGGAATACGCCCTTCCCGCCATACAATTCATGGCGAAAAAGCCTTTGAACATGCGCGAGGACGGCAAAATGCTGTCGGGCTGCATTATAAGGCATTTAATTCTGCCCCTCGCCTCATACGACAGCATCGAGGTGGTCAAGTTTATTTCCTCGCTCGGAAAAGATGTGTATTTCAGCCTCATGAGCCAGTACACGCCCTACGGCGAGATTGAAAAATTCCCCGAACTTCAAAGAAAAATTACTCAAAGAGAATACAAAAAAGTGCTCGCGGCAGTCAAAGAATACGGGCTTGAAAAGGTCTTTTTGCAGGACGCCGCCAGCGCGGACGAGAAGTTTATACCCGACTGGGATTTCTGATGATAGTAAATTTCAACGACGTAGCCTTTTCTTACGGCGACAATTTAATATTCGAAGGCGTAAATTTCAGTGTCAACGAGGGCGAAAAGATTGCCTTGATCGGCGCCAACGGCGAGGGCAAGACTACGCTCATAAAACTTATGACGGGCAGCTTATCGCCCGAAAAAGGCGAAGTTATCACAAAGAACGGGGCGGCGATAGGCTGGTTGGAGCAGAACGGCGGGCTTGAAAGCCTTTCAACCGTTTACGAAGAGATGATGAGCGTATTTTCCCGGGAGCTCGCCGCCGTCGAAAAACTTTCTGCCCTTTCGGACGACATTTCGCGCTGTCAGCCTAACAGCCGCGAATACGGCGTGCTTTCGGCAAAGCTCGAAAGCCTGCAAAAGTTCGTCGCCGCGCACGACGCCTATAACGTCGATGTAAAGGTCAAGCGCGTTCTCAACGGCATGGGCTTTGCCGCTTTTTACGACAGAGTTATTTCCACGATGTCGGGCGGAGAAAAGACGAGGCTTAAACTCGCGAAACTCCTCCTCGAGCAGCCCGACCTTCTGATTTTGGACGAGCCGACAAACCACCTCGACGTCGAAACCATGTACTGGCTGGAAGATTACCTTTCAGAATTCAAGGGCGCGGTTTTCGTCGTGTCGCACGACAGATATTTTCTCGACAGAATAGCTTCGCGCACTCTGGAGCTCGAAAACAAAAGCCTTTCGTCCTATCCCGGCAATTACAGCAAGTATAAAATTTTAAAGGCGGAACGCAACGCCCTTGCGCTCAAAGAATACGAAAAGCAGCGCGAAGAGATTGCAAAACTCAAAGAATATATCGATAAAAACATTGTGCGCGCCACGACGGCGAAGTCGGCGCAGAGCAGGGTCAAACAGCTCGAAAAAATGGAGCTTTTGTCCCCGCCCTACATTCCGCCCGCGCCGCCGAGGTTTACATTTTCCTACACCCGCCCGCCCTACGAAAGGGTGCTGACGGTTAAAAATTTAAAGCTGGAAGCGGGCGGCAAAACGCTCGTTGCGGACGCATCGTTCGAAGTTCTACGCGGACAGAAGATTGCCGTGGTGGGCAAAAACGGCGCGGGCAAGTCCACGCTCTTGAAAAGGCTCGTTTCGGGCGAGGAAAAAGAGGTGGAAGAGGGCAGGTATGTACGCTTTGCGGTCTATGACCAGGAAAACCTCAACCTCGACCCGAACAATACCGTGCTAGCCGAGCTGTGGGACAGGCACGTTGCTTACAATCAGACGGAAGTGCGCGCCTCGCTCGCGAGGTGCGGGCTCGTGCCCGAGGATATGGACAAAAAGGTCAAGTCCCTTTCGGGCGGCGAGAGGGCAAAACTCGCGCTGTGCGTGTTTGAAAACGAGCAGGGCAACGTGCTCGTCATGGACGAGCCGACAAACCACCTCGACCTTCCCGCGCGCGAAAGTCTGGAAAACGCGCTTAAAAATTTTGACGGCACGGTAATTTTCGTCTCGCACGACAGATATTTCATTTCGGCTATCGCGCAGAGGGTGTTTGAAATTTCCGACGGAAGAATAAACATATTCGAGGGCGATTACGAAAGTTTTATGCAGAGCCGCGCCGAGCGTCAGCCCGAGCCCGAACAGCCCAAAAAGGTTGCGGAAGGCGAAAGACAGGCGAGCTACCGCTCTAAAAAGGAGCGCGCGGAGGAGGTCGCAAGAAAGCAGAACATAAAGCGGCTGGAAAGCGCCATAAGTCAGGCGGAGAGCGAGGAAGAGCAGTTGAATGCCCGCCTTGCCCTGCCAGAAATTTCTTCCGACTATAAAAAGGCGGCGGAAGTGCTCGAAAAGATTGCTCAGATAAGACAGAAAATAGACGGGCTGTACGAAGAGTACGCCCTTCTCATAGGTTGATTTATGAAAGACGATAAACTTATAAAAGGTCAGACGGCTGCCGCCGACGCGACCGAAGCGGAGGTGCAGGAAGTGCGCGAAGTGCGCCACACCATTTCCAGCGAGGAGACTTTCACCCTCGCCAAGGATATCTACGACCTGCGCTGCCTCATAAAGAAAATTTATGCCAACCGCGCCCACATCGCGCGCAGGCTCAACTTCGTTTCGCTCATATTTTCGCTCATTTTCACGGCGATATATGTGGCGCTCGTTCTATACGTTGGCATATCTTCCTCCCTGTCGCAGGGTTGGCAGGTTGCCGTTTACGGCATACTCGCCGCATACGGCGTACTCATCGTTTCCCTCGGCATATGTGCCGTCGTAACGCGTCGCAGCTCGACGACAAAGACCGTAAGCCGCAACAATAAAGCGCTAAAAATAATACGTTACCTCGTGCGCATAGCTTCGCTCATTATGAGTATATTCGCCGTCGTCGTCGCATTTTCCGAAGGCGCGGCGGACAGCATGAACCTTGCCGTCAAGACGGTGGCGCTCATAATTTCCATTATATCTATAATAGTCGCGCTCGTGCCCCTTATTTGCGGCGGACTGGGCGGAATGGCTCGCTGGCTCATCTCTCCTGCCAAGGTAAATATAAAATTTTCGGCGGTGGTGCTCGAATGGTATCAGTACGCTTCGTCCTCGAGCCCCGCTTTCGCTTCGACGCAGAAGGTGGAAAAGTCCAAGCTCGATGACATAGGCAGATGCATAGACGACTACATAAATCCCGTTCTCGGCAAGCGCAAAGTCGGCTCGATAGGCGTAAATCATATTTTTGCCGCCATAGACACGGCGCCCCAGTCGGATAAGCCCACGGTGGAGGGCATTTTAAAGAACGTATTCGACTATGCGGTAGAGTGTAAATACGTCGCCGAAAATCCTTGCAGGGATATGCGCCTTGAAGGAAGCATAGAGGTATATACCAAGCCCAAAAAAGAACCTTTCAAGGTGCGCATAGGCAAAAAGATAGGCGCGTCCATAGTAAAACAGTTCCTCGGCGAAAAGGACGACAAAGATTAATGCTCAAAAAAATCCGGTAATTTAAATATTTAAGTGCGGCGGCGAAATGTTTCGCCGCCGCACTTAAAATAATCTGCCCGATAAATACGCCCGCCCGCAGACAAAAATGTCTGCGGGCGGGCTTTTTGCACAGCTGAAAAATAAAGCACAAAAATCAACATATCTTTAAATGTCGGAATTTGCCGCCCGTTATTTTTTTAGTTTTTTTGAAAAAGTACTTGACAAAAAACAAAAATACATATTATCATATGAATAATAATTCATGTTTAATTGAGCGCAGACGCGGCGATTTTGCGGCGGGTGCGCGCAAAGGAGTTTGTTATTATGGATACATCCGAAGAGAGGAGAGAGCACGAAGAGCGCGTCAAGGGCGCGCTGTCGGCTATGCCGAGCGACGGGCAGATTGCTGATATGGCGGCGAGGTTCAAAGCCATTTCGGAGCCGTCGAGGCTTAAAATACTTCTGGCACTTTCCTGCGGCGAGCTGTGCGTCGAGCACATAACCCAGGCTGTGGGCGGCAATCAGAGCGCCGTTTCGCACCAGTTAAAGACGCTCAAAGACAACAGGATAGTAAAGGCGAGAAGAAACGGAAAGCAGATAATTTATTCTGTTTCCGACGAACATATAATGACTATGATTTCGGTGGCAAAGGAGCACCTCGACTGCAATGAATAAGGTTATAAAAATAAGCGGTCTGGACTGCGCTGCGTGCGCGGGCGAGCTCGAAGAAGAGATTGCAAAAATTGATGGCGTAAAGTCGGTTACGGTAGATTTTGTCGGGCAGAAAGTCGTGCTCGACTGCGACGAGAGCGCCATTCCCGCCGTGGAAGATCGCTGCAACCATTTCGAGGACGTAAAAGTTGTGTGCGACTGCGAAAAGGGCGCCTGCGCCGTCGGCGGCAAGCGCATAAAGGTTAAAAATCTGTGCTGCGCAAACTGCGGCAGGGAACTCGAGGAGGAGCTGAACGCCATAGAGGGCGTCGATGCCACCGTCGATTTCATGAACATGACTGTAATCGTCAGGGCAGAAAGCGGCGAAGCGTACGACAAGGCGGTCTATGCCATAACCCACTTCGAGGACGTCGAGATAGACGAAGGAAAAGAGAGCAAAAAGGGCATAATCAAGGAACATTTCAAAGATATAATTTTAGTCGCACTTTCGGTGGTGTTTTTCATACCCGCGCTCGTAGTTGACCTCGCGCTTTCGGGCGACGTGGCTACATATGTGTGCTATGCGCTCTATGCGCTTGCGTTCATACCCGTCGGCTTCCCCGTGCTTCGCGGCACCGTCCGCAACCTTATGAGCGGAAAAATATTCGACGAAAACTTCCTCATGACGATAGCTGCGATAGGCGCAGTAATTTTGGGCGTATTCACGGGCGACGGACTTATGGAGGGCGTTGCGGTAATGCTGCTCTATCAGATAGGCGAGCTGTTGCAATCTATGGCGGTCGGGTCTTCCCGCCGCTCGATTACGAGGCTTATGGACCTTAAAAGCGACACCGCGACTGTAATAAGGGACGGCAAAACGCTCGTGGTTGCACCCGAAGAACTCGTCGAGGGCGACACTATAATGATAAAGGCGGGCGAAAAAGTGCCCGTCGACTGCGTCGTAGTCGAGGGCTCGAGCGCGCTCGATATGAAGTCTTTGAACGGCGAAGCTGTTCCCAAAGAAGTTTCCGAAGGCGACGAAATTCTTTCGGGAGCCATAAATATTTCAAAGGTAATAAAGGCGAGAGTGGTGCGCACTTACAGCAATTCGGCTGTGGCGAAAATTCTCGAACTCGTCGAAAATTCGACGGCTAAAAAGGCAAAGCCCGAAAAGTTCATCACGAAATTCGCGCGGTACTATACGCCTGTCGTCGTGATTGCGGCAATTTTTGTCGCTTCACTCGTTCCTACGATAATATGTGCTTTCAATGGCGCGTATGTTTGGGAAACTTACCGCGAATGGCTGTATCGTTCGCTGTCCTTCCTCGTCATTTCCTGCCCCTGCGCTTTGGTTATATCCGTGCCCCTTTCGTACTTCGGCGGAATAGGCAGAATGGCTCGCTTCGGCATACTCGCAAAGGGCTCTACCTGCCTCGATGAACTTGCCTCGGCAAGCGTTGCGGCATTCGATAAAACAGGCACTCTGACCGAGGGCGTATTCACGGTAAAGAGCTCGTCCTCGCCCGAAGCGCTTTCGCTCGCCGCGGCGGCTGAAAAATATTCTTCCCACCCCATAGCGGCGGCGTTTGCCGACATTCAAAGCGACGTAGTCATAACCGGCGCCGAAGAGGTTGCGGGCAGGGGAGTAAAGTGCCTCGCCGACGGCAAGCAACTTCTTTGCGGCAACAGAGCCATGCTCGAAGAAAACGGCGTAGCTTTTACGCCGATAGACAGCATTTCGACTACCATTTATGTGGCGCTCGACAATAAATTTGTCGGCGTGATAGAGGTTGACGATAAGATAAAGGAGGGCGCGAAGGAGGCTGTTGCCGAGCTCAAAGCTCTCGGCGTGAGCGACGTTGCAATGCTTACGGGCGACGGCGAGCGCCGTGCCCGCGCCGTAGCCGAAGAACTTGGGCTTGACGAATGCAGGGCGGGACTTCTGCCCGACGAAAAACTTGCGGCGGCAGAGGAGCTGAAAGAGCGCGGCAAGCTCATTTATGTGGGCGACGGAATAAACGACGCGCCCGTAATGACCGTGTCGGACTGCGCGGTATCCATGGGCAAAGTGGGTTCGGACGCGGCGATAGAGGCGAGCGACCTCGTGCTCGTTTCCGACAATCTCGCTCTTCTCCCTAAGGCAAAGAGAATTGCAAAGGGCACCCGCTCGATAGTTTTCCAGAATATTGTCGGTTCGCTGGCTTTAAAACTTGCCATAATGGTGCTCGGCGTGGCGCTTCCTTCTTTCCCGCTCATTATCGCGATATTCGGCGACGTCGGCGTAATGCTTGTTGCCATTCTCAACGCTATGAGGACGGGACTTATAAAATAATTTAGTTTAAAATATCAAATTTGTGCGCGGCGGCGAAAAACGCCGCCGCGCCGCAGGCGGAAAAGGAAAATTTTCCGCCTTTTTTATTGCTAAAAATTTTAAATGCGCGCCGCAAGCGTTTGCATTTTTCGGGGGTGTATGATAATATTGATGTATAAAATGTGAAAACCGAGTGAAAACCCGGCTTGCACGAAAGAAAAAATTAATATGGAGGTTTCTTTATGTCTGAACAGACACAGCAGACAGAACAGGAAGAGGTCGTTTCCGAAGAACAGGCTCCCAAGGGCTTTCTTGGCAAAGTAGATAATTTCTTCGGCATAAAGAAGAGCGGCTCCAACTTCCGCACGGAAATCGTCGCAGGTCTCACGACCTTCATGGCGATGGTTTACATCCTTATGGTAAACGCAGGAATGTTCCAGTTGGTTATCGGCGGCGACGATCCTTACGGTGCGGCTTATATCGCCACGGCGGTAGGCGCAATCGTAGGTACGCTCCTTATGGCATTCCTTGCAAAAATGCCCCTCGCACAGGCTTCGGGCATGGGCGTAAACGCATTCATAGTTTACACTCTCGTACTCGGCGGCACGGGTCTTTCCTATGCAAACTGCATGGTATTCACCCTCCTCGACGGCGTAATCTTCCTTATCCTCACCGCAACAGGTCTCAGACAGAAGATTTTTGAAGCCATCCCCGCAGGCGTTCGCCACGCTATTCCCGTAGGTATAGGTCTCTTCATCGCATTCATCGGCATGCAGAATGCAAAGATTATCGTTGCCGATGATTCTACGCTCGTTGAATTCGTTTCGTTCAATGTTTTGAGCGATGCAAACAGCTACGGCACGATGATTATACCTTTCGTTGCCATAATCGGCGTTATCGCAATAGCTATCATGAGCAAGAAGAACGTAAAGGGTGCAATCCTTTGGGGTATCCTCGGTTCTGCAGTTCTTTACTATGCGCTTGCAGGTCTCGGCTGTGCATGGAACGATGCAACATGCGTATCGCTCTTTGAAGGCATTTCCCTTTCCAATCCTTTTGACGCGTTTGCGGCATGGGGCAAAGATTCTGTGGGCGTCGTGTTCTATGAAGGTTTTGACTTTATGCCTTATATAGAGGCAGAGGGCGTGGGCGCGTTTATTGTTCTTCTCATTACTACGGCTCTTTCGCTCTGCATGATAGATATGTTCGATACCATCGGCACTCTCTACGGCGCATGCTCCAAGGGCAACCTTCTCGATGAAAACGGAACCCCCATCAACATGAACAAGATGATGCTCTCCGACGCAATCGCAACCTGCACGGGCGCAATCGCAGGTACTTCAACGGTTACAACCTTCGTTGAAAGCTCCTCGGGCGTTGCAGCAGGCGGCAAGACGGGCTTCACTTCTCTCATTACGGGCATCTGCTTCATAATAGCAATGTTCCTTTCGCCCATAGCTCAGCTCATTCCTCAGTGCGCTACGGCAACCGCGCTCATCTGGGTCGGTGTACTTATGATGACCTCCGTTACCAAGATCGACTGGTCGGATGCGGCAGAAGCTATCGTTGCATTCCTCACCTTCATCGTAATGGTGCTCGGCTACTCTATCTCTAAAGGTATCGGTATCGGCATTATCACCTATATCATCGTCATGGTTTGCACGGGCAAGATCAAGGAAATTTCCATACCCACCTGGGTAATCGGCGTTGTATTCCTTGCAACCTTCCTTCTCACTTAATAATAAGCATTTGCTTTGCGGCGCGCACTTTAAGGTGCGCGCCGCTTTTTTTATTTTAAGGCGCGGGTTAAACCCGCGCCGCGCAGTTTTTTTATGGTCGGGTGTTGAATTATTGCGCGGAATGGTTTATAATATTTACATAACCTCAAAGGAAGGAAAAAGATGAAGTACATTCTCGCGCTCGATCAGGGCACGACGAGTTCCCGCGCGATACTCTTCGGCGAGGACGGAAAAGTAGCGGGCAAGGCTTATCAGGAATTCAGGCAGATTTACCCGCGCGCGGGCTGGGTGGAGCACGATCCCAAAGATATTCTCGGCACGCAGGTCGGCGTCGTCGCCGAAGCGCTTGTAAGGGCGGGTGCGGACATATCCGAAGTGGAGGCGATAGGCATAACCAACCAGCGCGAAACAACTCTCGTCTGGGACGCAACGACGGGCAAGCCCGTTTATAACGCCATAGTCTGGCAATGCCGTAGAACGGCGGATATGTGCGAGCAGTTAAAGCGCGACGGGCTCGACGCTATGATTTACAAAAAGACGGGTTTGATTGCCGACGCTTATTTTTCCGCCACAAAAATTAAGTGGATACTCGACAACGTTCCCGGGGCGAGAAAGCGCGCCGAGAACGGCGGACTTTGTTTCGGCACGGTCGATACCTATCTTTTGTATTCTCTCACGCGCGGCAGGGTTTTTGCCACGGACTACACCAACGCCGCGCGCACAATGCTTTTCAATATACACAAGCTCGAGTGGGATGACGACCTTTTAAAACTTTTCGGCATTCCCCGCTCAATGCTTCCCGAGGTCAGACCTTCGGGCGGTCTGTTCGGCAGGACGGACAGCCGTCTTCTGGGCAGAGAAATTGAAATAAGAGCGGTTGCGGGCGACCAGCAGGCTTCGCTTTTCGGGCATCTCTGCACCGAGAAAGGGCATATAAAGACTACATACGGCACAGGTTGTTTCCTTCTCATGAACGCGGGCGACGAGCCCGTAGAGAGCCGCAACGGGCTTATAACTACGCTGGGCGCGTGTACGGGCGAAAAACCGTCGTACGTGCTCGAAGGCTCGGTGTTTGTCGGCGGAGCGGCGGTGCAGTGGTTGCGCGACGAAATGAAACTCATCTCTTCCGCGGCGGAGAGCGAGGAATGCGCTCTGCGCGTCAATTCTTCCGAAGGGGTTTATCTCGTCCCCGCTTTTACGGGACTGGGCGCGCCCTATTGGGACGCCTCTGCGAGGGGAACTATAGTGGGCATTACCCGCGGCACGCGGCGCGAACATATCGTGCGCGCGGCGCTTGAAGGCATAGCCTATCAGGTCAGCGATATAGTCCTCGCAATGCAGCGCGACGTCGGGGTTAAAATATGCGATATGCGCGTCGATGGCGGCGCGTCGGCGAACAATTTTTTAATGCAGTTTCAGTCAGATTTGCTCGATTGCAACGTCATGCGCCCGCACATAACCGAAACTACTGGACTGGGCGTTGCCTACCTTGCAGGCATGGGTTGCGGAATGTGGAGTGGCGTGGAAGAGCTCAAAAGAATGGACGGCGTCGAGCGCACGTTTGTTCCCAAAATGCGCGAGGAAGAGCGCGAGCAAATGCTAGCTGGCTGGCGCTCGGCGGTGGCTGCGGCAAGGCTTAAATAAAAATAATTTTCGGAGATATTTATGTACGATTGTATAATAATAGGAACGGGAGCTGCGGGAGTATCGGCGGCTCTGACATTGAAGGCGAGGGGCAAGAGCTTCCTTCTGATGGGCACGCCATCGCTGTCCGCAAAAATCAACGCGGCTGAAAAAATAAGCAACTACCCCGGGCTTATTTCGGTCAGCGGCGCGCAGTTAAAGGCGGCTTTTTCCGACCAGCTCAAGGCGGAGGGCATAGAAATAACGCCCGCGCAGGTTACAGGCGTCTACGATATGGGCGGACATATAGGCGTGCTGTGCGGTCAGCAATCTTACGAGGCAAAGACGGTAATACTTGCAACGGGCGTCGAGACGGTAAAGCCCGTCGCTGGCGAGCTCGAATTTTTGGGAAGGGGAGTAAGCTACTGCGCAACGTGCGACGGAATGCTGTATAAGGGCAAAAAAATCGCCGTAATATGCACCTCGAAGGGAATGGAGGACGAGGCGGAATATCTTTCGTCGCTCGCGTCAGAGGTGTACTTCGTGCCGCTGTACAAGGATGCGGCTTTAAAGGGCGAAAATGTGCATTACATCAAGGATATGCCGCAGGCAATCGAAGGCGGAATGCGCGTCGAGCGAGTTGTTTTCCGCAAGACGACGGTGGAAGTGGACGGCGTTTTCATGCTCAAAAGTTCAATGGCGCCCTCTGCGCTCGTGCCGGGACTTAAAAGCGAGGGCGGACACGTCGCGGTGGACAGGGAGATGCGCACCAACATAGCGGGGGTTTTTGCCGCAGGCGACTGCACGGGCAGACCTTATCAGTATGCCAAAGCCGTGGGCGAAGGCAATGTAGCAGCTCACTCGGTGTGCGATTTTCTCGCAGAAAGAAAATAATTTTCTGTGTAAATTATGTAAAATTATTTTCAAAAATAAGTTGACATAAAAAATTGTATTTGATATAATCGTTTAGCATTGAGTTGTGCGAAAGTGCTTCCCTCGTGCGTTTGTTACCGAAGCGGACGAATGCGGGTGTAGTTCAATGGTAGAACACTAGCCTTCCAAGCTGGTTGCGTGGGTTCGATTCCCATCACCCGCTCCAGTATAATAAAGGCTCGCGGCGCAATGCTTTACAATATGCGCCTGTAGCTCAGTAGGATAGAGCAACGGCCTTCTAAGCCGTGTGTCGGGGGTTCGAATCTCTCCAGGCGCACCAAAATCTTATGGCGGGCGTAGCTCAATCGGTAGAGCGCCAGATTGTGGCTCTGGAGGTAGCAAGTTCGAAACTTGTCGCCCGCCCCACAAATTAAAAAAGCGCCCCCACGCGTAAATTATTGGGGTGTCGCCAAGCGGTAAGGCACGGGATTTTGATTCCCGCATTCGTAGGTTCAAATCCTGCCACCCCAGCCAAATTATTTTGGTCCATTAGCTCAGTCGGCAGAGCACGTGACTTTTAATCACGGTGTCCCGGGTTCGAATCTCGGATGGATCACCACGCCAGAACGCACAAAAGTGTATATAATATAGATGCACCTTTAGCTCAGTTGGTAGAGCAACTGACTCTTAATCAGTGGGCCCAGGGTTCGAGTCCCTGAAGGTGCACCAAAAAGCCCGATTTTTAAGCGAAAATGCCTGAAAATCGGGCTTTTTTTCTTTGCTTCTGATAAAAATTAAACTTAAATAAGGCTACAAATAAGGCTACTTTTACAGTAGTCTTTTTTTAATTTCTTCTTTTAACTCTATTATGTAGTCATAAATAGGGCTGCTGCCGTTCATGAGCACATCGGTGTAAATATCCATAGTAGTGGAGAATGCTGCATGACCGAGTTGGCTTTGTACGATTTTAATTGGAATGCCGCATGCACATAGCATTGAGGCGAACGTGTGCCGGCAACTGTGTGTGAGAGATATTCCTTTTAGTCCTATTTTTTTGTAGGCTTTAAGGAAAGCTTTTTTTATTCCGGAATAGGTGAATGTTCCGAGCTCGTCGATATTGAAAACTTCGAATAGTTTCGGAGCAAAGAAAACTTGTCTTATACTTGTCTTTGTTTTCGGCGCAACTATTTCACCGCTTGAGATATTGAGACTTGCTGTGACATTAATCTGACTTTTGTTAAAGTCAATTGCTGAACGTTCCAGAGCGAGGAATTCGCCTATCCGTAGTCCGGTGGAGCATAAGAAGAAAAATGCTCGCCGGTGTTTTCCTTCAAGTGTGTTCAGAATTTCGCATTGTTCTGAAAGCTCGAAGGAGCGGCGATCATTTGCCTCATATTTAGGTCGTTCGATTGCTTTACACGGGTTTTTCTTTATAATCCCGAAGTCTTCCGCTTTTTGTAAGCTTCCGTTAATTATATCGTAAAGCTTTACAGTCAGATTTCTGCGTGGAAGTGACTTGATATACGTAAGTATATTCAGGGGTTTAAGTTCCCGCAACTTGTAATTTCCTAAGGCGTTTCTTACGGTTGTAACGTTTTTAATTAAAGTTCTTTTATATGTACTTTTGATTTTACCATCTTTGCATAGTTCTACCCAAAGGGATAGCCATTCGCCGTAAGGTTTATTTTGTGTAAATGCTTCCATGATCGGCAAAGGGGTTTCTTCTGAGCAGCTTTCATTGCGTGAAGTTCTCAGTTCTTTTAATTTGCTCAGGCATTCTGCCTGGGTTTTTCCGTATACCGAAATTTGTCTGTGGTTTAAGTATATTCTTCCTCGCCAAAAATACCTCCTTGTGCCGTTTTTGTTGGTGCGATAGCACTTTTTTAAGCTGCCGTCGCCATATTTGAATTGCATATCTTCGTCTCCTTCGATATGCTCATTTTGAGGTTCTGTTGAATGGATGCGCTCTTGCATGGGGAACTTTATGACGTTGTCAGAGCTCTTTTTTTTAATTCTGAATTAACTACGCAAAGTTTAGGCGTTTCATCGTCAAGTATCTGATAAAGAGCCATAAGTGATTGAATAGCTTCATTGAGAAGTTGCATTTTGTCTTTGATGTTCATATAAAAATACTCCTTCGGCAAGTTGCCTACGGAGTAATTTTATAATAAAATTTAACTATTTATTTAATCACTTTTTTATGTGTAAAAAAGTAATTATTATTAAAAATATGAGACTGTTCCGCCAGTTACATTACATTGAGCGTATTGGATATTAAAAATTTCGGTTAATGAAAATTCTGTAAGTGATATCGTGACTGTGTATTTAGTACCTTCAGTTACATTGCCAACATTTTTTGTTTTTGTTGTTATTACATTTCTGTTGTTGTCCATAAAAGTAAACGTTAACTGTAGGTTTTTAATGTCTGTTTTTGGTATCAGCTCATAATTCATACTGAACGAAAATTCTGTGCTTAAATCAATGTTTATATCTGAATTGTTTGCTGATCTACTTGTTATGTTGAGTGTGCCATCATTATTTAAATTTTTGCTATTTACGCATTCACCGATTTTTACAATAGCAAAAATTGAAATTAATATTAAGAGAATAATTAATAATGCTTTTATCCAAGGGCTTGTTTTGTATATAACTTTTGTTTCGTTATCTTTTGTTTCATCTATTTTTTCAATATTTTCTTTATTTTCAACTTCATTGGTTTGATTTAATAAATTTTCTTGTTTTATAGTGTCTTGCGTATCATTTTCTTGCTTTTTATCATCTGGTTCAATTTCATTTTCTTTATTGTGAAACATAAATAAAAGGGCGCAAGTTATTAAAACAATTACAACAAAACCAGCCATAATTAAGGCAATGGTTGTATCTTGTTGTGATAAGTTAAGATTATTTAACATATTAAGCCTTTAATTTTTTATTTGCTTCAGAACGCTGCCATGTCTGGATAGTGTCCTGGAGCATTTTTTTTAATGCCGGTGATAATGTTCGGTAATCTTCGATGAGCTGGCGTTCCTCTTTCGAATACGTGTCTGGCGAGGTGATAACCTTTTGCCCGAAGTCATCTTCAAGTCCTAAGAGATAGTCTGTTGATACATCAAAAAGTTTGGCGTATTCTATTAGGACGTCATATGGCGGTTTTGCTGTTCCGTTTTCATATGCCCATATGCTTTTTGGTGTGCTGCCTATTTTATTTGCAAGTTCTTTTTGTGTGAGCCCTAAGTCTAATCTTAAGGCTTTAATTTTGTCTTTCATGCCTATATTATCTAATAAATTTAGATTAAAGTCTTGACAATCGAAAATAATTAGACTATAATTTTTTTAAAGTCTAATAAAATTAGACGAATATGCCGGCAAAGGCAGAAGGGGAGTTCGAACCTCCCCGCCGGCAGAATACCTAACTTAGGGCGGGCAGGGCAAAGGCGAGAAACAATTGAGCCAACTAAAATTAAGGTCTTACTACAAGAGTTCTTGTCCGCCTCTGGTAGGTATTAAGAAAAAATAAAGGTAGGTATTCAAAATTGAAAAAGGACAAAACAAAAATCGTTGCTGACTGGTCAAGGTTTGACGACGAGATTGCGCAAGAGCTTCGACGTCACCGTGAGTTTATTCAGTCGGAGATTGGGCAGTTCCTCGCGAACGGTGATCCGCATTACGGCGACGACTGGTTATGTGTTTGTTGGCGTAATCCAAGTTCTGATAAGCTTGAGATTTATAGCGCTCAGGACACCGAGGCTGCGCAAGCGATAATAGATTTTTATCACTTCTCGCAGGGCAACACAAAGATGATTTTATGCGGGTCGGGTGAGGATGTCACAAACCGTTTAAAGTTTGACCCACGTTATCACGACACGTTTGTAATTTAATTAGTAAGGTAGGTATTCAAAGATGGCAGATAATTTATTTCTTGAAGTTCAGGATAATGTCGAAGATGAGTTAGTTTGGTTAAAACCTATTAATAACGACAGTATTTTTGCTTTTTTTGAGCATTCTGAAGAGCATGCGGAAAAGGCTGTTACTGCTTACAGTAAATTAATTGAGTTGTCAAGAAGTACAATGAATAATTTGTACGATATTTGTTATTATCTCAATTCGTTTAGCGTAAACAGCATATATTTAAGAACTCAAATGCTTGTGCGAGATAGAGAGCATACACGAATGGGTGATGATGAGGTCGTTGAGCTTGTAGCGAAGCTCGGTATATCACAATCTTCATTCTATCGTTACCGCGATATAGGTATGTTTGTTGATATTGATAATCATCGTCTTATACCTAAACTTGAAGGTTATAATATATCTCAACTTTGCGAGATTATTACTTATGTTCGTACTATTTATGGACGTGATGGTGATTTAAAAAATGGGGTGTTAAATACTCTTGAAATTATTCCATCGACGTCAACTATAATTCAAATACAGACTTTTCGAAACGTAATGCAACTTCGTAATAAGAATAAAACACCTTTTGAATGGTCATCTGATCCGAATTCTATGTATCAGAAAATACAGTACGACACTAAGCTTGAAGACGTTTTAAAGCTCTGGCAGGAGTGGGAGGAAGGTCAGGCGAATAAGCAGCTCGAGGAAACTATGAGCGGCAAGTCTGCGACCAACGATCCCACGCCGGAGTTTGACGAGACTATCAGATCTCTTCGAGAAGAGATCAGAACGCTGCGGCTCGGGTACGTTGCCGAACTCGGCATGTGTGATGGCTGCAAGTTCAATGGCGTAAACCTTAATAAATGTCGCTCATGCCGCAGATACAGGAACATGAGAGATCTTTATGAACGTGCTTAATTTTTCGGTAAAACCTTGCTGCGGGAAGCAACACGCTTCCCGACAGTAATGTTCTTCCCGTAGCGGTTTTATATAAATATTTTAAGTCCGCGTCATACTCGCGCGGCGAAGGAGTTTTTTATGAGTAATGCAACATTTATTTATGTCGGAAGTTATTCCGGAACGGCAAAGGACACCGGTAGACCTTTTAACAGGGTTAGTATAGTCGGTAAGACAGATCGCGGACTTCGCACGTTCGACCTTTTCACTGAGGGCGGCGAAAAATTGCCCAATCAGGATAAACTTCAGTTCGGCGATGTCGTAAGGGCAGAGTATAAGGATAGTTCTTACCCCGGCGGCAGACCTTCGCTCTGTGGTCTTGAAGTGGTTACACAGACCCCTTATAACCTTGACAAAATGGCACTGCTGGACGACGTTGCAGTTCTGCTTGGTGCATAAGTTTAATAGTTCATGGTTTCCCCGAGGCCGCCGAAAGGCGGCTTTGGGGAAACCTCTTGAACAATTACATTTATCTTGACCCATAAAAGGGCAGTCGGGGCTATTTTATGGACTTATTCGATTATGAAAAATTAAATACATTTAAAAACAGCGGTAAGTCCTTTTGTGATATGGCTCGCCGAATAAGGATAAATCCGCTTATCGCCGAATACTATGAGCAACTCGGTTGTGATTATGATGACTTGTTGGTTACCAGAGGTCTCAGGACAGTTGACTTTAATACGAAGTGTCAGAAACGAGCTCGCCGCATTTTAGAATGTGGCCGAAGAGTTTCAACCACTCAGTGGAAGGAAAGTAAAGTCCATCACGTGCTCAGCGTTCAGCTCTGCGCGGACAAGTTCTGCGGCAATTGTCAGAAGCAATTCGCTAACCGCCGTGAGCATAGATATACTCCGCTTTTAAAGGTTCTGAATGAAAAATATGATCTCTATCACATAGCATTGACGGTGCCGAACTGTTCAGGGTTTTTTCTTCCGGACACGGTAGGTAAAATATTAAAAGCTTTCGGAAAGTTGATGAAGTTCTTTCTCTGCCGAAAGAAAATTCGCGGTTTACCCTTCGAAGGTCTCGGTTGTCGCGGCGCGATCCGTTCTCTTGAGATTACGATGAACGAAAGTATGAGTACATATCACCCGCATTTGCATTGTATTTTCGTTTTTCGTAAAGGTGTAGAGCTGGACAAGCCGAAAGTGTTTACAAATTCGTTTTCGTTCAGTAAGGGGCGTAAGGTTCAGCAGTTCTCGGCGTTCGAAGTGCTTGTTCAGAAACTCTGGCGGCTGTGCTTCGACGGCGATAAGGTAACGAAGAAAGCCGTTGAGAACTTGCAGGAAGGTTACAGTTGCATAGTTAACTATGCGGACGGAAACTTCCATCAGATATTTAAATACGCCGTTGCCGGACTTCTTGCCGAAAAGAAAAAGGCAATGCGTAAGGACGTGAACGTCCAGAGGGGTTTAAGTTATCCCGAGTTTAAAGATTTATACATGGCGTTAGAAAACCGCCGTGCGTTGCAAGGTTATGGTTGTTTTTACGGCTTGAAACTTGACGAGGCGGAACTGAATGCCGACGACGCGGCAGACGAGGAAATTCGCAGCATAATTCATTGTCTGAACGGAGTAGAAGAGGGTTGCATGACTACGGAAAAACTTCTCGATGTCATTGAAAATATTGTAGTCAAAAACCATGTGTATTTCTCGGACAAGGATATTAAGAGCAACTTAGACAGCCTTTCCGGAGACGATATATAGAGTGCACCCCCGTTTCCCAACGTCGGGAAAAAATATCAAAGGTAGGTTTAATATGAAATTCACTGTCAAACAAAGGAAGTTGGCGCGAACGGTATCGACGTCGCGGCTTAAGAAATTGTACGAACGAAGCGAAGCGCGGCTCGAGCTCGCTGCAAGGCGCGGAGATTTTAAAGGAATTAGCCGTGCGATGAAGCAGCACCAGACATATGAATATGCCATGCTTTATAAAAAGGCGAGGCGCGCGAACGGTAAATCGAAGTATTAAATGAGGTGGCGGGTATGTCGTTAAGAAAGATAACGAAGAATGACGTCGACAACGCTTATAAGATAGTGGCAGAGGCGTCCAGGAACGCAAAGTTCAGTACGCAGCGTGCAAGGCTTTTAAAGCATGGCGCGGACAAGCTCAAGGCTGATTATAAACGCTCGCTTAAGAGCAAATCAAAAAAGTAAAATAACGTGGCTCCCAGCGTTAAGGGAAAGGAAAATATATGAAAATTAAAGCTAAGACAAAAGGTATTATCAAAAAGGTTTCTCTTGCGCTTGCGGGCGTTATCGCAATAAGCGCAATCGGCGTGGGCGTGGCAAAGCTTGTCGAGTACACGAAAGAAGACTTGAAGACTATTTCGCCGTCGTTCTCGGCCGGTAATCTCGGAACTGACGGCAAGTATGTAAACGACGAAAGCACGCTCTATACAAAGGAAGCGTTCCAGTGCGACGGCTTGCAGATAAAGCTCGATTTCGACAATGAGATAGAATATCAGATATACTTCTACGACGATCTCGACAACTTCGTCGAGAGTACGGAAGTTCTCTCTTCGGCATATTCTGACCCCGTTCATGACGGCTATGCGCGTATAGTTATAATGCCGACGAACGACGAGGACGGCAAAATCGGTATTACCGAACGCCTTACATATCCGGACCAGATGACCATAAAGGTCGCTAAGGAACAGAATATAGAGTATTATCAGGTGTTTAATAAACGCCTTTTCATTACTTATGGTTTAAATAATCTTGTATTTTCGTATGGGGATATTGTTGCTGAAGGTTCTTCTTATATCTTTACAACAAGTAGTTCCCGCGTAGTTACCTCTCATAATTTACTTGCTGTTAATGGTGGCGAAACCGTTTCTTGTTCATTTGACGTCGGTGATTATCGTTTAATTTTAATAGTTTATCAGTTTAAAAATATTGACGGTAATCTTACGTTTGTTTCGAGGAAACAATCCGACGTTGGTAGTTCAAGTGTTGTATTGTCTGACGCAATCGATTGTGTTGTTTTTTCTTGTCACATTTATGATAGTTCCTCGAGTTCAGTTATACCTATTGAGGAAGATGAGCTTGAGTTGTTTTCTTCCTATTTTTCTATATCATAATTTTTTCGGCGGTTGGTGGGCGTGGAAACGCTCACCAACTTTTTTATTTTTATGAAAACTAAAATTTTAAAAATTTCAAGTTTAATAGCAATAGTTATCCTTGCTCTTTGCATGCTTATGTCCTATTCCTCCGTTGCGGTGTTCGCCGTCACGGACGAAACTACGGTTCTGGACGAATTGCAGTCGGATCCTGACTTCGATATAACGGCGTATGAGGACAACGCAGAGGATTTTTCCTTGCAGGTAATTCAAATCGGTGAGGACAAAGACAAAGAACTTTACATATACACTTATCAGCCCGCCCATAACAGCATTGACCTGCTCGGCACAAAGGTTTCCATAAGTTATGGCTATTCCATGAACGGAGCAGGGCTTTCTCCTAAGCTTTATGATTTGGAGTTGGTTTCTACAAGCGGCGTATTCGATAAGTACCACGTAAAAGGTTTTACTCCGTCTAAGGACGGTGACAGATACTACAACATAGTTTCCATTTATCGTGAGTACAATTCAGTTGTGGACGATGAGTATGACGAGACGTTCCCGACGACAGGTAAAGCATATTCGGTAGGTCAACAATGGTATGTTTGCGATTTGAACGATGGTAAGTATTATGAAATGAATACTTTCAAAACTATGCCAGTTGATACTGTCCTAGGTGGTCCAATTTTATTTAAAGATGGTTTAACGTGGGGTTCATTAATTAATCGCAGTGAGCCAACTCAATGTTGGATATATTGTTTTAATGCTGAAGAGTATCAGATAAAGCATATATACGATGCTGATTTAACTTATTCTATTCGTAAGGTAATTCACAATTGGCACTATTTAACCGGTGAAAGTTATGATTACAAAGATGATCAGCCAAATCTTAAAATTACTTTGGCGGATACAGATGTGATGTTGCATGTTGGTTCGGGCGTTGGTGCTAAAGATTTTGAGTGGAATAGAATTTTATCTTCAGATGAATTCATTACTACTGCAGAAGAGCAAGGCGTTGAGTTTACTGATGAGCAAAAGCAGAAAATTCAGTCAAGTCAATGGGTTTTTACGTACTTGGAAACTGATTACGTTTATTCCGGTTATTCTTCTGGCTTTGGTAATAGTGTTTCTTCTTATACAGAAATATATTATGATGTTTATGACGTTGGATTGTTAAGACTTCATTTTCAGGATTTTAGCGGAATGTATTATGATTTGGGCGTTGTAAATGATTTAACTGACCCAGGTAATGATCCTATTGGTGTAGGCGGGACAGATTGGGAAGATACTTTTAAAGATTTTTGGGATAACTTTACTATGGTAGTTGGGCTTATAATCGGATTGATTTTTGTAGTAGTTTTGCTGAATTTCTTGCCTCCCGTTCGTCATTTATTTAATTTTCTTCTAAAAGGCGTTTCTTATGTTATATCTTTGCCGTTTCAAGCGTTGGCGTGGGTATTTAAAAAAGACGGTCGAAAATGACCGTCTTAAAAGTTTTTAATTCACTGCATAGACACATAGTAAGATATATATTACGCAAATAATTATAGTAACTATTATCATTCCAATAGTAAAAAACTTTGTGCTTTTGTTCTCATTGCATTTTTTGTTGAGTTGTATTATTACGCAAGCAAATATTACTGTAACTAATATTGCTAATATTGTTATAAGTAAAATTGATAAAGGTTTTGTATCAAGACCGCCATATCCAACAGGAATGTTGTCAGGGTCGGTTAATAATAAATTACAAAGCATAATTATATCTCCTTTTTTAATTTTAAATCATCAGGTTAAATTTATCAAGTAAAATGAAAAACTTAAAGAACGTTTTAAAAATTGTAATATTGTTAGTTGCTGTGCTTGTAATGGGCTATTTTATATTTACGTTCACTAACTTGGGGGCAGTATGAAAAAGTTTAATTACAGGCATTTAATCTGGCTCGGCGCGATCGCTGCAAGCCTCGCGCTGATACCATTCTTTTTTCAGTACGCCCATTTGCGAATTGCTGAGAGCTGCATAGACCTTTACAATTCCGGAAAGTTCTACATAAACGAGCTGTGCGATCTCAATATGACGGGCGAAATAACAGTCAATAATTTCACAAATCAGCCGTTCATTATGCCTTTCAATCTTCCGAAAACTTGGGAAGAGTTCTGCGCGAATATGAGCGGTTATTGGTCGCTGTTCTTCTCCATGGACAACTTCTCGGCATACCTCGAGAAAGTCAGCGACGTTCTGTTTTACATAACAAAAATATTGCTTATTGTAATGCCTTTTTTCCTCGTTATTTTTGCAGTTTTGATTGTAAAGAAAAAGACTATCAATAACGATTACGGAAAGGAGAGTAAGCCTTTGAAGGCGTTCAAGCGGTTTGAAAAGAAAGTCTATCCGCCTGTCAGAGCGTGGTTGCTGAGCTTCATCGAGTTCAGCCGCGAGCATAATTATTATCTTAAGATATTGGCATTTGTATGGGTTTACAATTTTAACGGCATAGCTATATTTATCTCCGGCATGGCTTATTATCTGTATTTTATTGCAGCTCTCAAAACAAGCACGATTTATATTCAGATAGTTAAGTTGCTTATGGATTTATCTGTTATGATAGACTTTATTCCCGCTATTTTGTGGGCGGTAATAATTATAGTTGCGTTGAATTTGCTTGCTCGCCATATAGCGTTTAACCGACTGTATCATCACGAACGTTGCAATCGCGGATTTATAAATGAGCGCGGATTGGCATTGACTATTGACGGCACTATGGAAAAAGGTAAGACTTTGCTCATGACGGATATTGCTCTTTCTGCGGAAGTTCAGCTTCGTGACCAGGCATTGGAAGTTATCTTCGAAAGTGATTATAAATTTCCGCATTTCCCTTGGCAGAATTTGGAACGTTTTCTTAAAAAAATGTTCCAGAAGCATAGAATATATGACGTCTGGAGCTGTCGTCGGGTGATAAAATCAAAGCGTTTGAAGTTTGAAAGGAAGCCGCAGAACCGTTATATCTTCGGTTATGACTTTGGGTATTACGGCTTAGATTATAACGATAATTTAAAGCCCATGAGCGTTTGGCAAGCAATTGAAGATTATGCTTGCGCATATCTGATATACACGAGGCAATGCGCCCTCTTAATATCGAACTACTCTATCCGTTCGGATACGCTCTTCGACGATTTGGGCAACTTTCCTTTGTCTGACAGCGACTTTTTTAAGCGCGATAGCCGTATGATAGAGAGTTTTTCGAGGCATAGCCATATTTTGGACTATGACATGCTCAGGCTTGGGAAGACGATGATTGAGGACAATCCGAATAGGTATGCGTTCGGGTTCGGCGTGTATGTTATATCCGAGATTGATAAGGAACGTAAGAACGCAAACGCTACTAAGCACCTGAAGCCGTCTGACCCTGAATGCAATCAGGTCAACGACCTTTTCAATCTTAACCTTATGATGGAGCGGCATGCCGTTACTATTGCTTATCGTTGTTTTCTTAAAAATTTGTCAGATCTTCAAAGGTTCGAAGAGCTCGGCATTGGTACGCTCGGTCTGGGTGAGCGTGTGTCTATAAAAAAGAAGGGAGAGATGTCGCCGCTTCTGCCGTTTTTCTCTACGTTCTGGCTTACGGATTTAATCTTTGGATTTATTATTGAAAAATTCAATAAGTATTATTTGAAGTATCGCCATGACCGCGCGGACACAACGCTTACAATGTATCTTTTAAAGAAGTTCGTGGCGAAGCTTGTTCACCATCGCGAGCGAGTAAACAATTTGTTTGGCTGTTCGAAGCTCGAATTGCTTGTAGCTGCCGGGAACGGCGACGAGGAAGGCGAGAAAAAGAAGTATTATCTTCAGAGCAAAAAGATATATGCAAATCGTTACTCAACTGACTGTCTTAGCGGCATTTATGAAGCTCGAAGCAAGTTAAATAAGGTCGGCATTGATGATATAATTGAATATGGCGGCATTATGGCAACCAACGACGAGTTGCAGAAGCAAAACAGCCACTTCCAAAGCGACATAACAAAGATGACGAAAGCGCACACCTGAAGGAGTGCACCTGGGTTTCCCAACGTTGGGAATTGTTTGCGACGAATATATTTCCCCTTATCAGCTTGAAAGGGGGTAAAGAGGGGGAAAACAAAGAGTAAGCAGAGCGCTCGGGTGAATTTGTTTTCCCCCCGTCCACGGTTTATATTAAGTCTGGTTAAGAGATTGGCTTTATAAATTTAATTGCGGCGAGTTGTGGTTGGTCGGCTAAGCGGTTTAGCGAGCCGCCAACCCACCGCCGCAAAATAAAGCCCCTCGGGTTGCGAAGGGCAGATAAAATGGGATTTTATTTGTAGGCGTATGAGTTAAAATTATGAAAATAAATAAGGCTACAAATGAGGCTAAAAACGCAAAAAACACCCTCAAAATGAGCATTTTTTATTGATTTTTGCTTGTTTTTTGACGTTTTGATGAGCCTCTTAATCAGTGGGCCCAGGGTTCGAGTCCCTGAAGGTGCACCAAAAAGCCCGATTTTTAAGCGAAAATGCCTGAAAATCGGGCTTTTTTCGTGCCCGCTTTTAATCGTTGGTTGTAATTCAGGTCAAACGTCTCGTCCCTTTTATGAGACGCGTTAAAATGCTTGAACTTATTCCGCAGCGTAAAGCAAATTGGTTTTGCATGCGTTCGCTTTGCGCAATTTTAATTAACTCAGATAAAGTTTCCATACGATTAATTTGTTTATATCATAAAATTGACCATCAGGAAATATCTTCTGCTTTTCCACTGTCAGACGAGGCGGTGGAATTTTTTAATGTTTCAATCGTTTGTTTAACGAGTTTTTTGCAAGCAAAATTTAAAGAGCGGTAGTCTTTAAGCAACTTTCGTTCTTCTTCGGACATTAAGGCGCTCTTGCTTTCAAGGGGTTTTACGCAAAAATCGTCTTCGAGCTCTAATAGGTAATCAGTTGAAATATTAAAAAATTTTGCTAATTTTCGTATGGTTGACGCAGTTGCTTCGTTTCTACCAACTTCAATTTTTGCAATGGTGGACTGACTTACGCCTATTGCCTGCGCGAGGTCTTTTTGACTCAAATCTTTTTCTGACCTTAATTCATACAATTTAGATCCTATACTCATATAAAAAATTTTAGCATAAAAAATTCGTTATGTACTTGACAAGTACATTTCTATTTGCTATACTTTACTTATAAGTACATTTGTACTTTAAACAAAGGAAGGGCTTAGAAGGCGATGTAGAGGAGTTATGTCGGAAAAGTTTTATTAAGGTTTATCGATAACTACGGCATTCTTGATCTTTTTTGCCGATGTTTTTATTCAACGTATTTTTTAATTTCACATCGATAGAAGACTAAATAACTTTTTTCGACATAAGCATTTAGCATGGTAAATTATTTGCGTTTGCGGTCATTCGCTTCGGTGAATGTGCAATAAAGTCTCCTGTTAAAAGTAGATGGGAGATGCAAGAAAATTTTTTACAGGGGGTTTTATTGTGAAAAAACTTATGGCAATTGCGGCAGCATGTATTATGGGGGCGGCTTTTTTTGTCGGCTGCTCGTCTGGTGGAGAGCAAGATCCTAATACAGGCGGGGGGGAGAACCCTCCTGAACACGAACATAGCTATGTGTACGAGAGTGCTGGTGAGAACGGTCACACCGTAACATGCAGCGGGTGTGATGAGGTTAATAAGACAGAGCCGCACACCTATGACGGAGAGCTCGACCTTAATTGCTCACTGTGCGGTTACTCGCGCGATTGGTACGCGGCGCTTTCTTCTGAAACGAAGGAGAATCTGTCTGCAGACGGCTATGTAGAGGGAAGGACGACGGACTTTTCGCAATACGTCGGCACGGAAGCATATCGCACTGTATCCACCGTTGAACAACTTGTGGAGGCAATCAAGGACGCACAGTTCCATTATAAAAACGTATGGAACGATGAGACCGGTACCTACACTCAGGAACCTGCGGACGGCTATGATGAGAGCAACTTTAAGGGCACTGTGCGCGTAATAGAGATTACACAGGACATTAATCTAGGCTATGAGCAACTTAGCAGCGAAGTAAAGAAAGAGGCTTCCATAGTTTCCGACTTTTGCAGGACAAGTTCAAACAGCAAAAAAGTATTCACTATGTCGGAGATGTTCACAGAAAACGGAATGACGCAGATAAATCTTTCCAACATATCAGACTTGCTTATATATTCCAAGAATGGTGCAAAGCTGACACACGGCGGCTTTAAGGTTACCAGTTGCGACAACCTTGTGTTCCGTAACCTTGAGTTTGATGAGCTTTGGCAGTGGGAGGACAGTGCTTCCACGACAACAAATGCTGTGGGCGACTATGATGCGTTCGGCTGGGCTTACTTCAAAATAGCCTTCTGCGGTACCATATGGTTGGACCACTGCACATTCGGGAAGTCCTATGACGGACAGATAGACGTATCCAACGTAAATTATACCGCCAATTCAGGCGTCGCGTTCCGTGCTCCCTACGGCGCAGACGGTAGCAACGCTCTGCACATAAGCTGGTGTAATTTTGCTGCTGGAACCGACGATGAGGACGGATATCTCTTCCAGATGATGTCTGATGTTGAAGAGGACTATCAGAAGAGCATATCGGACGTTAACTACACATGTCAGTATCAATACTACAAGGCGCTTCGCGACGAGGGGGCAACCTTTGATGATATTTTATACGGTCTTGCTGTTCCACAGAAGAAAGGCTTCCTGTTGGGCGACCAAGCGCACTACATTGATAAGGCGGACGACTATATTTATAATCTAAGCATTCAGGTTTCCTTTGCGAACTGCAAATTTATGAACTTCGAGGACAGAATTCCAAAGATGCGCGGAGGCAATACCTATATGTACAACTGTCTTATAGACAGTTCGCAGTACTATAAATATCGCTCCAACCTCATTGAACTTGAGGCCGACAGTGTGGTTAAGGCAATAAACGAAACTTGGAAGTGTGCGCTGACCTCTCATGCGATAGGAGCGGGCAATCAGGGCAGTGTTATGGCGGAGAATTGCATCTTCCGCGGAATCGAGGACCTTGTGTATAACACCGATGTAAACACTAACGAGGGATTCTTTGTGCAGGGTGGCTACAGGCTGATTAACTGCAGCTATCAACGCGGAGAATCCGATGGGGTATATACAGGCTCTACCACCGACCCTGATAACTTGTTCCCCGTCGATGATTCGGGAACTATATGTCCCGGATTTTTCGGGTGGCACACCGCTGACGGAGAGGCTCCTTTCAGTGTGAATGCATACGACTTGGACGAGCTTGAAGCAATACTTGGCAATTCCAACTTCGGTGCAGGAGTAAACGCGGGCGTACTTGGCGACAGGCTTCTTTCCGACAAGTTTTAAAGTTTGCTTTTAATTATGTTTATGTATTTTAATGATTAAGATTTTGTCGTGTCTTAAATAAAAATTTGCGGCGGGGGCTTCGTGTTAAGCTCCCGCCGTTATAATGTTTAACATTATTCATTGTCATTTTACATTATATTAAAATTTGGTTTTGCACTTTGAGGTTGCGATTGCATTGCTTTTGCGTTGTGTGGTCGAGGTTATGTGTTTTTATTGTTTGCGAAAGTGGTGTGCATGGGTTGGTTTGGGGAAAGCTGAATGAATTTTTTATGGCAGAGACAGATTTTGAGCGTTTTTGCACTGAGATAAAATAGTGGGGGCTACAATAACTTAATTTGATAAAGTGTTGCGGAAACGGGCAATGAGTTTTAACAACGCAATAGGTATGCGCCGCGGCAAACATAATTATTGCTCTGCGGTGTAAAAATCGGCAAAGCCCTGCGGCGGAACTGAACAGGCGAGCGATTATTATTTTATAAATGTCGGGAGGCGGAGAATTTTCTCCGCCTTTTTTCTTTGCTCTGTTTAAGGGGGGGGGCGAATTTAAATTTTTACAATCGTGCGCTTTCAAAACGATTTTAATTATGGAGGGTTTTCAGATAGTTCATTGCGTTTTTGGTAATTGTCTTTGTTTTAATTAACAAAAGTATTTTTTAAGATGAGGGCAAAAACAAAGTAAAAGTTTGTAAATTTGCATAAAAAACTGTCATCATTTGTTTTATATGACTTTTAAGCAATTTGTCAGTAATTATCGTGCGAAGTTAGCCGTTCACATATTTTTTGCGAGATGTTTTCACAAAAATTTATCTTTTGCGCGGTGAGGACGAAATTTGCCCGCAATTATTATATTTATGTGCGCGCGCGCATGTGATTATATAAGTTATGCTTATATAATGTATTTTTACATGTGTGCTATATATAACAAATTTATATCAGAAATATAAGAATAAATTATAGTTTGTATATGTTATTGTGAAACTACATTTTTATATAAATACTTGACATTTTTGCGGGGTTTTGACTATGATATTAGTAAGAATTTAAGAAATAGCTGCTTACAGACAGAACAAAACAATAAGTTCAACGGCGTTTAGCGGCAATCAGTTAATAGCTGTGGTTATATCTGATATATAAAATCAACTTATAGCATTTGGCTCAAAACTGATTAAAAAGGTATTAGTAAAAGGAGTATTGACTTATGGAAACTATGGTACTCAGAAAAAATTGTGCAAATAATTTCTCTTGCGTGGCAGAAACTTACAATTCCGTCTCGGAGCGCGACGGCGAAATAAGCATAAAGGGACTTAACATGCAGTTCCACACGGATAAGGGCGATACGGTTACTGCTCTTACCGACGTCAATCTTGATATTAAGAACGGCGAGTTCGTTTCGCTTCTCGGTCCGTCGGGTTGCGGAAAAACGACGCTTCTGAGGATAATAGCCGATCTTCTCGAAGCAACATCTGGCAGCGTGAGCGTGGGAGGCATTTCCCCGAGAGAAGCAAGGCTTGCGCGCAAGTTGGGCATGGTTTTCCAGAGCGCGGTGCTTTACGACTGGCGTTCGGTGCTCAAAAACGTAGAGCTTCCGCTTGAAATAATGAAAGTTCCCAAGGGCGAAAGAAGAGACAGGGCGGAGCACATGCTCGAAATAGTCGGACTTTCCGATTTCCGCAACAGTTATCCCTACGAACTGTCGGGCGGCATGCAGCAGAGAGTTTCGATTGCGCGTGCGCTTGCCGTAAATCCCAAGATTTTGCTTATGGATGAGCCTTTTTCGGCGCTGGACGAATTTACGCGCGAAAAGTTGCACGACGACCTTCTTGCCATCTGGCGCGAGAACAGGATGACGGCGGTGTTCGTAACGCACAACATAAGCGAGTCGGTTTATCTTTCCGACAAGGTAGTCGTCATGAGCCCTCATCCCGGCAGAGTGTCTGCCGTGCTCGATATAAATCTTCCTCGTCCCCGCCGTGCAGAAATGCGCGAGTGCAAGGAATATTACGATTATATCACGGAAATAAGATCCGACTTCGAGGGGGTATGAAATTATGCGCGGCACAAAAACACCGCGGGGGAAATTTTTTGACAGATTAAAAGCTTTCACGCCTCCGAAGTGGCTGGTCGCGGCAGTATGGCTTGTAGGTTTCTTCATCGTGTGGGAAATAGTTGCCTGCATTGTAGAGGCAACGGGCAATGCGAATACGGTATTCCCTCACATTTATAATATGGTTTACTGGTGCTTTTCATCGGCAACGGTGCAAACTTCTACCCAGTCATACAAACTCTGCGGCTCGAGCGTATGGCAGTATCTGTCGGACACACTCTCTGTGGCGGTGCTCGGTTTCGCAATAGGCGCGGTGCTCGGCGTGATTTTCGCGCTTCTCATGAGCCTGTGGGTGCCCGTGCAGAAGGTAGGTTATCCCTTCCTTCTTGTTACCCAGATGATACCCATGCTCGGGCTTGCGCCCATATTCCTGTCGGTATTCCCCGATCTCTTCACATCGAAGATGTTTATGGCGGCATATATGACGTTCTTCCCCGTGGCGGCAAACACGTTTGCAGGTTTCCGCTCCGTTGACAGGGAGCGCCGCGAACTTATGAAGATAAATGCGGCGAACGTCGTTCAGGTATATGCAAAGCTGATGTTTCCCGCAGCGTTGCCTTCCATGTTCGTAGGTCTCAAGCTAGCAGCTCCCGCGGCGTTCTGTTCGGTAATATTCACCGAGCTTCTGCGCACGCAGGGAGGTCTCGGATACGGCATATTCGCATCGCAGTATGCAAGCCGCTGGGACCTTTGCTGGGGATACATATTCATGGCAATACTCGCGGGCGTGCTTATCTTCTATCTCGTCGAACTTGTCCAGCATTTTGTAATTCGCTGGAAGTCGAGCGATTGAAGGAGGTTATCCAATGAAAAAGTCAGGAAAAAGTATTCTGATGAACGTAAAGCGCGGCTGGAACAAAGTAGATGGCGTAGTTTATCTGATTTTGCTTTTTGTAATTATCTTCATACTCTGGCAGACAGGTGCGCTGCATGCGATACTGGGGCAGACCTATTCGCAGTTGCCCTTTCCCTTCACCAGAACGTTTTCTACCACAAACGCTCTTACGGGCGTAACCAAGGAGATAACGAGCATAGGCGTATTCAATTACATCGGTGCAAACTTCGGCATTATGATGTATAACGCAGGCATAACGCTTGCGGCGATGCTGCCGGGCTACTTACTGGGCGCGCTTTTGGGTTACGGTTGCGCATTGCTTGCAACCATCTGCCGCAAGTGGGGCAGCGGAGCGCTCATTATTCTTACGATATTCGTATCTGCTCCCGTAGTTGCGCTTGCGCCGGCAATAAACAACATGTTCGGTTCGGACGCGCCCTATGCGGCAAAGATAGTAATAGTCGTTATAACCTGCATGGCAGGCATGGCAGTTAATGCGTACAAAGGGTTGAATACGGTCAAGCCGTACTCGGACGACCTTATGGACGTTTACAGCGCAACCTCTTCCGAAAGTTTTCTCAAACTCAGGTTGCCCGCATCTCTTCCCAACGTATTCACGGCGCTAAAAATTAACGTGGCTACGGCGATGACTTCGGTGTTCATTTCGGAAATTTATGCATATACGACGTCGGTCGGGCTGGGAAAGGTGTTCAAAACGGCATTCGATACGCAGAACCGCACGGCGGCGTGGGCATACATATTCCTCGCCGTGATAATAGGACTTGTTATATATGCAATTGTTGCGCTGATTGAAAAGAGGGGCATTCGTTGGCACACTTCACAGCGCAAGGTTGCCTGAATAGTTTTAAATGGTTATAAATTTTTTTGCAGGAGGACGCAAAAATGAAAAAGAAAATTTTGGCACTCGCCGTAAGCGCGGTTATTGCTTGCGGCTGCACGGCAGCATTTACAGGCTGCGGCGGAGGCGATGAAGGCGGAGGACTTACACCCGTAACGCTTCAGCTCAAATGGCTCAGACAGTCGCAGTTTATGGGCTATTATGCGGCAGACGTGCTCGGTTTTTACGAGGAAGAAGGTCTCGACGTTACCATTGTTGAGGGCGGCACGACTTCTGAAATCGACGCCGTAGAGAGCGGCGCGGCTCAGTTCGGTACCACTTGGGTATCAAACCTCATGCCTTCGATTGCAAACGGTTCCAGCCTTATGGCGATAGCCCAGTTCTATCAGGATTCCGGCATGACGGCAGTTTCGCTCAAAACGGATACGGACATCGCAGACGGTACCACGATAAGCGCGGGCGAGAGCGTAGGCAACTGGCTGGGCGGCAACCAGTACGAATTGCAGGCATATCTCGCATCGCTCAACCTCGATACAGAGCTCACTTCGCAGAGCTTCGATATGAACCAGCTTCTCTCGGGTTCGCTCGACTGGGCTTCGGCAATGACTTATAACGAACTCGGTCTCGTGCTCGAAGCAGGTTATGACCTGGACGACCTCAACGTCATCTACATGCGCGATACGGACGTATCGATGATGGAAGACTGCCTGTTCGTCGATGCAAACTGGGCGGCTGAAAACACCGAAACGGTTGAAGCATTCCTTCGCGCTTCGATTAAGGGCTGGGCTTGGGCATGCACTCATGCCGAACTTACCGGCGATCTCGGCAACGATACAGGTTCGCTCGTATATCAGGCAGGCGACAGCGTTTCGCTCTACCATCAGCAGTACATGGCTACCGAAGTTGCAAAACTTGTAGTGGACGGCACAAACGTAACCTCTTCAAATCTCAACAACATAGGCATTATGAACGAGAACGATTTTGAGGTAACGCGCGACATACTCAGCAATTATTATACGAGCTCTACGGCGAGCACGACCCCCAGTCAGACGGATATCGCAACGCAGGCTGCGCTTGCTGAACTTACCTTCGATCAGGTGTTCTACACCCAGTTCTGGGACAATGTTCATTCATCTGTAGATCTCAGCGACCTCGACAGCTACACTTATTCGCCTGAAGGTTGACAGTCCGACTATGCGGTCGGCTGATGAAGCTACGATCCTTTATCCCCCGGCGGCGCGTCGGAAATATTTCAAAGATGCGCCGTCTGAGGAAAATTTTTGAAAATTTTAATTGCTTGATTTCTGACCAGAGCGGCAAGCCCTGCCTCTCTGGTCAAAAAATAATAAAAAGAGGTTTATTATGTACGATTTGCTTTTTAAGGGCGGCACCGTCGTAACGGCAAAGGCTATGTTCAGGGCGGACGTCGCCGTGAGCGGAGAAAAGATAGCTGCCGTTGCGGCAGACATACCTGCCACTATGGCGGAAAAAGTGGTGGACGTCTCGGGCAAACTCATTCTTCCCGGCGCGATAGACGCGCATACGCACCTTGCAATGCCTTTCGGCGGGACGATATCTTCCGATGACTATAAAGCGGGCACGCGCGCCGCGGTGTGCGGCGGCGTTACGACCGTGTTTGACTATGTAATGCAGAAGCGCCACGGCGACGAGGTCGACGGCATAATGCAGGCTGTCGGAAATCGCATGCAGATGGCGGCGCCCGTAGCGGCTTCGGACTTTGCATTTCACGTTGCGATAACCGATCTGGACGGCGGCAAGCTGATAAAAGAATTTCCCGAAGCAGCCGAGGCGGGCATCACCTCGTTCAAGTGCTTCATGGTATACAGAAAAGAAAATATGATGATAGACGACGGGCACATGCTCACCGTGCTGGAAGAGGCAAAAAAGGCGGGCATACTGGTAAACGTGCACGCCGAAAACCCCGATATAATAGATGCTAAAATTGAACAGTTCCGCGCCGAAGGCAAACTTTCTCCCTGGTATCATTACCTTTCCCGTCCCGAGTTCGTGGAGGAGGAAGCGGACAGGCGCGCGATATATATGGCAGAATACACGAAAGCGCCGCTGTATATAGTCCACCTTGCAAACGCAGGCGGCGTCGAAGCGGTGCGCGAAGCAAAGGCGCGCGGCTCGGAAATTTATGCCGAGACCTGCCCGCAGTACCTTGAATTTACCTGCGACGTTTACAAGCGCGAGGACGGCAGAAACTTTGTATGTTCCCCTCCCATGAAGGGCGAAGAGTCCCGCTCGGCGCTGTGGAAGGCTATAAACGACGGCTTTATAGATACCGTCGCCACCGACCATTGCCCGTTCATGCAGGCTGAAAAAGACTGGGGCAAAGACGACTTTACAAAGATACCCAACGGCTGTGCGGGCATAGAGAATATGTATCCCTACATGCTCGACGCCGCTGGACAGGGAAAAATAACTTACAGCAAAGCAGTTGAATTGTGTTCGACAAACCCTGCCGAAATATTCGGGTGCACGCAGAAGGGCTCGCTGGATATAGGCAAGGACGCCGACATAGTGGTTTATGACCCCGAAAAGGACTTCACTGTGTCGGTAAAAAATATGCACTCCGACTACGACCATACCATATGGGAAGGCAAAAAATTCCACGGCTATCCCGTTCAGACCTATCTGCGCGGAATGCTCGTTTATGACGACGGCAAATACGTCGGCAAGTATGGCAGCGGCAAGTTTATAAAGAGAGCTAAACATAAAGCAAAACAATAAGGTGATATTATGGAAGAGATGTTCATCCGCGAAGAGACGGCGCGCTGCATGCTCTGTTACGATGCTCCGTGCTCGGCGGCGTGTCCGCGCAATCTTTCCCCGGACAGATTTCTCCGTTCGCTGAATTTTTCCAACGGCGAAGGAGCATTGGCGCACGTACAGAACTGTATCGATTGCGGCGCCTGCGAGCGGGCGTGCGTAAAGCCCGGGCATGCCGTCGAAATAAGGCGGCTGATAAAGGCTGCAAGCCAAAAATATACCCCTTCACCCGCGCCCAAGGCGGACTTATCGACGCATATGTGCGGCGTTAAATGCATAAATCCGTTCTTTCTCAGTTCGTCCGTCGTGGCGAGCGGCTACGAAATGTGCGCTTCCGCCCTTCAACAGGGCTGGGCGGGCGTCGTGTATAAAACTTATGCGGCTTTTGTCCCGCAGGAGTTGTCTCCCCGCTTTTCGCAGAGCGGAAAGGAGAGCACGCCTTTCATAGGCTTCCGCAACGCCGAACAGATATCTGATAAACCGCTCGACTACAACCTTTCGGTTCTTTCCAAACTCAAATCCGACTTTCCCGACAGGGTAATAGTCGGTTCGATAATGGGCAGAACGGAGGAGGAGTGGACATACCTTGCAAATGAGAGCGAAAAGGCGGGTTGCGACGTGCTCGAATGCAATTTCTCCTGCCCGCACATGTCGGGCGGAGGTCTTGGAAGCGACGTCGGCACTCATCCCGAGCTCGTCGAAAAGTTCACGAGGGCGGTGCGCGCGGGGACAAAACTTCCCGTGCTCGCAAAAATGACGCCCAACATAACAAATATGGAGCCTGCTGCCGAAGCGGCTCTCCGCGGCGGCGCCGACGGCATTGCCGCAATTAACACGATAAAATCGGTTACCGACGTGGACGACGCCGAACTCGTGGCGCAGCCGTCAATACGCGGCAAATCCACGGTTTCGGGTTATTCGGGCAAGGCGATAAAGCCGATAGCTCTTCGCTTTGTGCACGACCTTAAAAAGAACGCCGCGACAGCCGCGGCGCCCCTGAGCGGCATAGGCGGAATAGAGACGTATAAGGACGCGCTCGACTTCTTGCTCCTCGGCTGCGAAAACGTTCAGATAACCACGGCGGTCATGCAGTACGGCTATCGCATAATAGACGACCTTACCGACGGGCTTTCGCGCTATCTAGCGTCGCGCGGCAAAAGCCTTTCGGATATAATAGGCGGCGCGCTCAAAAATTTTGTGCCCGCCGACGAACTCGACAGGCAGAGTATCCGCTATCCCGCCTTCGGCAAGGAATGCGTAGGCTGCGGCAGGTGCTTTATAAGCTGCGCGGACGGCGGTCATCAGGCCATATTATGGGACCAATCGTCAAGGAGACCCCGTCTGAACGGCAAAGCGTGCGTCGGTTGCGGACTGTGCACACTCGTATGTCCGACGGGAGCAATAAAACTCGGCAAGAGGGTTCAGAAGGTTTAAAATTTATAAAACAGACTGCGCATACGCCACAATAAATATGTGCAAAGATATACAAATTCAAGGAGAGTTAATTATGAGCGAAAAGGACGAAATTGTTTTCAATCATTCGCACTACAATCTGCAATCGTGGTCCAAACAGGCAAACTTAAATCCCATACCTGTAAAGTACGCCGAAGGCATTTACATATACGACTACGACGGCAACCGCTATTCCGACATGAGCGCGCAGCTCGTCAATCTCAATCTGGGACACGGCTGCAAAGAGATAGCCGAAGCAATCAAAGAGCAGGCGGATAAATACTGCTATATAGCGCCCTCTTACGCGAGCGACGTGCGCGGCGAACTTGCAAAGATGATAATAGAGCTTTTGCCCGATAATTTCGGCAAGGTATTTTTCACCAATGCGGGTGCCGACGCAAACGAAAACGCAATCAAGATTGCGCGCATGTACACGGGAAGAAAGAAGGTGTTTTCGCGCTACCGCAGCTATCACGGCTCGACGTTCGGCGCGGGCAACCTTACCGGCGAACCGAGAAGGTATCCGCTTGAACCCGGCATACCCGGATTTGTAAAGTTCTTTGACCCTTATATATACCGCGAGCCCATCAACTTTGCAAGCGAGGAAGAAGCGACAAAGTATTACCTTGCAAAGCTCGAAGAGCAGATAGTTTATGAAAATCCCGACGAGGTCGCCGCAATCGTTATGGAAACGGTAACGGGTTCCAACGGCGTAATCATTCCTCCCGAGGGCTATCTGCCCGGCGTAAGGCGCATATGCGATAAATACGGCATAGTTATGATCTGCGACGAGGTCATGGCAGGTTTCGGAAGAACGGGCAAAATGTTTGCCTTCGAAAACTTCGGCGTAAAGCCCGACCTGGTTTCTTTCGCCAAGGGCGTTACCTGCGGCTATGTTCAGCTGGGCGGCGTTGCCGTATCTTCAAAAATCGCCGCATATTTCGACGACCATCTGCTTTCGTGCGGACTTACTTACAGCGGACATCCGCTTGCGTGCGCTGCGGGCATTGCTTGCCTGAAATATTATAAGGAACACAAGGTGCTCGAAAACGTAAACAAGGTCGGCAAAGTTCTCAAAAAGAGGCTCGATGAGTTCAAAGCCTCCCACGCCTGCGTGGGCGACGTGCGTTCAATAGGTCTGTTCTCTGCGATAGAGCTCGTAAAGGATAAAGCTACCAAGGAACCCTGGGTCGTTTACGGCAAGGATCCCGAAGGCAAGATGGGAAGGGTATGCGCCCTTCTCCGCGAGCGCAAGTTCATGACTTATTCGCACGAAAATATGATATTTATTTCGCCTCCTCTCATCATTACCGAAGCTCAGATGAAGGAAGAGCTCGAAAAGGTGGAAGAGGTGCTCTCGATACTCGACAAGGAGATTTGAAAAGGAGATTAAAAAATGAGTGCGTTCTACTGCCCTGTACATATAATTTCAGGCAAAGACTGCGTAAGGCGCAATGCAAAGATATTTGCGGATTTCGGCAGTACGGCTTTAATAGTAACGGGCAAAAGCTCTGAAAAAAACGGTTCGCTTTTAGATGTTGAGTGCGTGCTTAAACTGAACAAACAGAAATTCAAAGTGTTCAACGAAGTGCCTGCAAACCCCGGCATAGACTGCGTTCGCCGCGGAGCCGAAATGGCAAAACAGTGCGACGCCGACTTCGTCGTGGCGATAGGCGGAGGCTCGCCCATGGATGCGGCAAAGGCTATTGCCTTGCTTGCAAGGCAGGATCTGCCCGACAGCGAGCTGTTTTCAGGCAGGTATGCTTCGGACGTTCTTCCCATGATACACATACCCACTACGGCGGGTACGGGCAGCGAAGTTACGCAGTATGCAATACTCACCGATGACGTTCGCGAAAGCAAAACGAGCATGGCCTCGCCCTATATATTTCCGCAATACACCTTTCTTGACGGAAAATATATGCGCACTCTGGGGCATGCGACTACTATAAATACCGCCGTAGATGCACTTTCTCACGCGGTGGAGGGCATGCTTTCCGTAAAGGCGGGCGAAATTTCCGATCTGCTGGCGGCAAAGTCTGCGGGCATCATCTGCAAAATGTTCGGCAAACTTTCAAGCGGCGAACTGACGTTGGACGACAGGGATAAATTGCTTTATGCGGCAACGCTTGCGGGTATGGTCATTGCCAACACGGGCACCACGGCGGTGCATGCAATGGGCTATTCGCTCACATATTACAAGCATATCGACCACGGCAGGGCGAACGGTCTGCTGCTGGGCGCGCTTATGCAGTATTGCGAAGGCAAAATGCCGCAGAGGGCAAAGGCGGTGCTGCGCGCATGCGGCTTTAAAAACGCAGAGGAGTTTTCCAAGGCGCTCGGCTCGCTTCTGGGCGAGAGCGAAAAACTTACCGACGACGAGTGTGCAAAGTATGCCAAAAAGGCTATGGCGGCGAGCAATATCGCAAACTGCGCATATTCGCCCGAAGAAGGCGATTTGTTTGCAATGCTCAAAAAATCGCTCGGTACAAATTAAAAATTACTATGGAGGTTTTCTATGTATAAATGCAGCGAAAAAAGAATGGAAGATAAAATAACTACTTTTTCAAAGTTCGGCGATACGGGCAACGGAGGCATAACGCGTTTTTCTCTTTCGCCCGAAGCGCTTGCTGCGCGCGCCGAATGGAAAAAGAGATGCGAAGCTCTCGGCATGAAAGTTTATACCGACGATATGGCGAATATGTATGCCGTGCTCGAAGGCAGCGAGCCTTCTCTTCCTGCAATATATTCGGGTTCGCATTGCGACTCCGTGCGTCAGGGCGGCAATTACGACGGCATACTCGGCGTGCTTTCCGCGCTTGAAGTAGCTGAAACCATCGTTAAAGAAAAAATTCCCCACAAACATAATTATGTCTGCATGATATGGACCAACGAAGAGGGCGCGGACTATGAGCCTGCAATGATGAGTTCGGGCGTTGTCTGCAACAAATTCGACAAGCAAAAGATGCTCGCTTCCCGCTCGCATTCTACGGGCAGAACCTTCGGCGAAGCGCTTGCGGCGAGCGGATATGTCGGCGACGAGGCAAACCGCATTTCGCCTGAAAAATGTGCCGCCCTTCTGGAGCTGCACGTCGAGCAGGGTCCCGTTCTTGAAGCTGAAAAAAAGGATATCGGCGTTGTTGAGGGCGTGTGCGGCATGATAAACTACGAATTCACCTTCCGCGGACAGGCAGACCATGCGGGCACCACTCCCATGAAGTACCGCAAGGACGCGCTCTATGCTGCGTGCAAGGTTATTGAGTATCTGCACAACGAGTTTGACAAGCTAGATTCCAAATTGGTTTACACCACGGGCAAAATATCATGTCATCCCAACATACATACGATAATTCCCGACGAGGTGAAGTTCACCCTCGACGCGCGCCATCAGGATCCAGAAGTCATAAAGCAGTGCATAGAAATAATAAAGCGCATCCCTCCCGTAGTTGAAAAGTGCGGATTTTCTTACGCCGAGGCATGGAGCCGCGCGACGGTTACCTTCTATGAGCCCTATGTAGATATGGTTGCAAAGAGCGCGGAAGAGCTGGGGTATTCCTATATGCGCATGTACTCGGGTCCGGGACATGACGCGCAGTTTGCCGCAGACATAGTGCCTACGACTATGATATTCGTTCCTTCGGTCGGCGGACACAGCCATTGCGAGCTCGAATACACGCCCGTAGAAAGTTGCACCAAGGGCGCAGATGTTCTGCTCAACACGGTTCTGAAAATTGATAAAGCTGTATAAATAAAGTAAAAATCAAAAGGCTTCCGTAAATTTTTACGGAAGCCTTTTTTAATGTCTTTCGCGCGATAAGTCAGACGCGCGAAGCAAATTTTTTATAACTTTAAATTAATTTATTTGGGTACATAATGCGAACGTAAAAAATAAAATATTTTCTTGCTTAATTTACATAAGGCAAGCCATTTTTGAGTTAAGGATGCTTTCAATAGGCAAGGCTATTGCGGCCGATTTGGTTTGTAAAAATTTAAATAATAAATATTAAAATGACGTGAGTATGAAGAATACGGGCGATTTTTTTAAATTACAGAGGATATTGACAAATTAAACGAGTAACTATATAATGTTGTAAAGTTGATATTAGAATTTTTTATTGCTTCAGCACTTTCTATTATTCAAAAACTTTTTAAGATTAATGAAGTGTAAGCATTCAGCGTGGAGGAGGATGTAACTATGAAACGCAAATTTTTAATTTTTGTTTTCTTGGCTTTAACCGTCGTTTCATGTGCCTTGGGGATTGTAGGTTGTACCTATAATTACGGCGATGAACATGAACACACTTTTTCTTCCGAATGGTCTTATAACGAGCAGTATCATTGGAAGGAGGCAACTTGCGGACATGCTGACGTTTTCGACGATTACGGAGAACATATTTTTAATAACGGAACGTGTACGGTATGCGGTTATGAACGCAGTTCGTCAGGACATGAGCACGAGCTGACACGTTTTGCCGCTGTTGAGCCTTCTTGCACCGAAAACGGCAGTATTGAATACTGGTACTGTGACCAGTGTGATAAATACTTTTCAGACGTTAACGGAACCCATGAGGTGTTGCAGAATGATACGGTAGTTGTCTCAAAGGGGCATGATTATGGTCAGGACCATAGATGTATAAGGTGTCAGGCGATAGATCCCGCTTTCAAAGTTACTTCGTTGGACATAAGTAACTCTTCCTTCGTTATTGCACCCGATGCGGGTGAACAGATTGCGTTTATTACTTATCCCGAAAATGCGGTGTACGATAATGTTACATATAAATTGACCGCCAATTCCTGCGGTGCCGTGATTACGGAAGAAGGTGTGCTTACGGGAAAAACAACGGGAAGCGTTACTGTTGAGTTAACAATCGATGGGGAAACAACTGATAGTGCAATATTTTATGTGGCTGATGTAATTTCTACGGCTGCCCAATTCAATGATATAAGAAATAATCCGGACGGCGTTTATATTCTCGCAAGCAATATAGATCTCTCTGGTTATACGCAATGGGAACCCATAGGCAGCGCTTCACTTATTTCTGGCAATTTTGATTATACTGAAGCGTTCAGCGGTATTCTTGAAGGCGACGGATATACTGTTTCGGGATTAAATTTAAATCTCGCTTCTCAGTCATGCAGTTCGCTTTTTACCGTTGGGTTACTCGGCAGCCTGTCGGGCGAAGGTAAGATATTCAATCTTAATTTGTCGGATGTTACAATCAGCGGAGAGGCGGCAACGACGGATTATGTCGGAGGTATCGTCGGGTTAAATGCCGGCAATGTGGAAAATTGCCGTGTAAGCGGTGAAGTGGATGTTTTGGGCGCCGGTTATGTTGGCGGTGCAGTGGGTGAAAATGTAGGTTCGCTTAGCAAAACAGAAACAGATATGATTTTGACGGCTAAAGCAGACACAAGGCAATTCAGACTTTATGCCGGCGGAGTGGTAGGCAGGTCAAACGGAGGACGGATATCGGACTTGTCCGCAAAGGGAACATTATCGGCAGACGGTAGCTCGATGCTGTACGCAGGCGGAATTGCGGGGGCATTGTTTGATACTATCGAAGAAGCATCTGTCGATATGAACATTGTAATTAATTCTTCAAACGTAAATATTATGCACTGTTATGTTGGACTTTTAACAGGCTACTCAGATCAAACGATAAATAATATTGAAGTTAATGGTTCTATGCAAATAACCTGCAATACGCATATGTACGTCGGCGGCGTTGTAGGGCGCAGCGCAAATACCGTAAATAATTGTATAAACAATGCGTCAATATCGGTGAGCGGTTCGAGCGGCATGATTGGCGGTATTTCAGGCTATGCGGATAAAGATTTGGCGCAATGTATAAATAACGGCGAGATAACAGTTTCCTGCGATTATACTTTGTATGCAGGCGGCGTAACGGGTTATTCTGTCGGTAATATTTCATCGTGCGAAAATTTCGGAATAATTAATATAACAAAGATGTCGGCAGGTTTTGTCGGAGGCATCGTCGGGCAGGGAGCTGATGTTAGTCTGTGCAATAACAATGCGGAGCTGACTATAAGCATTAATTCTTCGGTTGTCAATATTATAGGCGGCGTTGCGGGCGATATAATTGGTAGCGCTGTAAGTTGCACAAATAATATAAATGCCGATATCGTTGTCAGTGAAAATACGCAAGGCTCGGAATATCAGTATATTGGCGGTGTTGTAGGACGTGCGGGCGAGAAATGTCAGGATTTAAATAATTATGCCGAAATAACCGTCAATTCGTCGGGAGAGTGTTTAATCGGCAACACGATAGGAAAAGATAACAGCACTGTCAATGATGCCTAAATTATTTTATATGCATTATCGGTTGCTAAAATAAAAGAAGGCGCGTTTAGCTGGGGATAACTTATTGATTATTAAGATATTCAAACTTTTAGGCTCATTTAAGCGATTTTAAATTGAGGTTATAACGCCTTCGGCATTTAATATTGCGGAATATATAAATTTCAGCGAGGTATTGATTTTTGGCTTGGTTTTAGATATAATAAGTAAAAAAATATCTAAAAGGAGAGTGTTTTTTATGAAAAAACCTGTTAAAAAATTAACTGCCGTCATTATGGGCGTAGTAATGGTGTTCGCGCTCGCCGCGTCGGGTTGCGGCGGACAGACGACAGAGCATACTCACACCTGGTCAACTTCCTGGTCGTCGGACGAAGACAGCCACTGGCATGAATGCTCAGGCTGCGACGAGATAAAAGATCAAGCGCCTCATACTTTTGTCGACGGCGAATGTACCGTTTGCGGCGCCGAAGACCCCGATTATGTTCCGAACACACCCGAACAGCCGGAAAACCCCGAAAATCCCGAACAGCCCGGCGAAGAGATTGTAACCGATGCGACACCCACTATTTTCCTTGCCGGAGATTCCACCGTCAAGACATACGACGACGGGCAATACATAGCGGGTTGGGGACAGTACCTCGATTACTTCCTCGATGACAGCATAACGGTGGTAAATGCGGCTCAGGGCGGCAGAAGCACGAGGTCGTTTATCAACGAAGGCAGACTTTATGATATCGACGACCCCAATTACAGCTATTCATTCTCACAGAATGGCGGCAATTCGATAGAAAGCACCATCAGCGAAGGCGATTTCCTGTTCATACAGTTCGGCCATAACGACGACGATACCAAAAAGCAGTCGTCTTACAGCACCATGTACAACAGGATGGTTCCTCTGGGAACGCCCGACGGGCAGGGCATTTACCCCGTAACCGCGCCCGAAGGCAAGCAATCTACCGACTATCTGCCTCAGGAGTTTATAGATAATTCCACGCAGGCTGAAATTAACTCTGCCTTGACGGAAATAGCAAAGTACGGCGACACATATTACGCATACGATTGCGGCGGCACATACAAATGGTTCCTTAAACAATATGTCGATTTCGCGCGCGAAAACGGAGCTACGCCCGTTCTTGTAACCCCCGTTGCGAGAGTTAAATTCAATTCGGACGGCACGTTGCAGAGCGGTCCCGGACTTCACGGCGAAAACTTTGCCTATGTACAGGCCGTTCGCCAGCTCGCAGAGGAAGAGGACGTTCTTTTAGTGGATCTTTTCGATTACACAAAGAGCTACCTCGAAACGGCTACGTCCCAGTTTGCAGACTATCTCATGGCGCTCGTGCCCAACGAACTCACGGGTTCATGGCCTTCGGGTTACGACAATGCGTACGGCAATTCGCAGGCGGGTTTCGAAAAGATTGAAGCTACTCACTACAACAAGTACGGCGCATTCATTACCGCCGCAGCAGTTGCCGAAACCATCCTCGAATATGACCCCGCCGATAAGGCAGGCGCAGACGGAAGCGAATACTTCAATTTCACCGATCACATTCTGGATACTCCCGAACATTATATCGACCCCTCTAACCGCATTAGCATTTCGGTTGTGGGACAGATAGAAGATATCCTGACGACGGTCAATCCGACCAATCCCGACAGAACATACAAGCAGGCAAGCGAAGTTATCGCGGCAATCGAAGCGCTTACGCAGCTCGGCGAAGTAACGGCAGATAACTACCTGACTATTCAGCCCGAAGTGGAAAGGGTGAGGGCGGAATACGAAGCCCTCAACTACGACTATCGCGCCGACGTTACAAATCTTTCCGTGCTTGAAGAGTACGAAGCGGCAATCGAAGCCCAGATAGAGGCGGCAAGACCCAAGCCCGTTCTCACGGTAGTGCTTTCGGCAAGCGACGTGCTTTCTCTCGCTTCGCCTTACACGGTTTCGGGACATACGTTCACGTTCACTTCCGACCTCGTCATTCAGACAAATTACAAGGCGCAGCCTTTCGAGCATAACGGCGTAAATTATGGGGCTACCACGCAGGCAATTTATCTCAACGGCAATGCGGGACTTACCGGTTCGTCGCCTAAAAAGTACATTGAATTTACCCTTGACTGTCCATGCAGAATTACCGTTGCCGCAGAATCGTCGGGCGCCGACACGAGAACGGTAAGCCTTGTTTCAGGCGGAAAGATTGTCAACGGTTTCGCTGCCGAAACAAATATGACGGTTTCGTCATTCGACGTTACGGAAGGCGGAACTTACCGCATGGGTTCGGCGGGAAGCAACATTGCATTGTATTATGTGATCATTGAATATTTCGAATAATTTACATCTTTTAAAACAGGAATGTACTATCTGATGCGAGCGCACAGCCTTTGGCTGTGCGCTCGTTTATATTTTAATATGTTCTGCAAAGACGTTTTTCAGCTTAAATAAAAAACGGGCGGGAGCTTTAAAGCTCCCGCCTATAATTTAGGATTATATTTATGATTGTTTTTATGCGCAAATTTTGGCGGTTTAAATGTTAAATTTCAGATTGAGTGCGGGATATGTGCGGGGTAATTTAAAATATTGCTTCCCAAACTAGCAGAGCGAGCGACATGACGAGCGGCAAGGTTATAACCGAAAGGAGGGTATTGGTTACGAATGTAGCCGTCGCGCGCGAGGTGTCCTTGCCGTATTGCTCCGACATGGCGACTATCGTCGCCGCGGGCGACATCGCCATGGCTATTACGGGCGCAAGGAATATGTAATCGCTCTGCGGCGTGGGCGTTAAAAAGTTTGCCGTAATAAATTGCAGCGCTATTGCAAGTCCCAAAGTTGCTATGGGCGCAATGACGAGGCGCAGAAGACCCGTCGCATATATACCTATGTCGTCGAACAGCGTTTTGAAAGGTATGTCCGCCATTGAAATGCCGACGATTATCATCGAAAGGGGCGCGGTCATGGTGGAAAGGTAGGAGGGGAAGAGCTGTAAATCTTTCAGCGGCTCGAACATAAAGAAGTTGATCTGCGGCACAAAAAAGAGCAGAAGCGCAAAGAGTGTTGAAATTATAAGCGGATTTATCAATATCTTTTTTATGCTTATGTCGCTCCTGTTGCCCGTAATCAGCCATACGCCCAGCGTCCACACCAGAATGTTGAACACGACGTTGAAGATCATGAGGTACATAACGGCGAGCACGCTTCCGTCCGTAAGAATTTCAATGAAAGGCACGCCGAGGAAGCCGCAGTTGGAAAAAATCGATGCGTAAGCGTAAATATCCGCCCTGCCTTTGTCGGGATATTTTAAAAACAGCAGTCTGGCTAACACAAATACCAGAAGCATTGCCGCCAACGATAAGACCGCGGCGATAAAAAAGTTTTTGAGTATGGGCAGATAGCCTATTGATTTTATTTCAGCGAAGTCCTCTTCCGAGAATACGCAGAAAGAAGAAATCATCAGCGCTGGCTGGCAGACATACAGCAGAATGCTGCTCAAAGTGCGCTTGCCGTTTTTTTCTATTACTTTAAGTTTTCGCAGAATAAATCCGGGCACTATGAATGCCAACAATACGGCTATTGCGAGTATGGTTTTTACGTAAATTTCCAGCATAACTTTTTTCAGCTCTTTATAATAAATTTATTGTTTCAAAACACCCGAATATCATAGCACTTGCATTGCATTTGTCAAAGCAAAAATATATGATTTTTGCTATATTTTTTAAATTTTTTTAATGCTTGATTGCAATGGTCGCGCGGCGGAATTATTTAAATAAACCCCGCACGCATAATGCGTGCGGGGTTGACATCGAAAAGCAGTAAACGCCTTTTGTAAAACTTTTTTTAAAGCGTTTTAAAAGCCTCAGATTAAACTTTATATAAAAAGTATGATATTTTGCTGTTGAGATTTATCGGGCATTCTGACGCCGCATGTTTGCAAAAAATGCGAAATTTTATGTAGTCCTGACGGCGGGTCGTTCAACTCGGAAAAATTCATATTATAATGTCGCGGCAGACATGGTCAGATTGCATCGGCGAGAGCGGCGGCTTTTTTGCACCCGTCTGTTTTGTCTATGTCGCCGACGTTCAATACGCCGGGTATGAGCACTTCGCCCACAGACTTCCATTTTAAAAGCGCAATCGTGCGCTCATAAGGTACGCGCACGCCGTCCATAACCGACATGTCGTCCTCTTCGCAACAGGTTATAAGCGCGCACTCTTTGCCCGCGACGTCTTTTCCGCCGACGCAGAGAGCATACAGCTTGTCGATGACGCACTTTATCTGCGCGGGGAAGGAATACCAGTAAACGGGAGTGGTGAATACAACTGCGTCGGCTTCGACTATCGAAGGCGCAATCTCGTTGAAATCGTCGTCGAAACTGCACGCCTTGCCCGTCTTGTAGCAGGTTTCGCAGGCGTGGCAACCGCCTACGTTTTTAAAAGCTGCGTCAAATCTTGTAACGGTGTGCCCCTTAGCTGTGGCGGCCTCTATGAATGCTTGCGTCATTGCAAAGCTGTTGCCGTTCTTCCTCGGACTGCCGGTGATAACTACAATTTTCTTGCTCATGGTCATATCTCCTTATTTTTTAATGGTATCCGAATTCTGGTTGTACGCTTTCGCGACGCACTTCCATTGTCCGTTCATTTTGAGAAGCAAAAGATAATCGGTGAAATTTATGCGGTTGCCCCAGTTTTCTTCGAGCACGCGCACTACGGCGAGAGTTTCTTCAAGGGCGATGACGTCTATGCGCGCCTTAAAATTTTTGTCCCCGCCGACGGTGTCCACATTGCGGTAAAACTGCTCTATCGAACCGTGTTCGAGCTCTCCGTCGAGATAGCCGAACAACACCGCCTCGTCAATGAATAACTGCTTTGCGTACTCGCTGTTGCCTTCCGCAACGCTTTTTACGAAATTTTCAGCCGCTTTTTCTACGGCTTCGTATTCTTTTATTTCCGATCTCATAAATCTGTCTCCTTAAAATTAATTAATAAAGTGCGTGCGAATTCTTTCTTCGTATTCGGGGAAAGGAATTCCCGCCTTTTTGCCTGCTTCGATGCATCTGAGCAGCCACGCCATGTTTTCGCCGAGGGTGCGCATGGTCTGCAAACCTTCTTTATCCTTGCGCACGTCGTCGGGCGTAAAGCCGTGAACCTGGTTCCAGTACTGCGAACCGACTACGTGCATATTAGAAATGAGAAAATATTTATTCAACCTGTCGAAAGCCGCACTCGCGCCTCCGCGCCTGCAAGATACTACCGCCGCCGCAAGTTTGCCCGCCATCCTTGCCTCGTTGGGGTAAAAAAGTCGGTCTAAAAAGGCGGTAAGCTGCCCCGAAGGACCGGCATAATATACGGGCGAACCGACTATTATTGCGTTGTATTCGTCTAACTTTTCCGACACTTCGTTTACCTTATCGTTGAATACGCACCTGCCCGTTTTCAGACACTTTTTGCAGTCTATGCAGCCCGCAATCGGCTTTTTTCCGAGATACAGCATTTCCGTTTCTATGCCGTGTCTGCCGAGCGCAGCGGAAACTTCCGCAAGGGCGGTGTAGGTGCACCCACTTTCGTTGGGGCTGCCGTTTATAAGCAAAACTTTCACTCGAAACCTCCTCGCTTTTATTGACATTATAAATTATATGATGTATTATTACTTTGTCAAGTACGCACAATAATGTACGATACTTACAAAAAGTAGAGTGTAAAGGCGGCAAAAATGGGCGATTTAAAAAGATGCATTGCTTCGGAAAAATTATGCGAAACGGGGTTCAGTTATACGCTGTCGCTCATCAGCGGAAAGTATAAGATGACAATTCTTTATGCGCTTATGGAATTCAAAGTGGTGCGCTACAACGAATTGCAAAGGTATATAAAGGGCATATCTTACAAAACTTTAAGCCTTTCGTTGAAAGAGCTGGAAAGCGACGGGCTAATTATCCGCAAAGAGTATCCGCAGATACCGCCCAAGGTTGAATACAGTCTGTCCGAAAGGGGCAAATCGCTTATGCCCATACTCGACGGCATGTGCGAGTGGGGCGACAAAAACAGGATATAAAAGCGCGGCGGTTGCATAACGGTATGCAACCGCCGCTTTTTTGTTAAATATGCAATAAATGGCGCTTAATATGGCAATAAAAAAACTATAATTTGACAGTGCGGGCAGTACGTGGTAGAATTTAAGTATGAATACGCAGGAAAATATTAAAAAAACGGCGATAATAGACGTCGGCGGCGGCATGAGGGGTATTTATGCCGCAGGCGTTATGGATAAATGCCTCGAAGAAGGAATTAATTTCGACCTTGGCATAGGCGTTTCGGCGGGCAGCGCGAATATAGCTTCTTTTCTGGCGCGGCAGAGGGGCAGGAACTTTGTGTTCTACACCAAATTTGCCCTCCGCAAGGAGTATATGGGGCTTTTAAACTTCATTTTAAAGAAGAATTATGTCAATCTCGATTATGCTTACGGCACGCTGAGCAAATCTGACGGCGAGTACCCTATCGACTATCCCGCCATGGCTTCCAATCCCATGCAGTTTGTCATTGTGGCGACCGACGCACTGACAGGCGAGGCAAGATATTTCGACAAAGGGGATATATCGCAGGATAATTACGACGCGTTAAAGGCTTCGAGCACCCTGCCGCTGGTCAATCAGCCATATGTGATAGAGGGCGTTCCCTATTACGACGGCGCGCTCTCCGACCCCGTGCCCGTGAAAAAGGCATTAGAGATGGGTTGCGACAAAATTGTGCTCGTTTTAACCAAGCCTCGATATTTCCGCCGTAAGGCGTCGAACGACGCAAAGGCTGCCGACAGGCTGGCGAGGAAATTTCCCAAAGCAGCGGAAGGGTTGAGGCTGCGCGCCGAAAGATATAACTGCGCGCTTGAGTTTGCCGAAAAACTTGCAAAAGAGGGACGGCTTATAATCGTCGCTCCCGACGATACCTGCGGGGTGGACACGCTCACGAGAGACACGGAAAACCTTGTCAAACTCTATGAAAAGGGTCTTTCCGACGGGAATAAAATAGTTTCGTTTATGCGCGAATAATAATTAATTGTAAAATTCGGGCGCGGCGATAAAAATCGCCGCGCCCGAATTTTAATTGCGAGCCGCGCGTTCAGCTTATTGAAATTATCGCTTTTTCTGCAATAGATTTGTCCTCAATGGAACAACCATATGGCATAAAGTTTATGGTTTGAACCTATTGGTTAAGTAATAAGAATGTTGCGGGGGGGATTTCAAGTGAAAATCGCCATGCAAAGTGTGCCCGCCGTTAGCATTGCAAGTCCCGTCCACGCTTTAAAGGACAATCTCTCTTTGAACACGATGAGGGAGAAAAATACCGTGATGAGTATGCTCAGTTTATCGATAGGCACGACTATGCTGACCTGACCTTGCTGTATCGCGTAGTAGTAGCACAGCCAGCTCGCGCCCGTGGCAAAGCCCGAAAGTATTAAAAATACAATTTCCTTGGCGTCAATTTTTTCTTCGGAAATTTTTTCCTTTCTGAAAAGCACTATGAGCCACGCCATAACAAAGACCACGCTTGTGCGTATCGCCGTTGCGAGGTTGGAAGGCACGTTTTCTATGCCCGCTTTCGCGAGCAAGGAAGTGGAGGCGGCAAATACCGCGGAAAGAAGGGCAAAAATAAGCCAGACGATGGCGCTCTTGCTTTCTCCGCGCCGTATATCCGTCATAAGAAAGGTCCCCGCGGCGATAAAAACGAGGCATACAATTTTTATCTGCCAAGAATTTCTCTCGTCTGGGAATATTATTATTGCAAACAGCACGGAAAGAACCGTGCTCGATTTATCCACCGCCGCAACTTTTGAAACTTCGCCCAAAGAGAGCGCCCTGAAATAACATATCCAGCTTGCGCCCGTGGCAAAACCCGAAAGTATGAGAAATATCCACGAACGCGCGGATATATTGCCTAGCGACAAGTATTCTCCCGTTATGAAGACTATGCACCACGCAAGCAGCAGGACGACGGTCGTTCGTATTGCCGTTGCGAAGTTTGAGTTGATATTTTTTACGCCGATCTTTGAAAGTATGGCAGTTATTCCTGCAAAAACTGCCGAAAGTATCGCCGCAACTATCCACATGACAACCTCCGAAGGTTGATAAAATTTCATACATTATACTACAAATTTTAAAATATGTATGTTTTTGCGGGCAAGTCAATGAAATTTATACAAAAACTTTCCTGGTCAAAATTTTTTACAAGCTAAAAATGTTTCGACAAAAACAGAGCCCCTCGGAAATGCATTTCCGAGGGGCTCTGTTTGTTGGTGTCTGTAAAAAAATTTATGCGCGTCTTAGTGGGGGAGGCTTTAAAAGAACTCGCTTATTTTTTTCTTTTATTCTTGCGTCTGCCGAATATTAAAATTATTGCAACTATTGCGCCTGCCGCAACCACCGCCGTGACGATAACTATTACAAGTTTATAGCTTTCATCCTGCGGTTGCGAAGTCGTGTCGTTGCCATCGATGTTTTCGTCGTTGTCCGATGTTCCGCCGCCTGCATTTCCGTCGTCGCCCGAGGGTGCGTCGGAAGTGCTGTAAAGCGCAACGAACGTGTCGTTTCTTCCGTCGAATATAATTCTGTCGCCGGGCATGTAAATTGCGCCTTTATACAGCCAGCCCGTAAAGTTTTTATCCGCGGGAGCGGGCAGGTCGGATACGTTGATTACGTCGCCTTTTACATAGTTGCCGACAGTTTCCGTCGCGCCATCCGCATAAACGAGGTTGAGCCCGAAAATATATTTTTCATAGACGGCTGAAATCTTGTTTCCGCTGACGAGAGAGACTTCGTCTTTCGGCTGGTAAACGGTGTCGCCGTACTGCCAGCCTTTGAATGTGTAGCCTTCGGGCGGAGTGGGCGCGTCGGGCATAACGAAGGTGTCGCCATAGACATATGTCGCGCCGTCGCCCGTTATTTCGCCGTTGTTTTCTGTATTTATGTTGAATGAAAGCTGTCTCAGCCACAGCGAATTGCCCGTCTGTCCCAATTCAAGCCTGTATTTTATGGCGAGCGCGTCGCTCAGGGTAAAGTGTTCGTACGCGTCGTCGCCCATGGGAGTTGCGGAGCGCCTTACAATTTCGCCGTCAATGCCCGTGTCGTGCATGAGCGTTATATAAAGATTATCGTAACTGCTTTTAAGTTCAATCTTTTTGTTTACGCTCGCGGTAACATAGCTGCCCTCGGCGTTTAATTGCAGCCAGTTGTAATGGGTAAATATATCTGCTCCGCCGCTTTTATTGTCTTTGAACACGGAGTTGGTAAAATTGAGCTGTTTTTGCCCCAGTCCCCAGTCGTCATAGCCCTGATAAAAATAATAATTGATATAAATAGTTCCGGCGCTAATGCTTGTATTGTCTGTAACCGTGCAGCCGTCGAACGAGGCGTTTACGCTGTTTGCCCAGTTTATGAATACCGCTCCCGCGGTAGAGGAAGAGTTGTTGCCGACGAGCGTGCAGTTTTCAAACTTCACGATGCCCGAGCCTATATAGCATGCCCCCGCGACGAAAGCCTTATTGCCGCTGAAATCGCATGAGATGAATGTTACGTCGCCCGAGGCGATATAAACTGCGCCGCCGCTGCCGCCGTTCGAACCTGTAAACGCGCTGTTGCCGACAAACGCGCAGTCTTCAACCGTGCAGTTTGCATTTATATATATCGCGCCGCCGCCCTTATAGTCCTTCGCGTCGGCATAGTTGCCGCTGAATTCGCAGCTCTTTATAATGCTGCCCGCGCCGCCTATATAAATTGCGCCGCCGCTGTTTTTTGTGGCTCTGTTCTCGGAGAAGTGCGAATTTGTAATTTCGCTCGGTGCTCCGAGGAAGAGCGCGCCGCCGTTAAACGAGCCCGTGGCGCTGTTGTCGGCGAAGGTGCATTCATCTATTTTTACGGATATCGTATTGTTGCCCGCGACGTATATCGCGCCGCCTCTGCCGCTGCCCGAAATGTTTGTAAAAGAACAGCCGTAAACGGAGAGGGTGTTGCCCTGCCCCCAAAGATTGATTACCGTTCCGTCGGCGGTCGTGCCGTTTAAGTTTTTAAAGTTGACGTATTTTATTGCAAGGCTGCCCGCCGAGCTGAAAACTCTGCCCTCGCGCGCAACGTTGCTTCCGTCCACAATTATGGGCGCGGAAGCGCTTCCCTCGATTGTAAGGGTAACTCCTTCGGATATGTTGAATATGTTCTGGTTGCCCGTCTTTAAAATATTAATAATCTTTCCGTCGTTTTTTATGGTAACGCTCTTATCTATTGAAATATTTTCTTCAAAGATATCTGCAAGCAGAACAATCACGTCGTTTTCGGAGGCGGCAGACAGGGCGGAGGAAAGGGTTGCAAACTTCCTTGTGCCTATGCGCGCGACGGGGCTGTCGCTGTCGAACGACCATATGTCGCTCGCGGCGGTTGCGTTAAGCTTTGTATCGTATGCGCGTATCTGATAGCTCGGCACATATCCCGCCGCGTAAGCGGTGTTATCAAAGTAGGTTGCGGAGGTCGTAAAGCCTATCACCTTGCCGTTTTCGATGATTTCATAGCCGAGGTGCCCTGGCGCAGATGAGTTGTCGGGCAGATTTATGCGGTAGCCGCCGTTTTCCTTGCCTATATACAGGGGATTAATTTTTATTTTGTCGCTGTATATATTGAGTTTGTCGCCGTATTTGTGATTGAGCGTAGCGGTATCCGCGCTTACATACCAGAATTTAAGCTGTTTGTCGGACAGCTTGCCCTGTTTTTTGAGTGTGTTGACGGCGTCGTTATATGCCTCGGAGGCGTTTTCGAGGGCAAACTGATTGCCGTTGAAGCGGTAGCCGTACCTGTCGAAATAATATCCCGTGTCCGCGCCGACGGCTATGCTGCTGTAATATACCTGTTTTTCCACTGCCGACATGCCGTCCGCCGCAGGATATCCCTTGGGCACTCCGTAGCGGAAGAGGTTGTTGTACCTGCCCCAATATCCCGGGAATACGCTTTCGATGTTCCACCACACGACGTAAGTGTTGTCGTAGCTTCCGCCCGAGGCTATTCCGTCTGTTTGGAGCACGCTGTCGGGGGCGAGGAGGTTGGTAATCTTGCTGTGATCGCCGCGCGAAGACAAGCCGTCCAGAATGGTCTCGTTGAAGTTGCTCACCATGTTGTTGGTGTATTCGAGCACGCGGTATTCGCCTATCTCTATTACGTGCCCGATTTCGTGCGAGGTGCCCCAGCCGAACCCGCTGCCGCGAAGCGCGACTGCTTCCCAGCCGGTATTTATGCGAATGCCTATATGCTGACCCGTCGCATATGCGTCCGCCGCCGAGCTGAATGGTTGCATGACCCTCACGTTTAAATACAACTTTTCGACGCGCGCGTCGTAATGCTCGTCCGATTTATCAAAGGTTACGCCGTTGAATTCAAGAAGCGACTGCATATATTCGTCCCAATCTTCGCATGCCTGTTGAACGCTAGTTCCGCCGTTCAGATAAATGTCCCTCGCGCGCGTAGCCTGCGCTGTAACTAAAATATGGTCGGACATTACTTCGACTATATCGAACGCCGTCTGAGTGTTGGACTGATAGTATTCAAGGTAATCTTCGATATCGTTTTTAAACTTTTCTTCGCTTCCGCCTTTATAAAATACGGGATAAGTTTGTCCGCCCTCGATATAAACTCTGACGCTCTCGTTCTGCTGCGCCGAAGTGTAGGGGTTGATTAAATATATAGGTCCGCCCGCGTTTGTAAATGAGGCGGTGTGCGTGAATTCCGGCACGGTGAGAACGTTTACGCCCCGCTGTAATTGTATCTTACTGCCCTGCCAGTACTGGTAAGTTGTAAGGAACTGCGTGAAAATAATTTGGGGCAAAGGCTGACCTTCGTCCGCTTGGACGTAAACAATAATCTGTTCGCCCGAATTGCCGTAAATGCCCGTGGGCATATAGTTGGACAGTCCGAACATGAAGTGCAGATCCTGTCCGTAACCGAAGATGTCTCCACGCTGTTGAAGCAATTTGCCCCCGCCTTCGGGGTCGGTGGTGAACTGCCTGTTGACGTAATCGGGCATGAGCGTTCCGTCTATTACGGACAGCGCGCGGTCGAGATATCTTTTCAGCTCGTCCTCGTATAAGGGGTGGGATGAGAGCTGCTGTTGCAATTCAATAATGGTTTGCCTGTCGTCGAACTTTGGCAGAAGCTGCGTCTGCATGTAGTCGGCGAACATGTTTCTCACTTCGTCTATTATCTCTTCTTCGGGTCGAAGAAAAATAAGTTCGCTCGCGCTGGCGTGCTGCGTCATGCCCGAATACACTTCGGTGTATTCAAATATGAAATATTTTGCGCTCAAAGGACGGGTAAAGGTGTACATAACGACGTTGTTTTTGAGCTCTGCCGTGCAGACGGCCGCATTTTCATAATCTGTGCCGTCTTCCGAAGTGTAAAACGTGGCTGTGAGGGGAAATCCTTTTTGCCATTGGCTGTCCCTGCGGGTGGCAAAGAGTATTCTCTCAATGTTTACGCTCTTGTTGAATTCAACTGTAATACGATTTTTGAAATTTGCAGAATTGACGGTGTTTGTTTCCCAGAACGTATCGAAGTTACCGTCAAACGCGTTCTCGGGGACATTGTTTCCGTAATTGCCGCCGTTTACCGAATAATCTGAAATATAGTATTCTTTTTCGCTGTCCGCGGAAATTCCGTACATGTCCAGGTAAGACTTTTTAAGTCGCGCGTCCGAACGCGTCGTGTAGGAAACCTGCACGTCGCTCTCCTGCGCGTATGCCGCGGCGGGGCTTACGGCTAATGCCGTCAGTACTGCCGCAATTATAAGAAGGGCGGGCAGTATCGCCCGTCTCAGAAATTTATTATCAAAAAGAAAATTCATTCATTGACCTCTGAAAATATTTTTGCAATCCGCAAAATTATATATCCGCAAAATTATATAATAAAAAGGACTGAGTGTCAACAAGCGGGCGGTAAAAGGTTTAAGGTAATATTTTACTTTTTGTTTTGCTTTACAAGTAAGCGCATTTTTTGTATTGTCGCCGCATGTTAATTTTTGGGGCTTTGTCGGTCCTGATATCTGTTTTGCCGGTCTCGCGCGGCGCAGGTTGTTTTTGACTTTGTCGCTCCTCATATCGGTTTTGTCGGTCTCGCACGGCTGAGGCACATGAGGGTTGTATTAATAGAGAGGTTGTGAAATATGATAAGGCGCAAAGTCGCGTTTAAAGCAAAATGTATGGCTGTACACATGTTGTACTGCGCAAATGAGTAAGCGTACAATCGTGCATAGGGTTAGTAATCCGCGAGAAATTAACCGACGGCGCAATGTAAGCGTATAATGATAAAAAGTCATTTAAGGGGAAATTATGAATTCGGGATGCGGAAGAAAGGTTTGTTGCGGCGGTTCGGGCATTAATATCGAAAAAATTGTGCTCGGCGCAACAGGACCGACTGGTGCGACTGGCGCAACTGGCGCAACTGGTAATACAGGTAGTACAGGTAATACAGGTAGTACAGGTGCGGCGGGACCAATGGGGCCGACAGGTGTAACGGGTCCAACGGGCGCAACTGGGGCAACGGGTCCCATAGGTTTGACGGGCGCAACGGGTGTAACAGGTTTCACTGGACCGACAGGTCCGACGGGACCAACTGGTGTAACTGGTTCCACTGGACCGACTGGTCCGACGGGTGTGGCTGATACTCTGGCGGTCGGCACAACCACAACGGGCGATGCGGGAACGCAGGCGTCGGTAACGGATGTCGGCGGCGGAACGCAGCACATTCTCGATTTTGTCATTCCTCGCGGCGACACGGGTGCGACGGGACCTACGGGTGTAACAGGGGCGACAGGATCAACGGGTGCGACGGGGCCAATAGGTCCGACAGGACCAACGGGCGCAACAGGTGCGACGGGTGTAACAGGACCGACAGGTGCAACGGGACCAACTGGTATAACGGGACCGACTGGCGCCACGGGACCAACAGGCAGTACAGGACCGACTGGTGCAACAGGACCTACGGGTGTAACCGGCGCGACGGGTCAGACGGGAGCGACAGGTGTAACAGGTCCCACAGGTTCAACAGGTCCGACGGGGACGACGGATACGCAGGCGATAAGTGCGTTTTCGTTGCCCGCAGCGCAGGTCTCGGACGGAGGGGCGTATGTGTTTGACCGCAACGCCTATCAGACGGGAAGCGACATAACGCACGCGGCGGGATCATCGGAATTTACTATTTCGCAACCGGGGACTTATTATGCGCAGTATTCCGCCACGGTCAGCCCCGCAAGCGGAACAACCCTACCCGCAACCAACCTTCTGACATTGTCGCTCAACGGCTCGGTTCAGAGCGCGGGTGCGGCACAGGAACTTTTCAGCTCGTCATCGCAGGCCTCAAATTTAAGCTCGGGGCTTGTATTTAACGTAACTTCGGTGCCGACGGTTTTAACCCTTGTTTCCAACGGCGGTTCGTTTCAGTATTCGGACGCGACAATGAACATATTCCGCGTATAAATTATTAATTGCCTTTTATTTAAGGTGAAGGCGCGCGGCGGCACAAGCCGCCG
>CAJLKN010000006.1 GCA_905207235.1 uncultured Eubacteriales bacterium
CGGCATTGCCGCGGCGCCGTCTGTTTTAAAATATCAACCCCGATACAGCAAAATAAAACGTAATTATGCTTAAAAAGAAAGCCGCCCGCGCAATTTGTATTGCGCGGGCGGCATAAAAAATTACAAAATTATTTTATGGCAAATAGTTCTTTTATCAGTTCGTGTCCCTTGCTGATATATTTTCCCGTCGCGGCGGCATCGTCCTCGGTGTAGCGCTTTGCGCCGTTTCCCAAATCTTTTACGTCGGTGTAGATAAGGTAGGGCACGGGGTCGGAAATGTGCGTTTTGCAGGCGCAGGGAGTGGGGTGGTCGGGGCAGACCAGAATGGCATAATGCTCGCCCGCCTTTTCCAGCTCGGATATAATGGTGGGAATTACTACGCCGTCAATCTGCTCTATCGAGTAAATTTTATGCTCAATATCGCCGTGATGTCCGCACTCGTCGGGCGCTTCCATGTGGATATAAACAAAGTCCAGTCCGCCAGTTAGCGCCTTTGCCGCGGCGTGCGCCTTTCCCTTGAAGTTCGTGTCGTAGTTGCCCGTTGCGCCCTCGACTTCTATTACCTTCATTCCCGCGAGAATGCCTATGCCCTTTACAAGGTCAACGGCGGAAATTATTCCGCCCTTTAAGGCGTGTTGCTGTTCGAATGGCGAAAGTCCGGGTTTTGTGCCCTCGCCCCACAGCCAGATGCTGTTTGCGGGGCGCTTTCCCCTCTTTATCCTTTCAAGGTTTACGGGGTGATTTTTAAGCAGTTCATAGCTTTTTTTCATCATGGAAAGATATTTGTCGCCCAGTTTGCCTTCGGGAAGATATGCGGTTATCTTTTTGTCGGAAATGTCGTGGGGAGGAGTAAGACTATGCCCCGTAACGCCGTTTTTAACGACAAGGCAGTGCCTGTAAGAAATTCCCGCATACAGCGTCATCTGCTCGTCGTCGAAATACTTTTTGAGATAGTTTATAAGTTCGGCGGCTTCCTTTGTGCTTATTTCGCCCGCGGAGTAGTCAACCATGGTCTTGTCTTCGTACCTTTCCTCGTCCGAAAGGGTAACGAGGTTGCAGCGGAGGGTTACGTCCGTGTCCTTTAACTCTATGCCCATCGAAACGGCTTCGAGGGGCGAGCGACCCGTGTAGTAATCTTTGGGATTAAAGCCGAGCACGGACATGTTTGCAACGTCGCTCCCCGGTTTCATTCCGTCGGGAACGGTCTTGCAAAGACCGACTTCGGCTTTGGGCGCAAGGCGGTCGAGCGTGGGGGTGGAGGCGGCTTCAAGGCAGGTTTTGTTGCCCAAAGCCTCTATTTTCCAGTCCGCCATGCCGTCGCCGAGTATTACAGCGTATTTCATAATTTTCTCCTTATATCTGAACGCGCGAGCGGCGCGCATGTGTTCAGAATTTTAATTGACCTGCATATATGCCTTTGTTATTGCTGTTTTCCGTTCAAATCCCAGTCGATGGGCTCTCTGCCGCAGCTTATAAGGTAATCGTTCGCCTTAGAAAAAAATCTGCATCCGAAAAACCCGTATGACGCCGAAAGGGGGGAAGGGTGCGCACATTGTAAAATGAGGTGTTTGCTCTCATCTATCAGCGGCGTCTTGCTGCGGGCATTTCTTCCCCACAGTATGAACACAACGTTTTTGCACTTGTCGGAAACTATTTTAATAACGTTGTCCGTAAACCAGCCCCACCCGCACGAGGCGTGGCTGTTGGCTTCGTGTTCCCTCACGGTCAATGTTGTGTTTAAAAGCAGAACGCCCTCTTTCGCCCACGGGGTAAGGTCTCCGCAGTCGGGCTGGGTTATTCCCAAATCGCTCTTCATCTCTTTGAATATGTTTTTCAGCGAGGGGGGCAGCGGCACGCCGCGCTTAACCGAAAAGCAAAGCCCGTGCGCCTGACCGGGTTCGTGGTAGGGGTCCTGACCGAGAATAACAACTTTCACGTCGGAAAGCGGAGTGTATCTGAAACAGTTGTAAAGGTCGTACATGTCGGGATACACAATGTGCTCGGAATATTCTTTTTTGAGGAACTCTCTTATTTTCAGATATTTCGGGTCGGAAAAGAGGGGGGCAAGCGCCTCGTCCCAACCTCCGTTGAGCGGCTTCATAAGCTGTTGAGTATCCTTAAATAATCTTTCATGTCGCGGCGCGCGCCTTCGAGGTCGTGCGCAAGATAATTTCCGCACTCTTCGCGCTTCGCCCCGGGAACTTCGTTTAAGGTCAGAGCGACCTCAATGCACTCTTTTAAAAGGTTAATAACTTCCTGCCTGTTCATGTTTACGGTAAGAAGGTAATATCCCGTCCTGCAACCCATGGGACCGAAGTAAATTATATCGTCCTTGCGCTCGGAGTTGCGCAGAACGGTCGCGAGCAGGTGTTCGGTGGTGTGCATGGCTTCGGGCGTTATGTAGTCGCCTGAATTGGGCTTTTTGAACCTTAAATCCCACGTCGTTACGCCGTGCATGGTTGTGCATTCGTGCAGTCCCGTTGTGAGGACGTCGTGATTTTTTGTAAAAGAAGGTATCTTATCCATTTATTTCCTCAAAAATAGCAGGCACGGCTTCTTTCAGAGCCTCGTTGCACCTGTTAAGATTTTGTAAAAACTGTTCGGTCGTCGAGCCGCTGCCCGCAAGGTCGGAAATTGCCTTGAAGGAATAGCACTTAACTCCCGCGCGCACGCAGGCGTGAAGAATTGCCCCGCCTTCCATGTCGCGTATGTCGGCTTTGAGCTCTTTGGTCAGAAGAAGAAAATCTTCGCGGCTGTCGTTGAACCTGTCGCCCGTGGCAAGGCTCTTTGAAGGATAGAGGGAGACTGTTTCGAAAGGCAGATAGGGCTCTTTGAATTCGTTCAGAGTGCCTATCGTCGTGCCGTTTATCTGTACGAGGTCAAAGTCGTACTGAACGGCGTTTTTCATTTCGTAAACGGCGGCGATGCTCATGCCGTCATTCAGTCCGCCGGCAACGCCTATGTTTATTATTTTGTCCGCGCCGAGGCAGTCAATCGCATACTGCGCCCCGCAGGCGGCGTTCACCTTGCCCACTCCGCATATTACGACGGCGGCGGGTTTGCCGCACAGAGTGCCGCGCGCAACTGTGCGCGAGTGAACCGTTTGCTTTTCAACCGATTGCATGCAGGCAAGCACGCTTTCGGCTTCGCTCTGCATGGCTATTACAAATACTGTCATATACTTTATTATAACAAACGCGGGAAGTGTTGGCAAATATTTGAAAATAATAAAAAGCGGAAATTTATTCCGCTTTAAAGTAATACAAGTTGAGTTTTTTCATCGCCGCTGCAAACGCACGCGACGCCGTTTGCAAGCTGAATGTGTCTGACGGCGCAGTGCTGCTCTTTGCCGTCGAGAAATATTGCTCCATTCGCAAATTCAAGTCTTTTATAGTGGGAGGAAAGGGCATAGCCGCGCATTTTTATAAAGGCTTCTTTTGCCGTCCAGTTGACTAGAAAATCGCGCTCGCAGAATATTTTTTTTCTTTCGCGTTCGCTCAGTCTCGCAATTATCGACTTGTGCGTTCTGCCGCGCAAAAGTTCTATATCCGCGCCCGTAGGGCTGTCGCCAAAAGCTATCGCGGCGGCGTCGCCGCTGTGGCTTATGTTAAAGTCGCAAATGTTCCCGCACGGCTTTGAAAGTTCAGGTCGACCGCCCGAAAAATTTATCTCCGCGCATTCGCCCGTCAGATTTTTTAAAAGCGCTTTAACCTTGCCGTAAACGTCGGCATTTTGCGTTATTTTAAGATACGTCATAGCATAAGGCTCTCAACGTAATCAATCTGCTCTTTGGTGGGCAAAGTTTCGGTAAAGGCGCACGCGCTTCCCGCGGCGGTTGCAAAGTTGAGCGATTTGAAGTAGTTGCCCGTCTTTATATATTCGTGAATAAAGCCCGCAACCATAGTATCGCCTGCGCCGACGGAGTTTATAAGCTGACCCTTTGCGGCGCGCACATACATAGCCTGATCGGTTTCGGTAACCATAACCGAACCGTCCGCGCCCATGGAAACTATGACGTTCCTCGCGCCCTGATGTTGCAGATTTCTTGCGCATTCTACAATTTTTTTTGTGTCAAGGGTGTGCGGAATGCCGAAAATTTCGCACAGCTCGAATATGTTCGGCTTGATTAAAAAAGGCTTGTGTTTCAGACTTTCGGTAAGGAGCTCGCCGCTGGCGTCAACAACTACGTTTACGCCCTTGGGCGGTTTAAGTTCTTCCAGGAAATCAGAATACGCCGTAAGGGGAAGGGAGGGCGGCACGCTGCCGCATATTATCAGCCAGTCTCCGCTGCGGATAACGCGCTTCAACTTTCTCGCAAGCCTCGCCACGTCCTCGCTCGTAACTTCCGCGCCCGTGCCGTTAATGTCCGTCTCCGCGACGCTTTTAATCTTTACGTTAATTCTCGACTGCCCTTCGACCTCTAAAAAGTCGCCGTCCAGCCCGCATTTTTTAATTTCCTCTGATATGGCTTTGCCTGTAAATCCCGCGACAAAGCCGAGGGCGTAGGTTTCGTCCCCGAGTTCTTTGAGCACAAAACTGACGTTCAGCCCCTTGCCGCCGACAGTAAGTTTTTCGCCTGCCGTCCTGTTGACGGAGCCGCGGCGGATATTATTAACTTTTACATAATAATCCAGCGAAGGATTGAACGTTACAGTGTAAAGCATTTCGGTAATTGTTATTTTAATATCGTTTATAATGTAAACTATTTATAAAAAAAAGTCAAACACAAATTTTTTATATCTTTCAAAACGGATAAGTTGTGAATTTTTTGCATAATAAACGGCTGTTTTGGCAAAGCGGAGGCGGCAGAAAGGGGCGTCAAAAAAATTAAAATTTATAAAAAAATTTGCGATAAAATTACTTGACAAAACATTGCGGTTATATTATTATATACAAGCGTTACGGCGCAGAGACAGTGCGCTTGACGGGCCTTTAGCTCAGTTGGTTAGAGCAGTCGGCTCATAACCGATCGGTCCGCGGTTCGAGTCCGTGAAGGCCCACCACAAAAAAATATTTTTTGGCCCGATAGCTCAGTTGGTTAGAGCGCCAGCCTGTCACGCTGGAGGTCGACGGTTCGAGCCCGTTTCGGGTCGCCAAAACCAAACTTTAAGCGCCTTTTCAAAGGCGCTTAAAAATGCCTTGGTAGCTCAGTCGGTAGAGCGGTGGACTGAAAATCCATATGTCGGCGGTTCGATTCCACCCCAAGGCACCAAAAAGATTATGCGGCTATGCTGGTGTAGCTCAATTGGCAGAGCAGCTGATTTGTAATCAGCAGGTTGCGGGTTCGATTCCAGTCACCAGCTCCAAAAACAAAACATCGGCACAGTTGAATATATGGGCGGATTGCAGAGTGGCCAAATGCATCAGACTGTAAATCTGACGTCTCCGACTTCGGTGGTTCGAATCCACCTCCTCCCACCACAAAAAGGGTACCCGAACGGGTGCCCTTTTTGCTTTGTTATTTGCCTTTCAGAATACAGTACATCTCCGCGCTTAAATTGGTTATTATATTGCAAAAATTCTATAAAAATGCGCCTTGAAGCGCAAAAACGACACTGCTTCCCGCTGTGTCTTTTTTGCAATATTTATATTGTTAAGTTATGCGGCAAATGAAAATTTTGCGGCGGTCAATCGGTGAGATTAGTCTTTTTGCATTTTACTGCGAATACGACCGTACGAGCCGAAAAAGCCAGAAGCATTACCCAGATAATAAGCGAGGTTGCGGCGCACAAAGTGAGCATTTCGCCCTGCACTCCGTCGCCGAATGTCATAATAAGAGTATATTGAAGGGACAGCAGGGATACAGCGGCGTCTATAAGGCTTATGTCCCTGAGCATTCTCACGCTTAGATTTTTCTGTTTTTTCGCCTTGAAATAATTTCTCGCCGAAATGCTTATTTTATATGTCGTGTATGCCGCAATGACTATTGCGGGAATTGTGGAATAGCTTATGGCTTTTTTCTGCATCACCATAAGGGATACGGGCGTTATCAGTGCGAAGTCTATTATAAACAGAAGCACGCTCTGCATTAAAAATGCCGAGCGTTTTTTCCTGCCTTTAATATCTTCTGCCTCGTCGGAAAGGTTGGTTTTCCTTTCGTACCATATAACTGACGCCCTCATCGCGACGAGCACGGCATAATATGCCGCAATGCAGAAGTTCCATTCCGCGCGGTATGCTATGCCTAAATATAAATTGTAAAAGGTGAATACCGCCGTCGCAAAAAAGGAAAGCGCGGCATATATAATCGTTCTGAATGCATAATCGCTCTTCATTCGCCTTATAAATTTTTTTACTGCGCTTTCTCTTTCTTTCATCAAAAAACCGCCCTGAAATTTTTTTGTGCCCGCAATATTCTGATATAAATCAGATAGTTTCAGCAGTCAGAAGGTCGTTGCTCTTTTCAAGCAAGTTTGCCAGCTTTTCTTCGTTGTCGTCAATTACGGGCATTACCTGCTTTGTCTTTTTAGCCGCTATTTTTTTGTAAATGGGATAATTCACGGCGCACAGAGCTATTCCCGCAAGCCCTAAAAGAATTCCGCCTGCAAAAGCGGGAACGCTGCCGCCCGTCAGCATAACGAGGCACATTCCGCCGCCCAGAATGAGTGCGGAAACAATGCCGAACGTGTAAGCAAAAATGCTTGCGCTCAAAGTTTTGGCGCGCTCAAGCCCTTCGATCGATGAAAACAGTTCCTCGGCCTGGCGTTCGAGTTTGCGCAGTTCCTGTTTGTGCTTTAACTTTCTGTCTCTTCTGAGCGATAACGTCACTCCGCTCACAGTCGAAGGCGTAGTGGAGGTTATTTCCCAACCCAACGCTTCATACATGTCAATCGCCCTCGTCTGATCTTTGACGTTTAATGTCTTTGTCGTGTATTCATACATTACAAAATTTTTTTCTTCCATTTTAGTTTCTCCTCAATTAATTTTCGGCCGCGTCAACTTTGCGCGCCTGTGGTTGACACCTGCCTGAAACAGTTGTATCATATTACATGAAAAGGCGTTAATCAAGCGTTAAAAAGGGGGATGAAACGCTCGGGGCGTTTTTGTATTGACAGAATAAACAGAAAGGGGGAATTTGTATCGTGGAATACACGCAGGAGGAGTACTCTAAATTTTATATTTATCAGGCGCTCTTCAAACTGATGAGCGAGTATGAGTACGAAAAGATAAGCATAACCGACATAACCAAAAAGGCGGGCGTCGGCAGAGTAACTTTTTACAGGCATTTTAAACGCAAAGAGGACGTTATAATTTATTATTTCGAGCACAATAAAAACAATTTTGTGTTCGGTCAGCGGCTTTACCCGCGCTGTCTGGAAGATTACATAAAGGTTGTAAGCGACGTCCTCGAACTTTTCAAAGCGAATAAAGAGCCTCTGAAATTGATTAAAAAGGCGCGCCTTGAATATCTTTATCTCGACTATCTCAACAAACATTTTTCGGAGATGTTTGAAAAAGAGTATCCCGAAAGCAGTTCATATACGCCCTACATATATTCGGGCATGCTTTTCAATGTTTCCATGGCGTGGCTGGGCAACGACTGTGCGGAAAAAGTTTCCGACCTCGCCGAAACTATTGTCGGCGCGATTTTCGACAACAAATATTAACAGCATTTTTAATGAAGAAAGGCGGGCAGACTAAATTTAGTCTGCCCGCCTTCATATATTTACGCAATTATTTGTCAGCTTTGCCGAAGAAAATAATATTGTTCGTCAAAGAACGCGTTTACATCTTGCAATCGGGCTATTTAGCGCTATAAATAATGTCCCGGCATTGACATATTATGTGCATGTTGTTATAATATTAAGCGAAATAGTTTTGTGTATATGAAAGTTAAAAAACTGTTCCGCTGAGGGGAGAATATTGTAAATGGGTCAACGAAAGATGTATTCGGCTTTTATATCTTCTGTATATGAAAGCCTTCGCGACGAGCGCAGTACGGTGATCGATTGTCTGCTCGATTATAATGTATTTCCTGTTTGCATGGAGCATTTCACGACTTCTACAAACAGAAAATTCAAAGATATAGAAGAACGCATAGACGAATGCGACTTTTTTATACTCATTCTGGGCAGCGTGTACGGTTCCCTCGACGAAAACGGAATAAGCTGGACGGAAAGGGAATATAACTACGCCATCCGACAGGGAAAGCCTATGATAGCTTTGTTCTGCGATGAACTTATCGCTCTGAGCAAGCGCCGTGGCGGCGAGCTCAGCGAGGACGAAAAGCGTCAGTTGGCGTTCAGCGACAGCATAACTTTCGGTCGCTCCGTAACAGAAGACATGCCCATATCAAAAATAATAACGCAGTTTTTTTCGGGCTTTGATTTTTCTGCCTGCGTCGGTTGGAGCCGCAACGTCTCTTTCGGCGCTTCGGAGCTGGCTTCCTGGCGGGAAGAACATAAAGCCTGGCGGCTTGAAGGCGAGTGGTTTCACGTTCATCTGTCGGCCGACGACGATACTTATATCAGGACGGGCACGATACGCATAAATCAGCAGTTTGACCCGTTGCATTACAGAAAATTGTCTTTCGACGCGCTCAACTATAATACGCGGTACAACAAAGAAAAGCAGGAAATAACCGAAAACATGATAAAGCGCACCCATTGGTGGGGCAACTACGAAATGGACGATAACGGCGCAATGTCAGGCGTTTTCACCGCCAAGCGCGAATTTACGGGTACTTTCAACGAACAGAAAGTCGATAAGGGCATAAGGCGCGGTATACATGATTTTACTGTCCCCGTTATGGACAACGTCGCACCTGTGAGTTTCGAGGGTGAATTTCACGACGAAGCTCCTTCGCCCAAAATAGGCGTGATTTACGCCTTCCGCACAAGGCAGATGCGCGACGATTTTCTTAAAGAAAATTTTAAAGAAGTTCTTGAAAATAATCAGTGAGGTGTTTAAATGCAATTTGATAGGGTTATTGAACTGGTCAGAAAAGCAGGAAATTTTGTCTTTGACGAAAGTCTTAAACACTCTGTCAATATGAAGGGTGAGGCAGATTTCGTTACGGCGGTTGACCTTAAAATAAGCGAATATCTGAAAACGGAACTCGCCGCGCTCGACCCTTCCATAGGTTTCATGAGCGAAGAGGAAAAGGGCGATATAAAACCTGTCCGCTGGATACTCGACCCCGTAGACGGTACTACCAATCTGGTTTACGACTATAACATGAGTTCCGTTTCGCTTGCGCTTTTTGACGGCGAAAAGGTGGTTTTCGGCGTCGTTTATAATCCGTTTAATAAAGATTTGTTTGTCGCCGAGCGAGGGAAGGGAGTAACGCTCAACGGCAAAAAACTCGGCAAAGCTCCCGACAGAGAGCTCAACAGATGTTTAATCGAGTTCGGCGCGGGTTCAACTAAAAAACAGTATGCCGACATATCTTTCGGGCTCGCTAAAGAAATTTTTAAAGAATGTCTCGATTTAAGGCGCATATGTTCGTCCGCGCTTGCTATAGCCTATGTTGCGGCGGGCAGGCTGAACGGGTACTTTGAAAAAGTATTAAAGCCCTGGGACTACGCCGCTGCAACTCTTATGCTCGAAGAGTGCGGAGCGGTTTGCAGCGACTGGAACGGCAATCCCGTGCCTTATGATAAACCTTCCTCGTTCGTGTGCGGAACAAAAAAAGTATATGAATTTTTACAGCGCAAAGTTCGCGAAACAGAAGATAAAATGCGCTGAAAACAGTGCCTTTTATGCTTCATTAAGTAATTAAAAACTTATCAGCATAAAAAATTATAAAAGTCAATGCGGATTGAAAATTTTCAATCGTATAATAAAATAATAAAATGTGTCATGCAAAGACAATACAGGAGGTAAACATGAAAAAGAGATTAAGCATATTGCTTATTTTAGCAATTTGTTTGTGCACTCTGGGCTTTGTTTTGTCGGCTTGCGGCGGCGGAGAAGAAACTCAGCAGCCTCAGACATATTCGATCACGGCGCAGAGCGGCAGCGGTTACAGCGTAAACGTGCAGGAGACCGCGGAAGAGGGCGAAACTATCGAAGTGCTCGTTACCGTAAGCGCAGAGGATACGACGATAGAAAACGTTAAAGCAAACGGCGAAGATTGCACTTTGGTTTCCGAAGGCAAGTATTCATTCGTAATGCCTGCCGAAGACGTAACCATTACGGTCAGCACGCATACTTACACCGAGGTTACGAGCGACGGCATGCTCACGCTCGCCGACGGCGCTATGACTACTATCGCGAAAGATGCACAGTATCCCGACGATATCTGGAGCGAGCACACATGGAAGTTGCGCGTCGGCATACAGGCGAACTGGATGACGGCTCTCAGCCAGAGTTCAAAAATCACTTCGTCGGACCAGTCGGTAATACCCGATGACGCCATAACTACCGATTTGCTCACGTCTTACGATATGGGCGGAAGCAATAATTCGGTTGTCGCCGCAGATATATGCATAGATACATCTCGCGTATCCGTCGGCTCAACCTGGCTGACAATATATCTCAAGAGCGCCAACACGTCTTCCGACGGCGAGCTCGTACTGAAAATAACCGTCGTGGAATACGGCGATATACAAGTTGTTACGGAAGAAAAAACTGTCATAGTAGATGTAACCGAACTCGGCGCGGCGGATGGCGATGCCTATACAATGCATTTCTACGACTTGGGTTATGTTGACGGCGGTACGGCGCAAGAGTACTTCGACGTAACTGCTCAGGTTGCAGACGGAAAGGTATCTTTCGCATTCGATTACGCGGTAGGACACAAATACAGCATAACTATGTGCCCCGGCGAAACGTACGATTACGATAGCAGAGTGGGCATTATGCAGAGCGTCAGCGGCGGCGTAAACGAAAACTACAACGGTTATGCCGACGGCGGACTTATGTTCTGGACTGTCGATGAAGTAGAACTTGAAGCATACGCATTATAATATTCAGTAAAAAGCCTGCGCCGCTGCGGCGCAGGCTTTTAATTTATTTTCGGATGTTAAAAAAACTTTTGGCAATTTTGTCAGACGGCAGGGTTTATGCACTGAAATAATCGTAATTTTTTCTTGCCTAAATTCTTTGCAAGTCTGAGTGAATTAACAGTATAAAATTCGACTTTTTTATCATACCCTCATTGACAAATTGAATAAAAAATTGTATCATTAAATAAAAAAACATGGAGGAAAATAATGCGCAAAATAAGATTTTTATCTCTCTTTGTCGCAGCCGGAATGAGCATTGCCGTAATTGCCGGTTGTGCAGGAGATACAACCGAGACGCCTTCCGAACCCGTTCAGCTCACCGCACCGCAGATTACGCTTTCGGACAACGTAATCAGCTGGCAGTCGGTTGAACATGCCGACGGCTATACCGTTTACGAAGGCGAAGAGAGCGTCGCAACGACGGCTTCCCTTTCCTATACGATAGACGAAACCGAACCCGGCAGCTACACCTTCTCGGTTGTGGCAACCAGCACGGACGATGCATATTCGCAGAGCGCTCGTTCAAATACAGTAACATACACGGTAGAGCAGTCCGTAACTGCGCTTGCTGCACCGCAGATTACGCTTACGGACAACGTAATCAGCTGGCAGTCAGTCGAACACGCCGACAGTTATACCGTTTACGAAGGCGAAGAGGTAGTCTCAACGACTGCTTCGCTCTCCTATACGATAGACGAAACCGAGCCCGGCACCTACACCTTCACGGTTGCGGCGACCAGCACGGACGACGCATATTCGCAGAGCGCGCTCTCCAATTCGGTAGTTTACACCGTATCGGAGCCCGTACAGCTCGAGCAGACGACTATATATGTCGTGGGCGATTCCACAGTATGCTCTTTCAACGATGCATATTATCTTCCCAGATACGGCTACGGCACACAGCTTGAAAATTATCTCGACGACAGCGCAACGGTTGTCAACCTTGCTCTGTCAGGCAGAAGCTCGTACAGCTTCCTTTCCGAAGCTAACTATACAACGTTGACTTCGAGTATAGGAGAGGGCGACTATCTCATAATAGGTTTCGGGCACAACGACCAGAAGAACGAATTCGAAAGATACACAAACCCCAATCTTCCCTATACCGATTCCACAACGCTTTTCAATAACCGCCCCGCTTCGTTCCAGTACACCCTTTACAATTACTATATAAAGATGGCACTCGATAAGGGCGCAACTCCCATACTCTGCACGCCCATAGTAAGGCTCAGCTCTTCGAACGACTACACGGGTGCTAACGGACACATCACTTCGGATTCTGCAACGACGGACGGAACGCCTTGCCCCGGCGGCGATTATGCTCAGGCTATACGTACCCTCGGCGCGGCTGTCGACGTAACCGTAATCGACCTTACGCAGATGACCAAGGATGACTACACGCAGCTCGGATATGACAGCGCTTCAAATTACCACGCATGGACGGCAACCAAAGACGGAGTGAGAGTGGGACTTGACGGCACGCATACCAACATGTACGGCGCAAAGATGAACGCATATCATTTTGCAACCGCGCTTGCGCAGACTGAAAATCCTCTCGGCGATTACGTGCTTGCGGGAATAACCAAGCCCACGTACGAAACTGATTATGCGGCAGCAATCAACCCCAACTACGTCGAACCTTCTTATATGCCTTTCGACCCCGCAACCGATAAGTCCGCAAACTGGACGACGATCACCAAAGAGGGCTGGTACGGCACGGTAATGGGCGACATAGGCGGCAACAGCGTAACGCCTTTCACCGTATCGCAGACGGGCGATAATTTCACAGTCGGTACGTCGCAGAGCAAGGGTAAAATTTCCAGCTCCGCCGACGGCTTCGCAGCAGTATTTACGCAGATTGCGGCAAACAAAAACTTTGAAGTGTCCGCTACCGTAACGCTCGATACATATTCTTCGACAAACCAGACGGCATTCGGTCTTATGCTCCGCGACGACATTTATATAGATGAATATTCTACTGCCGTCAACGCCAACTATGTTTCGGCTGGCGCATACTGCACGAGCAGCGCGACAAACATCATCTATTGCCGCGAAAACACCAAGCTCGCAGCGAGCGGCAACTCGGCTGTACTTGCGCAGGGAAGCACGCATACGCTTTCCATAACAAAGACCAACCAGACTGTAATCGTAACGTTTGATAACTATTCGCAGACTTATACCGATTTCGATTTTGTCGCAATAGATAACGATTACGTTTACATCTGCCTGTACGCTACCCGCACGACGGTTGCAACGTTCAGCAACGTTCAGCTTACCATTATGGGCGATTCCGTAAGCGCTTAACACAATTTAACTGAATGTAATTTAAGGTTGCCGCGGCAATTTTGCCGCGGCGGCTTTTTCATATTTGAAATTGTACAAAGAGCAATAAAGTGTTGACAATGCTATTTTATTAAGATATAATATCAATATGGAAACCAAACGAAATACTGAACAAAAAAGAATAATACTTACGGCGTTGAGGGAAGCAGATCACCCTACCGCTTCGGAATTATACGAACTGATACATTCACATTATCCCCGCCTTTCGCGTGCGACAGTTTTCAGAGTGCTGGGACAGTTTGCCGACGAGGGCAGCGTTCGCAGGCTCAATCTCAAGGGCAGCGACACCCGCTTCGACGCGGGCATGACGCCTCACGCGCATTGCCATTGCGTCAGGTGCGGAAGAATAACCGACGTGTTTGAGGGCGATTTTGAAAGCGTTCTCAATACCCGCAGCGCTGGCGGATACATAGTTTATTCCACGGAAATAGAGTTCAACGGACTTTGCCCCGATTGCGCGGCAAAGGACAACTGAAGCGTAAATATTTAAAATTAATAAAGCCCGCGGCTTTTACAAGCCGCGGGCTTAAATTTTAAAATTTTCAGTTTAAAATTTTCAGTTTTTATCGTCGTCATCGTCAGACTTCGCTGCGGCGATTTCGCCCGCGGCGGTAAATCCCGCCTTTTCTGCGGAGCCCGCAAGCACTTTGCCGCGTATTGCGAGGAATGCATAATACGCACCCGTGAAGGCGAAAAACAGCGCAACGTATGCGGCGTACAGCCCGAGTATGTACAGCATGTTCACGTCGTAGTTCCATATCCGCAGCGTCCATACGGCGGGCACGGCGAAGGGCAGGGGATTGATCTGCGTAAATGCGTAGTTGGGCATAATAATTTCTTCTTGGGAGAGGTAGTATCCGTCCGCTGTGTGCCACGTCATCGAAGCCGAAGTTACCAGCGCGCTGCACACCGAAGCCGCTATTATGACTATAAAGTAGTAAACAAGAGGCACTATGCAGTCCTTCATTCTGAATTTATACATGCCGAGCGCGGACGGCATAACGCTCAGAGCGAACAGCAACGCATGCGTGAGGCAGAAATATAAAATAGAATAACTGCAAAAAATGCCGTAGTTGCTCATTTCGTCCTTTCCGAAATAAACAAAAACGCTCAGCGCGCCGACTGCGTGCACGAAAAAGGAAATTGCATAAAGCGTTTTCTTTTTTAAAAAGACGGAAAGCGAAGCGACGTAAACGCCTATGTTGCAGATAAAGAGGGGCACGCAGGCAAGTACTGTGTGATAGACGTTGTATCCGTCGCCCATAACCATGCTGTCCTTGGAATGGTATTGCAGCAAAAGCACAATCGCCATTGCGCCGAGGTAAGCGTTGCGCTGACTTGCAGATTTATTTTTAAGGAAGTAATAAACTGCTATCGTAAAACCTGCAAGAATAGCTATTGCGAGAAAGTGCCATACGGTAAAATTCTTAAAGCGCAGAAAACTGTCTGCAGGAATTGAGTTTATGTCGAAGAAGTTTTCAAATATATTGAGCGGCATGCACGCAAGCATTGCGGGCGCGACGAAAATGAAACTTCTCTCGTCCGCGCGCCATCCGTCGCGCAGAAAGAACAGCGCGCACAGCGCGAGCATAAAGGCGTTCTGCGCAAAAAAGAGCGTCATGTTGAGCCACTTGGGCATAAAAAGATTTACCTGATTGTAAATCTCCTGCGCGGGCGCGTCCGCAGGTTTTGTAATGTCAAAAAAATTGCCGAAGAGCGCGCAGCTTAAAATGACGAAGAGGGGAAGAAGATACTTTGCAACGTCGGCGCAGCACTTTTTTCTGTAAAATACCGCGAGGGGGATAAGGAGCAGCCCCGCCTTTTTTACCCATTGACTTATAACGAATACGGCGTTGAACTGGCTCATCCTGTTGAATATGTAATAATCGGATATTGTAAACGTCAGCAAAAACGCGCAAACGAGCATTGCCGCCGTCAGCGCTGCCGCGACCCTTTGTATGTACATTGAATTATTCATAGCTTAATTATATAATACGCCAACAGTATAAGTCAACAGTATAATAAGCCGTAATCGGGGGTTGATTTCGCGCGCTCGGGGTGATATAATATAAACTGACGCAGAATATGCCGCATTTTACTAAAAATTTACATACTTTTCAGCGTTACTTTATAAAACTGCGCTATAATCTGCTTCTTGAAGGCGCGCTTTTTCTGCGCGCAACGAGGTCATATGTCCAGGGATTACACAAATTACGACTATCTGTCTGTTTCGGTCAAGAGCGACCAGCTCGAGCGCATACTCACGTGCTATCGCGCTCTCGGCTGGCGTGAGGAAAAAATGGAGGACGACAGGCAGTATTACAACATGAAATACGTCCGTCTGCGCCGTCCGCATAAAATAGAAAACAAGGACAGGTTGCAGTATCTTCAGGTGCGCATGGAGAGCGCTATAAATTCTCTGTCGCGCATAAATTCCCGCAAGCATATGAAATCTCACGCATTCATCGCCGTTGCGACAATTATTTTTCTCGGGCTTGTCGCACTCGGACTGTGGCTTACGCTCGCTTTCGACCAACCAGTCTGGAGAATTTTCGGCTGGTGGGTGAGCGGAGCTTCCGCCGCGCTCATGGCGTGCGCAGTCATTCTTTTCGTGTTCATGCGCAAGCGCGAAAATACAGCTGCGGCAGACAAAATGAGCAAGAGCCTTTCGCTCATTCAGTCGCTCATTTGCGAAAGCGAGGAGCTTGTGCCCCGCTGCGCAAGCGATGTACCCGACGCCGTAAGCGACGACGCGGGCGAAGAAGCCGTGTTTACAGACGGCGAAGAGGGCGTAAAGGAGGCGGAAAATGGATAATCACAGGCTTTACCGCTCGCTCGAGGACAAATCCCGCCGTCGCCGTCAGCGCTTCACCGAGGACAAGGTGGTAAAAATCCGCACGGAGCACAACAACGTCAGCATAGTCAAAACCATGCTCACGGCATTCATAGTGCTGCTGCAACTGGGCATAATAATAGGGCTCAGCACTCTGCCCGCGCTCGCGCTCAGGTGGTATCTGTTGTTCCTCATGGCAATAAGCGTCTTTACGGCGTTTTCCGTCCTTTCCTCGCACAGAAACAATCAGGCGAAAGCGGTGTGGGTGCTCTTCATTCTCGTTTTCTTCTTCTTCGGGTTTATCGTATATTTCATGTCGAACGACAAATATATGTACGCCCGCGCCCGCCGCAGACATGCAAAAATTTTCGAGCGCAGCAAGGCGTTCGTGCCGCAATATCAGCCCGTCAACGCGTCCGACGACGTTAGGCAGATGTGCTCCTATCTCAACCGCGCAGGCGGTTTTGCGCCATACACGAATACGGCTTTGCAGTATTTCCCTTCGGGCGCGCAGCTTTTTGACGACGTCATAGAAAGCCTTAAAACTGCCGAAAAATTTGTGTTCATAGAATATTACGCAATCGCGGACGGCGTTCTTCTCAACCGCATATGGGACGTGCTCGGCAAAAAGGCGGAGCAGGGCGTGGACGTGCGCATTATTTACGATGACGTCGGAAGCCGAGCTTTTTCTCACGCCGCGCGCAAACGCATGCGCGAAAGTGGAGCGCAGATAAAAGTGTTCAACAGGCTTTTATCCCGCTTTACCTTTGCATTAAATTACCGCGATCACCGCAAAATAATAGTGATAGACGGTAAAATCGCTTACACGGGCGGCAGCAATATCGCCGACGAGTATATCAACGAAAAGCATATGCACGGCTACTGGAAGGATACGGGGCTGAGGCTGGAGGGAGAGGCGATAGACGCAATGACGCTGTTCTTTTTGAGACAGTGGGAGTTCATAACGAGAAAGCATTCGGACTATGCGCCTTTTTTCGGTCATTACAGACAGCAATACCGACCTTACACGGTCGTGCCCTATGTTGACGGACCCGAATACGGACCCGCAATATGCAAAAACGTGTTCGAAAGCGTAATATATTCCGCTAAAAAGCGGCTTTATATAATGACGCCCTATTTCATCCCCGATGACAGCATAATGCAGGCGCTTGTCAATAAAGCGCTTTCCGGGGTGGACGTGAGAATAATACTTCCGTCCGTTCCCGATAAATTGTACGTCTATCTCGTAACGCGCGACAATGCCGAAAAACTTATTAAATACGGCGTCAAAATTTATTACCTGCGCGATTCTTTCGTGCACAGCAAACTCGTCCTCACCGAAAGCTGCGCCGTCGTGGGAACGGTAAATTTCGATATGCGCTCATTCTATCAGCAGTTCGAAAACGGTGTGCTTACAGACGATACTTCTGTGATATATGATATTCTTTCGGACTTCGAGCGCACGTTCGGCGATTGCGACGCACCCGCAAAGGCGGGCAAAAACGGACTGTTGCGCACGATAGCGATTGCTCTTTTAAGGTTTGTTTCGCCGCTCATGTAAACGTGCGGCGTCAAGGAGTTTAATGAACAAAATGACCCTCGGCTCGGCAAAAGCCGCTTTTATTAAATGGTTGCCGTTCGGCGCATGCGTTGTAATGGGCATAATAGCGGCTGTTTTTCATCCCGTTGTTTCGGAAGTTTACAGACCGCTCGTCTATCTTCAGATACCCGTCTGCGCGCTAATACCTCTCATTTTTCCCGCGCTCGAAAAATGGGCGCACGTCAAGGTGCCTTACTTTATAAACGCAACGATAGCCTTTCACATTATAATTTCCGTTGATCTCGGAACGGCGCTTGACGCCTACGGATACATCCCTTATTACGATAAAATTTTACATGCGTTTTTTGGGCTCTGGTGCGCGCAGCTGATTTATTTTTTCATGCTTCGCTGGGGAGGCAAAAACCTGAGTAAAACGGGCATATGTGCGCTCGTAACGCTCTCCGTGCTCGGCGTCGCCGCCCTTTGGGAGGTCTTTGAATTCACCACCGACTGCATATTCGGCGGGGATGCGCAGCTGTGGAAATACCGCGTCGCAAACGGGCTCAATCCCATGACCGATACCATGATGGATATCGTCGTAACGCTCATAGGCATAGCTGTATTTTTAATAACGCTTTATATCGATTGCAAAAAGGGCGGAAAAATTTACGGTTCGTCGCTCGGCAACGCGTCGGCGTTTGCGGAAGAAGGTTTTTCAGTTCATGGCGGAGAGGCGGAATAAGCCAAAATGTCATAAGGCAGGCAATCGCTTGCCTTTTTTGTCGCCGTATGGTAATATTTACAAGCATCAGCTTATTATTAATAGTAAATGTGAGGTGCCGACAATGGACGAAGACAAAATGCCCGAAAATGAGAATACAGAAAATTGCCCTGCGTCAGAGCGCAAAGATGAGCAGGTGTCTTTGGAATATAAAGATAAGCGCGAAGTCTGCAAGGGCGGGCTTCTGGGCGTCTTCATAGGGCTCGCCGTCATTGTGCCGGGGGTAAGCGGCTCTGCCGTTGCAATAATTTTCAGATTGTACGAAAAACTTCTGTACGCTTTCGGAAATATCTTAAAAGAGTTCAAAAGGTGCGCAAAATTCCTTGTGCCCATAATTATAGGCGCGGTTATAGGTCTCGTCGTCGGCTTTCTCGGCGTGCAGTACCTTATGGAGCTCATTCCCTTTGCAATAGTCGCGCTGTTTGCAGGTTTAATGCTCGGGGCGTTCCCCGCCGTAACCGACCAGTTCAAAGGCGAAAAAATAACCCTTCCCAGAGCATTGCTCTTTCTCGCGGGGCTTGCGCTTCCGATAATTCTTTCTGTGGTGTCTTGCAACATCGCCACGGGCGAACAGGTGCTTGAAAACGCGCAGTTCTATCATTATTTACTCTTTGTATTAATAGGTTACGTCATAGCGATAACCCAGTTGGTGCCGGGATTGAGCGCAACAGCCGTCCTCATGATGCTCGGCTATTTCACGCCGCTGCTCAACTCTGTTTCCGTATCCTACTGGGGCGAAAATCCTCAGATTTTCATCGTCTATGCCTGCCTTGCCGTCGGGTTCATTCTCGGACTGTTGACCGTATCAAAGGGTATGAGCAAGCTCATAGAAAAGCGCCGCGCGGCAACCTTTTTTACAGTTGCGGGACTTTCGCTCGGTTCTGTGGTAACGATGTTCTACAATTCCGAAGTAAACGCCGTCTATGCGGGCTGGAATACTACATTTATGTGGTGGGAACTCGTCTTAGGCATAGCGCTTTTTGTTGCGGGCGTATGCGCGGCATATTTCTTTGTGCGTTACGAGCGCAGACACGGAATTTAAAATTAGCGCGCAGGAGGGTAATACCGCCTGCGCTGTATTTTTATTAATAAGTGCAACATTTTTTCAAATGAGTTGACAACGCCATCAAGGTTTGTTAGAATAATATAGCTTTGTTGGGGCTAATATAGCCCTGCGGGCAAAACAATGGAAGGTTGGCTGAGTGGTCGATGGCGGCGGTCTTGAAAACCGTTGAAGTGAGAGCTTCCGGGGGTTCGAATCCCTCACCTTCCGCCAAAAACATAGCACAGAAAAAATTCTGTGCTATGTTTTTTATATACGAAAATACAGGAGTTGAGGGGAGGGAAGCCGGCACAATCCATCGCCGACTAAACAGCGGACACCCGCTGTTTTCCGTGCTCCGTGCTTAAACGGAAACTCCTGTTGTGTGCCCCATACGCGAACTTATACGAACTCTCAAACGGAGTTCGTATTATTTTTTAGCGAGATTTCTTCGGGATGTTCGTCCGATTAGAATAGTCTCTATGAATTTTCTTTTTTGGCTGTATACGAGAATATTATGCAAGAGTACTTTTTTACTTGCTAAAATATCAAAAAAAATTATAATAAAAGTGCCATGGCGCAAAGGAGGGATAGAATGAAATCACTGAACGATGTATTGCGGCTTCCTGCCGACGAATTTTTTGGATATGTCCGCGATATAAATTACGGATATATGGATGTTGAGGGTGTCATTCACCGTATCTCTCCTGCGGACAATTGTGCTGATCAAAACGGGGCACCATACTGCTTTTCCTCCCCAGAACAGGTCGTGTGCAACAACTGCGGTTGGTGTTGGGAAATAGCGGAGCTTATCCGCCTTTGGTGCGAAAGAAACGGTATAGAATATAAATGCGTTTTCCTTGAATACCGCTCCCCTGAACTGCATCGCACGCATACACAGGTTTTTGCAAAATGGAAAGGAAAGTGGTGTGAAGCACCAGACAATACTTCTCCCGTAACCTTTGGAGAAAACGGTTACGACAGCGCAGAGGCTTGCATCTCTGCCTTTACTGACCTCTTTCGTGCTTATCTGAAACATGAGCTTGGTGAAAAATATGATGAAAGCCATCTGCTCGTGAAAGAATTTCGTAATACTGTAGCTCCGGGGCTGACAGATGAAGAATATCTCTCCATCGCGCGCAGCAATTAGGTTTCCTTAAATTGTCCCTGATTGTAGATATGTTATCTTAATTCTTTTGGTAGGATGCAAGAAGATGAATTTATTTTTCAATAGAACAACAGACAGTGGAACAACAAATATTTAGCAAATAAGGAAGGGTAGCTTTTTTATCTGCTAAAGCCAATAAAAATGCAGACGGCTTAAGCCGCCTGCATTTTTATATCTTTTAAAAGGCAATAGAGAGGCAATAGTATAAGCGCTACTTCGAAACTGCCGCTTAAATTAAAAGACCGCTGTCGTCCTTTTTGCAGGTCAATAGCGAAATTGCCTTCGTCCGTTAAAAAAATAATAATTAACCGTAAAAATATCGCGCTTAAATCTGTTACAACTTAAAATATTCGGTTTATATTTTTAATATATGTACATGTGAGGCGCAATCATAACGTGCTTGCGCCGTGTGAGAGGAGCAAATGAAAACCATAAAAAACCAAAGATTTGGCGAGGAGCGCGCGCTTTATAATTCGCACGATCTCTGCCTTGAAAATTGTAAATTCGACGGCGAAGAAGACGGCGAGTCGGCGCTCAAAGAATGTAAAAATATAGTCGTCAAGGACTGCTACATGAACCTTAGATATCCCTTCTGGCATATCGACGGGCTGAAAATTTCTGGCGGCGAACTTACAACAAATTGTCGCGCGGCGCTGTGGTACGATAAAAACGTCGATATTACCGACAGCCGCATGGACGGAATAAAAGCTCTGCGCGAATGCAGGGATATTTACCTTCGCTCGGATACAGTCAATTCTCCCGAATTCTGTTGGCGCAGCAGAAATATAAATATAGAGGATACCGAGGTAAACTCGGAATACGGCTTTTTCGAGTGCCGCAACCTCACCGCAAAGGGATTGAAATTCAGCGGAAAATATTCCTTTCAATATACTCGCAATTTACATATTTCCCATTCTTCGCTCGACACAAAGGACGCTTTCTGGCACGCTAAGAACGTTACCGTTACTGACAGCGTCGTGGCGGGAGAGTACCTCGGCTGGTATTCGGACGGGCTTACTTTCATCAACTGCCACATAAAGGGCACGCAGCCCCTTTGTTACTGCAAAAATCTTAAACTGATAAACTGCACTATGGAAAATTGCGACCTCGCCTTTGAGTACAGCGATGTCCGCGCCGACGTCAAGGGCGAAATTTTATCCGTCAAAAATCCCAGAAAGGGCGTTATCGAAGCGGACCGCATAGGTCAGATTATCCGCACCGACGACAGCATTTATCCCGTAAAGGCAAAAATTCTGTGCCGTAAATGAGGGTGTAAATTTTTATAGTTTTGCTTATTTTTTGCGGTCAAAAAGTGCTGATTGCAAAAAAAATATAAAAAAATTAAAAAAAAGTGCTTCAAAACACTTACGAAAAAAATTTTAATCTGTTAAAATGCATATTGCTGTAGCCTGTGAGCGAGGGCGTCGCTCACAGGCTTTTTTCGTGTTTTAATCTGCAAACGGCAGAAATTTTTTGGTTAAAGGAGAGAATATGGAACATTCGGAAAATTCTTATTTCGGACGCGAAAGACTGGGCAAACTCATGCTCAAGTTTTCTGTGCCCTGCATACTTTCGCTGCTTGTCGCATCGCTTTACAACCTTGTGGACCAGATTTTCATCGGCAACGGCATAAACTACCTTGCCAACGGCGCTACGAACGTAGTGTTCCCCATAACGGTAATAGCGCTCGCGTTTGCGCTGCTGATAGGCGACGGCTGTGCGGCTTTTTTAAGCCTTTGTCAGGGCAGGGGCGATAAAGAGGGGGCGCACCGCTCTGTCGCTAACGCAATTTCGGCTACCATTATAATAAGCATAGTTATAACCGTGCTTTTCGTGTTCATAAAAGAGCCCGTCCTCTGGGCGTTCGGCGCAACGCAGGGCAATATAGGGTATGCAAGGGATTATTTCGATTATATTCTTATAGGTCTGCCTTTTTATATCTTTGCGAACGCAATGAACTCTGTTATAAGGGCTGACGGCAGTCCCGCATTTGCGCTTATAACAATTTCTGTCGGCTGCGTTATGAATATAATTCTCGACCCGATAGCAATCTTTGTGCTTCATTGGGGAGTAGTGGGTGCCGCCCTCGCAACTGTCGCGGGACAGATCGTTTCCGCAGTGCTCGCCGTCATATATCTTTTCAGAACGCGCACGTTCAAATTAAAGGCTTCGAGCTTCCGCCCTCAGTTTAAGTTGCTTTTAAAGGTTTGCACGCTCGGCATAAGCAGTTTTTTAACGCAGCTTTCCATAGTTGTAATAATGGCTTGCATGAACAACACGCTCATAATTTACGGCGCACAGACAGAATACGGCGAAGATATCCCCCTTACCGTGCTCGGCATAGTAATGAAGGTGTTCCAGATAGTAATAGCTTTCGTCGTGGGCATAGCCGCGGGCGCGCAGCCTATAATAGGTTATAACTACGGCGCGGGCAACATCGACAGGGTTAAAAAACTTTATAAAATAATGTTTGTCGCCGAAGCAATAATTGGCGTCATCGCGTTTATTTGCTTTGAGTGTTTCCCCGTTCCCATAATAAAGATATTCGGCAGCGGCGACGAGCTCTATCTCAAATTTGCCGCGCTCGCTTTCCGCATATATCTCGGCACGATAATTTTATGCTGCATACAGAAAGCTACGAGCATTTTCCTTCAGGCTCTCGGCAAGCCCGTGCTGTCAATGGCGCTTTCTCTTCTGAGAGATTTTGTATTAAGCGTCCCTCTCGTATTGCTTCTTCCCCTCGGAATGGGGCTGGACGGCGCGCTCCTGTCCGCACCCATCGCCGATGCGGTTTCGTTTGTCGTCGGCATGGTCATCATCTGGTTTACTCTGTTTTCGCGCAGAAGCGCAGTCAGAGCGGCTGAAACCTGCCCCGAAGAAGGCGACGCCGTCTGCTGCGCCGAAGACGGCTCTTCGCAGGAAGAAAGCGCAGAAAAATAAAATATTTTTGCTTAATTAGTTTACGCGCGCGGGTTTAAAACCCGCGCGCGTTTTTATGCGTCAGATTGAACATTTTTGTATTAAAATTGTTGAAATAATCGTTTTTCTGTGCTAAAATTAAACAAAAAAAGGGGGTAAGGCGTTGCGTAAAGCTCTTGTCGCGTTCGCGGCTGCGGTCGTTTCGGCGGCGGCAGTATCTTTTGCCGCGGCACAGTGGATAATACCCGTCGTTGACGTCGTGGGTTTCGAATATAACGGCGGCGAATATATAAACGTTTCGTTCGATATAAACAATTCCGCCGACGGGTACAGCGATTTAAATGTCGCGGACGAAAAAGTATCGCAAAGCCTTGCTCAAAGTTATGTCCCCGATGTGGGCGTTTGCTCGGCTTACGACTTCGACGCGCGCTGCCGGTACGCCTTCGACGGGTGGTACACAAGCCCCGACGGAGGTCAGAAAATAGGCGAAGACTGTACGCTGTTGCAGGCGGCGGATGTGGCGGACAGCGTTACTCTTTATGCTCATTGGATAAGTAAATGCCGCCTGGATATCACAATAAACGACAGCTGTTTTTCGCAGGTTGACGGCAGTTGCACGCTTTTTTGGTACGATGAAAACGGCTCTGAGGCTAGCACCGTATGCAATTCTTCGCAGACGGGAACTTTCAATTTTACCTTTTACATCAATCCCTCTCAGGAGTGGAAGATAGTCTCTTCCACATTGTCGGGCGAAAAAGTGCTTTCGGGCGTAAGGACGGAATACGGCAAGTCTTACAGCTTTGAAATAAAGGTATATGTTACGGGGCTGATATCCGTTCCGTCATCGCTCACCGCGGCATAATATTGTCTGCAAAATCAAATATTTTTATCGTTTAAAGCCGCCCGCGCAGGAAACTGCGCGGGCGGCTTTATAGTGCAAATTCAAACTTATTTTCAGTATCAAGGTTATAAGTATAAACTTTTGCCGCTTTCACATACTTTTTCTATAAATGTAAATTAAAGGAGAATTTATGAAAGCAACCGGAATAGTCAGAAGAATAGATGAACTGGGCAGAGTGGTCATTCCCAAGGAAATACGCTCCACGCTGCGCCTTAAATCGGGCGACCCGCTCGAAATTTTCACCGACCGCGACGAGCTCATGCTCAAAAAATATTCGCCGATAGCTTCGCTCGGACAGTTTTCGAGCGGCACGGCAAAGAGCCTGAACGATCTGTCGGGGCACCTCGCGCTGATTTGCGACACGGACGAGGTCATATGCGCTTCGGGAAGCGGAAAGAGGGAGGTTTCGGGCAAGACGATATCTAAAAAGCTCGACCGCATTCTGCTTGAAAGGAAGAGCTACGTAGCCAATGCCGCAGAAGGGGGCGACATAGTCCCTATAACGGATGAGGGCGACTGCTCGATTACGGCGCAGGTAATAGTTCCCATCGTCAGCGGCGGCGACTGCCTCGGCGCCGTGGCGCTCATATCCAGCGAACAGGGCGCAAAGATGGAGGCGGGCGCGTGCAAGCTCGCCCAGCTTTCCGCAACCATTCTTGCCAATCAGTTCGAATGAAAAAAATTTTCAAACCTGCAAAGGGGCAGACTTATTTAAAGGGCGCGCTTATAATTTCTGCGGGCGGCTTTATCTCCAAGCTGCTCGGCGCGGTCTATCGCATACCTCTTTTAGCCTTTCTCGGCGGCGGGGGAATGGGCATATATCAAATGGTATATCCGCTTTACTGCATACTTTTAACCGTGTCCGCAAGCGGCATACCTACGGGCATTGCCCGCGTAATATCCTCGGGGCAATGCCGTTTTGCCGAACGTTCGGCAATAAGGCTTTACGGCGCGTTCGGGCTTGCGGGCTCGCTTCTGATGTTCATGCTCTCCGCGCCTCTCGCGGCGGCGCAGGGCGAACCCGCGGTAGAGCTGTGCTGTAAACTTTTAGCGCCTTCGGTTTTTTTCGTTTCGATAATTTCAGTCGTGCGCGGATATTTTCAGGGCAGAGGCAATATGACGCCCACGGCTGTTACCGAGGTTGCAGAACAAGTCGTAAAAGTTGCGGCGGGCGTAGTGCTTTGCTATATTTTCCGCGGCAATCCTTCCCGCGCCGTCGCGGCGGCAGTGCTTGCGGTTACCCTTTCCGAGGTGTTGTCCGCATGTTTTGCGGCCGTGCTGTATTTCCGTTCGGAAAGGGGCAGAGCCCCGCTGTATTTCCGTCCCGCCGATTACTACCGACCCATTTTAAGATATACAATCCCTCTCACATTCACCGCGATGGCAATGCCTTTAAGCCAGCTAGCCGAAAGTATAGTGCTTGTGTGGATACTCCGCGGTGCCGTCGACAACGCAACTTCGCTGTGGGGCGTATTTTCGGGCTGTGCGATGACATTGATAAATCTTCCCGTGTCATTGACCTACGGTCTCGCCGCGGCGGGCGTGCCTAAAATTTCTCCGCTTGCGCAGAGCGGAAAAATGGACGAGGCAAAGGCTTGCGTAAGGCGTTCGCTTATGATCACTCTGGCAGTTTCCGCGCCCTGCGCCGTCGCGCTGTATGTATTTGCGCCCCTCGCCGCAGATATCGTTTTCGGCTCGCTCACTTCTGCCGAAAGAAGCCTTTTAATCACTCTGGTCAGAATAATGAGCGTCAATGCGGTAACGCTTTCGCTCGTGCAGACTTCGTCCGCCTGCCTTACGTCGCTCGGCAAGCCGCTCTGCGGAACGGCGACGCAGTGGCTGACATCTGTTTTAAGGGTAATTGTGTCGGCGTTGCTCGCCGCTTTTACCCCGCTTTCGGTGTGCGGGGCGGCCGTAGCGGCAAATATATGTTATTTTGTTGCGGTTTTGCTCAATCTTTGGTATATTATTAAAGTAAGAGGTACTGCAAATGAAAATAACCTTAATAGGACTTGGAGTAAAAGACGGCGATATGACGCTGTCGGCTGAACGAGCTCTTGGCGGCGCGCAGAAGATTTTTGCGCGCACTTCGCGCGGAGCGGCTTACGGTCAGATTGCAAAATACGATGTGGAATATCTCGACGAGGTTTTCTCTCATTCCCGCAATTTTGACACGCTGAATAAAAATCTTGCAAAAAAAATTACTTCGGCGGCAAAACTTTCGCCCGTCGTCTATTGCGTGGACGGTGCCGTCTGCGAGGACGAAGCGTGCAAAATTATACTTTCGTCTCATAAAGATACTCAGGTTTTTGAGGGCGTTTCAAAAATATCTTACGCGCGCGATGCGGCAAGGCTCAAAAGTTTTGCCGTTACCGCGCTTTCGGCATATGCGGTGGACGAGCTTAAAAGCTGTCCCGCCGCAGTCGTTTACGACATTGACGATTTTTACCTTGCCGGGGTTGTAAAGCAAAAACTTTCCGATCTCTTCGGCGAGGAAACTTGCTGCACGTTCGTCAGCGTGGGCGGAGCGAAAAAGATAAAAATTTACGAAATCGACCGCATGAAGGAATACGGCGCCGATTGCGCCGTAGCTGTCGAAGAGGCGACTTTCCTCGAAAAGGACAGGTACGACTATTCCGACCTCGAAAACATGATAAAACTTCTGCGCGCTCCCGGCGGCTGTCCGTGGGACAGAGCGCAGACCAACGAGAGCATAAAGCAGAATATGATAGAGGAAGCATACGAACTCGTCGACGCAATCAACCGCGGCGACGACGACGGTATAGAAGAAGAGTGCGGCGACGTCCTTTTGCAGGCGGCTTTTCACGCCGTGATGAAGAACGAACAGGGCGCGTTCAATTCGACTGACGTAATAAGCCGCGTTGTCAAAAAACTTATTTTCCGCCACTCTCACATTTTCGGCGGGGACAAGGCGGAGGACGAAAACTCTGCCCTCGGCGTATGGGAAAAGAACAAGATGAAGGAAAAACATCAGACTACATACACCGAAAGTCTTAAAGCCGTTCCCAACAATTTTCCCGCCTGCATGCGCGCCCAGAAGGTGGGCAAGCGCGCGGCAAAGAGCGGAATGGACTTTATTTCGGCAATTTCCGCCGCAGAAAAAATGGGCGAGGAAGCGGCGGAGCTTTTGAGAGCTCTGCGCAAAGGCGACAAGGACGCAGTGGCGGAGGAAGCGGGCGACCTTCTTTTTTCGGCGGTCAACACCTGCCGCCTTGCGGGCGTGGACTGCGAACAGGTTCTCGCCGAGGCAACGGATAAGTTCATAAGGCGCTTCGAAGCGTTCGAAAATATAATTCTTTCCGAAGGAAAGGATGTAAACGACCTCTGCGACGAGGAATACGACTGGTATTGGTTACAGGCTAAAAATGCAACTAAAAAAGATTAAAATAGGCAATCTCGTCGCGCCCAACAATGTGTTTTTGGCGCCCCTTGCGGGATATACCAACTGCGTTTTCAGAAGCATGTGCGCAGAGCTGGGTGCAGGTCTAACCTTTACCGAAATGGTCAGCGCAAAGGGGCTGTGTTACGACAGCAGAAATACCAAGGAACTTCTCCTTCTCGACCCCGAGTACGACGGCATAAAGGCCGTTCAGATTTTTGGCGGAGACCCGTATTATATGCGCACGGCATGCGAAAGCAGCGAACTCGCGCCCTTCGACCTTATAGACATAAACATGGGCTGTCCCATGCCTAAAATTTATAAAAACGGAGAGGGAAGCGCGCTTCTTGGCGACATTCCCCGCGCACAGAAGATAGTTTCGGAATGTAAAAAATCGGGCAAAATTATTTCGGTCAAATTCAGGACGGGTACAGACGCGCAGCATATCGTAACGCGCGATTTCGCCGTCGCGATGCGCGACGCCGGCGCGGACATGATAACTATTCACGGCAGGACGCGCGATAAAATTTATTCGGGCGAAGTGGATTTTTACCAGATAGCGCAGGCAAAGGCGGCTGTCGATATCCCCGTTATTGCCAACGGCGGAGTATTCAGTGTGGCGGACGCAGAAAAACTTATGTCGGAAACGGGTGCGGACGGAATAGCCGTAGCGCGCGCCGCGCTCAGCAATCCGTTTATCTTTGCCGAGATAACGGGAAGAAAAATATCCGATAAAAAGGCATATATCCGTCGCCAGCTTGAAGATACTTTTTCAACCTTCGACGAGCGATTTGCTACCGTCTATATGCGCAAAATGCTGGCGTTCTACTCCAAAGGCATGCAGGGCGCAGCATATTTTAAGTTGAGGCTTTTTGCCTGCAAATCCAAAGGCGAGATAGAAAGTATTCTGGACGAAATGCCATTCTGACAACTTTATTTTGTAATTCGGCAATACAGCGATAAACGACGCATTAATTTATAATGCGCCGTTTTTTTACATTTTCCGACATATGTCAGGGTATATAATACTTCCCGCAATGCAGGTTTACATCGAGTACGCTCTCGCCGAAAATTTCTGCATGGACTTCTGTCTGCTGTTTGCGGCGAAGGCGATTACAAAAAACAGGGCGGGGCTGTGGCGCATAAGCATAGCTTCGGTGCTCGGGGCATGTTTTGCCGTCGCGTTCCCTCTCTTCGGGCTTGGCGGCTGGCTTGCAACCGTAATAAAGCTCGCCGCGGGCGCGGCGCTGTGCGCCGCGGCAGGCATATTTAAAAGTTTTAAAGCATATCTTAAATTTACCGCGGCGTTCTCTGCTCTTACGTTTGCCCTCGGCGGCGGACTTATCGCAATATTTTCGCTCACGGGCGTAAAATATTCGGAGGGCGGGGGGACAATTCTCTCTTCCGTCCCCGTGGGAATACCGCTTTTTGCCGCGTTGGCGCTTGTTCTAGCCGTAAAAAAGATAGCTTCAAAATTCATTTCAAAAAGGGCTAAAACTGCGGTTGCCTGCCGAATATATGCGGGTCAACGGCATATTGATCTGCCTGGATTTTTCGACAGCGGCAATAAAGTTTACCGCATGGGCTGTCCCGTCAGCGTAATTTCTGAAGCCGACGCAAAAAAGATAGTGGACGTGGACGGAATAAAAAGTTACGTCTTTGTACATACTGTGGCAGGCAAAGGAAAACTGCCCGTATTTACCGCCGATAAACTTGAAATAGACTACGGAGAAAAGGTTATCACTTTACGCGGAGTGCTTTTCGGCGTTTCTCCCTCGGCGGGAGGGCGCGCGGTGCTGCACCCCGACATTGCGGAGGCAGAATGATGCTCGATTTTCTCAAAAAAATTTTACGTTCCATTTTCGGCGAAAACACGCTCGACTACATCTGCGGCACCGAAGCGCTGCCCTTGCCCCTTTCGGGCGAGGAGGAGAGGGAGGCGATAGAACTTCTCGAAGGCGGCGACAGCAAGGCGCGCAACGAACTTGTAGAGCACAATTTAAGGCTGGTCGTCTATATCGCAAAGAAGTTCGAAGGTTCGGGAGCGGACGGCGACGACCTCGTTTCGGTGGGCACGATAGGGCTTATAAAGGCAATCAATTCTTTCAGGGCGGATAAAAACATAAAGCTCGCCACATATGCCTCGCGCTGTATCGAAAACGAAATTTTAATGTATCTTCGCAGAATGTCGCGTCTGAGACAGGAAGTTTCCTTCGACGAGCCTTTGAATACCGACTGGGAGGGCAACGAGCTGCTTTTGTCCGACGTCATGGGCACGGACGCCGACAGCGTCTATTCGGATATCGAGGGCGGAGTGGAAAGGGAGCTTTTAAAGGCTTCGCTGTCCCGCCTTTCTCCGCGCGAGCAGAAAATAATGCGCATGCGCTTCGGGCTTGACGGCGGCGAGGAGATGACGCAGAAGGACGTGGCGGATAGCCTCGGCATTTCGCAAAGTTACATATCCCGCCTCGAAAAAAAGATAATAGTAAAACTCAAAAAGGACATAAGTCGCCGCATATAATCTCCGCGGCACATAATTTTTAACTGTTTTACCGTAACCGCTTTTAAGTTTACCGTAACCGCATTTGAATTTAAACCGACTTTTTGCAGAATGCGCGCTTTTTTCTTTTCTACATAGGAGGTGCGTTATGTTACAAAAAGTTGTCATTTGCGGAGTGGATACGTCAGGGCTTCCCAAGCTGAGCGCGGCGGAGCAGGACGAGCTCATGCGCCGCCTCAAGGCGGGCGACGAAGAGGCGAGGGAAAAATTCACGATAGGCAATATGCGCCTTGTGCTGTCGCTCGTAAGAAGGTTCTGGGCAAAAAATGCCAATGCGGACGACGTCTTTCAGGCGGGCTGCGTGGGGCTTATAAAGGCGATAGACAATTTCGATATAAACGTCGGCGTGCGTTTTTCGACCTACGCCGTGCCCATGATAATGGGTGAAATAAAAAGATACCTGCGCGACGGCAACAGCCTGCGCGTGTCCCGCTCTATAAGGGATACGGCTTATAAAATACTCAAAGTAAGGGAAGAGCTCGAAGCCGACGACGAAAACGTAACCTACGACAAAATCGCAGGCAAGATGAATATAGCCGTGTCGGAGGTTGCATATGCCCTCGACGCGATATCCGACCCCGTTTCGCTCTACGACCCCGTCTATAACAAGTCGGGCGACGAACTTCTTTTGGTCGATCAGATCTTCGACCAGAAGAACAACGACGAGGCGTGGACGGAAAAAGCCGCGCTGTACGAGGCGATTTCCAAGCTGGACGGCAGGGAAAAAAGCATTGTGCTGTTGCGCTATTTCGAGGGCAAGACCCAGACCGAAATTTCTGGTCAGGTAGGAATATCCCAGGCGCAGGTTTCTCGTCTCGAAAAATCTGCTCTGCGCCGTATCCGCGCAGAAATCTGCTGAAAATTTCAAATAAAAAATTCGCCGCCGCGCAGAGAAATCTGCGCGGCGGCGTAAGTTATTTTGCACATTTAAGTTGAAAAAATTTTTTCGGCGGTTATACCTTTTTCAGAGTAAAGTCGTAAACGCGTTCGCCCGTCGCAACGGCTCTCACGTCGTCGGCGAAGAGGGTGCGCCTGTACATTTTTAACGAGATGTCGTCGAGCGACTGAACGTCGCGCTGTTTTACGATTACGGGGAAGCGGGACGAAGAAAGTTCTTTAAACATTTCGTCGCACCTGTCTTCTTTTACGGCGAGCGGCTTTATGTATCCCGCCCCGTCGAGCATTGCCCGCGCGTCGTCGGCGTAAAGAGCGAGCGCGTTGGCGGCAAGAATTCTCTTTATGCGCGACGAGGGATACCTTCTGGACGTCGCTTTGCTTATAATCTCATCGGCGGGCAGAGTGCAAAGACTTTTGAGTTTGTTTTCCAACCCTTCGCCGCAGCCGAAAATTTTTATCAGTTGCTCCGTCGTCGCGCGCGCCAGGGCGTAAGACATAATGTCGTTCCAGCGGTCTACAAAGCTGTCGCTTACGGGCAGGTCCGCCGCGGAATATTCGGGCAGACAGATTTTTGCGCCTTCCTCGCCGAGGTGGGCGCGTATCGCGCTCGCAGAAGAAAATTTTTCATAAATTTCGGTGTCGTTGTAACCGCCGCCCACGCGCTCTACGGGGAAAAGGTGCAGATCGGGTCGGTATCTGAGCGCGGCTTTTGCATATTCTGCGGCTAAAATGTTGTTTGGCGAACCTGAAACATCCTCTCCGCTCACTTCGCAAAAAGCGCGGGAATAGCTCTTTGCATAGCTTTCGCCCTGTGCGAGAAAGTAGTTCAGCCTTTCGCGGAATTTGCCGCTTTCGTCGCTCATTATGCGCGCGGCGCGCATAAAATCTGTCTTTTTCTCGCAGCCGAATGCAATGGCTTTTACGGCGGGAATGGAAGTCAGCAGCTTTATTGCGCCCTCGGCAAATATCTGCGCGGGCGCGACGGCAAAGGGGGCGGGAAGCTCTATGACGCAGTCCGCACCGCCCTTCACTGCGTGGCATGCCCGCGTGAATTTGTCGTTTACGGCAATGTCGCCGCGCTGGGTGAAACTTCCGCTCATTATGCAGAGCACCCCGTCAAACTTTCCTTGGGCTTTTATTTTGTCAATAAGGTAGGCGTGCCCGTTGTGAAAGGGATTAAATTCGCAAATAATCGCACAAATTTCCATTATTATCTTTACAATATAAAAAAAATGTTTTATAATAACAATGTTAAAAAATCGTCGCAATTATTATACACTATGGCGGCGGATAAATAAAGCGTTTTAAGGAGAATTAGATATGTCGTTACTTGACGAAATCAAGGCTAAAGCCGCAAAACTCAACAAAACGATTGTGCTTTGCGAGGGCGAGGACAAGCGAGTTGTTCAGGCAGCCGCTGAAATTACAAAACAGGGAATTGCTAAAATAGTTCTTATAGGCAACGAAGAGGAGTGCAAAAAGGTAGCTCCCGAAGTTGACCTTACGGGCATAACGCTCATCGACCCGCTGACTTCGGAAAAGACGGCAGTCTATGCCGACATTTTATATGAAGCGAGAAAGGCAAAGGGCATGACGCAGGAAGAAGCGTTGAAGCAGGCAAAGGACAGAACTATGTTCGGCGCGCTCATGCTCAAAGCAGGCGACGTTGACGGTTATGTTTCGGGCGCATGCCATTCCACGGCAAACACGCTCCGTCCCGGACTTCAGGTCGTAAAGACCGCGCTCGGCATCAAGACGGTTTCGAGCTGCTTTATAATGATAGCTCCCGAAGGTTCGGCTAACCCTTACAATCCCGACGGAGTTGCAGTTTTTGCAGACTGCGCAATAAACATCGAACCCGACGCACAGCAGCTTGCAGACATTGCGGTATCTTCCGCAAAGACGGCAAAGGCTATCGCAGGTCTCGAACCCAGAGTTGCAATGCTTTCGTTCTCCACGAAGGGCAGCGGCAACGACGATAAATACTTCAAGTCCGTTCCCAAGATGCAGGAAGCAACCGCGCTTGCAAAGCAGATGGCTCCCGACCTCGCGCTCGACGGCGAATTCCAGTTCGACGCGGCAGTCGCTCCCGAAGTAGGACAGCTCAAGGCTCCCGGTTCGGCAGTTGCGGGACACGCAAACGTATTTATCTTCCCCAACATCAACGCAGGCAACATAGGTTACAAGATTGCCCAGCGCTTCGGCGGCTACATGGCAATCGGTCCCGTTTGCCAGGGCTTTGCAAAGCCCCTCAACGATCTCTCCCGCGGCTGCAACGTGGCAGACATCGTAGCAACTGTTGCAGTTACTGCGCTTCAGGCAGAATAATATAAGGGGAATTAAAAAAAGAATGAAAATACTCGTAGTAAACGCAGGCAGCTCGTCTTTAAAATATCAGCTCATCGACATGGAAACCGAAGGCGTTCTCGCAAAAGGTAACGTCGAAAGAATAGGCATAAAGGGTTCCGTGCTCAAAGCAAAGGGCAACGGCAAGGAAAAAGTTTACGAACAGGACATGCCCAGCCACAAAATCGCCATTGAGCTCGTTTTAAAAGCTCTCACCGACGATGAAGTGGGCGTTATTTCCTCCATGAATGAAATCGGCGCAGTTGGACACAGAGTAGTCGCTTCGGGCGAATATTTCAAAAAGCCCACGCTGGTAACTCCCGAAGTCATCAAAACTTTGGAAGAAAAGACTTTCGAGCTCGCTCCTTTACACAACCCCGCAGCGGCAACGGGACTGCGCGCGTGCATGGACGTTATGCCCGGCACGCCCATGGTGCTCGTTTTCGATTCGTCCTTCCATCAGACTATGCCCGAAAAGGCATATATGTTCGGCATAAAGTACGAAGATTACAAGGCTTACGGCGTCCGCAAATACGGCGCTCACGGCACGTCTCATAAATTCGTTTCGCAGGAAGCGGCAAAGTACCTCGGCAAGAAGCCCGAAGAGCTCAAAATCGTTACCTGCCACCTCGGAAACGGCTCGTCCATTTCGGCAGTCGACGGCGGCAAGTGCGTAGATACTTCCATGGGCTTCACCCCCCTCGACGGCGTTCTGATGGGTACGCGTTCGGGCTGCATAGACGCTTCCGCGGTAGAGTTCCTCGCGCGCAAGAAGGGTCTCAATGCCGCAGATATGGTAACATACCTCAATAAAGAGTGCGGCGTTGCGGGCATTTCGGGCGTTTCGAGCGATTTCAGAGACCTCATCGCGGGCGCAGAGCAGGGCAACACCAGGTGCCAGCTCGCCCTCGATATGTTCGCTTATCAGACGAAGAAGTTCGTCGGCTCGTATGCTGCGGCAATGGGCGGACTTGACTGCATAGTTTTCACCGCAGGCATAGGCGAAAATACCCCCACAATCCGCGCAGGCGTATGCGAGGGACTTGAATTCCTCGGCGTAAAGCTCGACAAAAAGGCTAACGAAGGCAAAAATACGGGCGCTATACGCGAAATTTCCGCAAAGGGCAGCAAGGTTAAAGTGCTCGTAATTCCCACAAACGAAGAACTCGTCATCGCAAGGGAAACGCTCGCGCTCATTTAATGCGAATATATAAAAAATAAGTTTTCTTTGCTTTCAAAATGAGTTGACAAAGTTCTGCCCGTATAATATAATTGACTAAGTCGGTTCGGCTATGATTATTGAAGTTAAAAAACTGATAGCCCTCAGAAAATACGTCGGCGACTTCGCTTACGAATGTCCCCCGCCCGAAGGTAAGATTGTTCTTCCGTTTTCGGAAGCGGACGGAAACATAAAGGTGAGCGGAAGTTATGAAATTTACGAAGACGACAGCGTAGGCGTTTCGCTTACGATATCGTACGCGCTCAAAGGTCAGTGTTCCTATTGCCTTGAAGACGCGCGTTGCAATATTTCGTACAGCTATGAAGCGCTGTTTGTAACCGACAAAAACGACGCCGATAATTATTATTACGACGGCACGAAGCTGGATATTCAGCCGGCAGTGGAGGACGCGTTCGTATTCAGTCAGCCAAAGGTGCTGCTGTGCGAAAAGTGTTCGGCGGCGTCCGATTAAATCAAGATAAATTAAGAAGAGGTGGATAAAAATGGCAGTACCCAAGGGAAAACAGTCAAAGAGCAGAACGAACAAGAGATTTGCAAACTACAAGGCAGAGGCTCCTACGCTGGTAGAATGCCCTCATTGTCACGAAAAGATGCAGGCGCACAGAGTATGCGCTAACTGCGGTTATTACGACAAGCAAGAGGTTGTTTCCAAAGCCGAAAGCAAAAACTGATTTAAGTAAAAAAACTACTTACGGGCGGCGCATATTGCACCGCCCGTTTTGTCATACCTGAAATTTCACGCCATTACGGGTTTTAAAATTTACGGCAAAGCCCTTTGTCGCGAAAAATTTTGGCGTTTGTAATTTTGCAACCTTTGTTATCATACAAAATTTTACTGCATATTTTTTTATATAGCCGTTAATTCCTATTGACATTATAGGAATTAACGGCTATAATTAAACCGCAGTTCAGTTTTAAAGGATTATATATGGTAACTACTTATAATATAAGCGGCATGACGTGTTCTGCCTGTTCGTCGGGCATAGAGCGCGCCGTGGGCAAACTTCAGGGCGTAAACTCTGTCGAAGTCAGCCTCATGGGCAAGACTATGAAGATAGACTACGACCAAAGCGTCCTTTCCGAAGAGGAAATTTTTTCCGCCGTCCGTTCGCTTGGCTACGGCATACATTCTGGACAGGAAGTTGTCGTCCGCGAACAGGGCTCGGAGGAGAAAAAACTCTTCATAAGGTTTATAATTTCGGTCTGCCTGCTCGTGCCTTTGATGTACGTTTCCATGGGGCATATGTTCGGCGCGCCCTTGCCGTTTTTCATCGACCCGTCAAAAGGCAATGAAAGGTGGTTCGCGCTGTATCAGCTCATAATTTCCGCCGCGGTTATAGGCGTAAACTATCCGTACTTTTCGCGCGGAGCGGTTGCGCTTTTCAAGCGCGTTCCCAATATGGATACGCTCGTCGCGCTCGGTTCGGGCGTGTCGTTCGCGTATTCCGTCGGGCTTACCGTGCTTATATTCCTCGGCATAGACGCAATGCACAACGCGATGAACCTGCACTTCGAGAGCGCGGCAATGATTTTGGCGCTCGTCGATGTCGGCAAATGGTTGGAGGAGAAGGCAAAGCGCAGAACGGGCGACGAGATAGAAAAACTTTTGTCCCTCGCGCCCGACAACGTAACAATCGAAGTGGACGGGGAGCAGAGGGTGGTCTCTGTTTCAGAGGTCGTTCCCGGCGATACGGTAATCGTAAAGCAGGGCGAATATGTCCCCGTTGACGGCGTGGTGATAAGCGGCAGCGCTTTTATCGATAAATCGGCTATAACGGGCGAAAGTCTGCCCGTCGAAGTTACGGAAGGCGACGACATTACAACGGCGGCTCTCAACAAAAGCGGCGTTATAAAGGTAAGGGCACAGAAGGTCGGCGGCGATACAACGCTTTCCAAGATTGTAAAAATGGTGCGCGAAGCGGGCGCTTCGAAAGCTCCCATTCAGAAACTTGCCGATAAGATTGCGGGCATATTCGTGCCTGCGGTCATAGTCGTCGCAATACTCACATTTGTAATATGGCTGGCGATAGACGGCGCATTCGTGCCCGAACACAGCGTAACTTACGCCCTTTCGGTGCTGGTAATTTCCTGCCCGTGCGCTCTGGGGCTTGCAACTCCCGTCGCAATAATGACGGCGACTGGCAAGGGCGCATCGCTCGGCGTTCTGTATAAAGATGCCGAAACGCTGCAAAAAATGTGCGACGTAAACTGCGTGCTTCTAGATAAAACGGCAACACTGACGGTGGGCAAACCTTCGGTGAGCGACGTCAAAGTATTCGGCGGCGAAGAAAAATATCTTCTTTCCGTCGCGTCGGGCATAGAGAGGCATTCCAACCACCCCATAGCCAAGTGCATAACCGATTATTTCCCCGATGGCGCGCAAGTCGAAAACTTCGAATATATTGTCGGCAAGGGCGCAAAATCCGATTGCAACGGCAAAAAATACAGACTGGGCAACGCGGCTCTGATGAACGGAATAAAAATTCCTTCAAAGGTATCCACCGCGGCGGAAGAGCTGGCTTCGCAGGGCAAAACCGTTTTGTACCTTGCGGAAGACGATAAAATTGCGGCGCTCATCGCCGTTTCCGATACGCTCAAAGAAAATGCCGCCCATACCGTCGAACTGCTCAAAAACAGGGGCATGAGGGTCGCAATGCTTACGGGCGACAACAAAACGTGCGCAGCCTCTGTCGCGGCGAGCGTAGGCATAACCGACTATGTCGCAGAGGTTCTTCCCGAAGACAAACTTCGCTCGGTTACGAATTTGCAGTCTGTGGGCGGATATGTGGCAATGGTCGGCGACGGAATAAACGATTCCCCCGCATTGAAACAGGCGGACGTCGGCATAGCCATAGGCTCGGGCACGGACGTCGCGATAGATTCGGCGGACGTAGTGCTCGTTTCGGACGACATATCCTCGCTCGATACGGCTTTCGATTTGAGTAAAGCCACGGTGCGCAACATAAAGGAAAATCTGTTCTGGGCGTTCATTTATAACGTAATAATGATACCCGTCGCTGCGGGCGCGTTTGCGGCTTTCGGATTTTCTTTCAATCCCATGATAGCCGCGGCGTGCATGTCGCTGTCGTCGCTGTTCGTGGTCTGCAACGCGTTGAGGTTGCTTTTATACAGAAATAAAAATTCTTTAAAGGAAGATAAATATATGAAAAAGATTATTTCAATAGACGGAATGTGCTGCGAGCATTGCGCTTCGCGCGTCGAAAAAGCTCTTTCGGCGGTGTCGAACGTGGTTTCGGCGGAAGTAAAACTCAAGAAGAAGTGCGCAATAATTCGCAGCAGAGAACCTGTCTCCGACGACGAAATTAAAAGCGTCGTGCAGGAAGCGGGCTACACCGTTACGGGCATAGAGGAAAAATAAGACAAAGTAAGATATTTTGCGACTTAACGCCCCAAAATATCATATTGACGCATTGACATATCAGCGTGTATACTATCACTGTAGCGAGGTGATAGTATGCAGGATACGTGCGATATGATGCTTTTGGACAGGAGAACGGCGGAGCTCGTGCGCGAGTATGTACCCGAAGGGGACGTGCTTGACAGCGTGGTGTGTTTTTTCTCGGTTTTTGCCGACCCGACGAGGGTTAGGATGCTCTCCGCGCTCGCCATTTCAGAAATGTGCGTAACCGACCTTTCGCGCGTGCTCGACATAAATCAGACGACGGTTTCCCACCAGCTCAGGCTGCTTAAAAACCTCGGAATTGTCAAGAGCGAACGCCACGGCAAAATTATATTTTATTCTCTCGTCAACGATACGGTAAACGACGTCATGCTTAAAGGCGTCGAGTTCCTCGGTTGCTGAAAACAAAAACGCGCGCGCCGCAAATTTTTGCGGCGCGCGCTTTGTTTTTTATAAAGGCAATGCGCATCTGATTTTTTATGCTTAAAAGCTGTCCGCAAAAAAATTTTATTTAGGCAAAAAAAGACAATTTGTCCTTCTGAATAGTACAAACAGTGTTTTTCATAAGCTATTAAACTGATAAAAAAGGGGAAATAGTTTATGTTTTTTGATGTAATCGGGCTGTTTTTGAGCAAGATTTTTTTCTTCACGGGCGTGGTGCAGGGCAAGGGTGCGTTCCCGAAGCCTCTCCCGCCCGAAGAGGAAAAGCGTTACCTGGCTCTCGCACGCGCGGGCGATAAGGATGCAAAAAATATTCTGGTAAAACACAACATGCGGCTGGTCGCGCACATAGTCAAAAAGTATTCGGGCGCGGCGGATACCGACGATCTGATGTCGGTCGGCTCGATAGGGCTTATAAAGGCTATCAACACCTATCAGGAGGGCAAGGGCACGGCTCTCGCCACATACACCGCAAGGTGCATAGAAAACGAAATATTGATGCTTCTGCGCGCGGGTAAAAAGCATAAAAATCTGCTTTCCCTTTCCGACCCCGTGGGGTTCGACAAGGACGGCAACGAACTCACCATAATGGACGTCGTCGCCGAAAAGGAAAGCGTTTTTGCCAAGGTTGAGCAATCTATCCAGCGCGAAAAATTCGTAAAACTTTTAAAAGATATTTTAAATATGCGCGAATATACGATAATAACTCTGCGCTACGGTCTGGAAGACGGCGTGCCCTTGCCGCAGAGGGAAGTGGCGAAAAAACTGGGCATATCGCGCTCATACATATCGCGCATAGAAAAGCGCGCCATAGAAAAAGCGCGCCAGTCACTCAACGCGCAGGATTTTTTCACCGAATAACTTGACAGTATTTGCCTCCCGTGTTATAATTCGCTTATGATTTTAAGAAATTCTGCAAATTTTGAATACTGCGGCTATTCGTATTATCGCATAGGATAATGCGTTGTTTTGCCGCGGGCATATATCGCAAATAAGGCGGTTTTCCTGCGGGCAAACCGCCTTTATTGTTTGCAGAAAATTTTTTTGACGGGAAAGGATAATTATGGGAATTTACGAGGAACTCCGCGAGCGCGGACTTATTGCGCAGGTAACCGACGAAGAGGAAATAAGGGAGCTTATAAATAACGGCGGAGCTCGTTTTTATATCGGCTTCGACCCCACGGCAGACAGCCTGCACGTAGGGCACTTCATGGCGCTTTGCCTTATGAAAAGATTACAGATGGCGGGCAATAAACCCGTCGTGCTCGTCGGCGGCGGAACGGGGCATATCGGCGACCCTTCGGGCAGAACGGATATGCGCACCATGATGACCGACGAAGTTATAAATCACAACTGCGAATGCTTCAAAAAGCAGATGGAGCGGTTTATCGAATTCGGCGAAGACAAGGCTATTATGGTCAACAACGGCGACTGGCTGTTAAAGCTCAATTATGTCGATGTTCTGAGGGAAGTGGGACCCTGCTTCACCGTCAACAACATGCTCCGCGCCGAGTGCTATAAACAGCGCATGGAAAAGGGGCTTTCCTTCCTCGAATTCAACTATATGATAATGCAGGCGTACGACTTCTGGTATCTCAACACGCACTATGGCTGCAACATGCAGTTCGGCGGCGACGACCAGTGGAGTAACATGCTCGCGGGAACAGAGCTCATACGCAAAAAGAGCGGCAAGGACGCATACGCAATGACCATCACCCTGCTTCTCAACAGCGAGGGCAAAAAGATGGGCAAGACGGCAAAGGGCGCGGTATGGCTCGACGAAAACAAGACTACGCCTTACGATTTCTATCAGTACTGGCGCAACGTTGACGACGCCGACGTCATGAAGTGCATAAAGATGCTCACATTCATTTCGCTTGAAGAAATTGCCGAAATGGAGAAGTGGGGCGCAGAGCGCATAAACGAAAAGAAAGAAATTCTTGCGTTCGAGCTCACCAAGCTCGTTCACGGCGAGGAAAAGGCCGAAAAGGCGCGCGCACAGGCAAAGGCGGCTTTCGGCGGCGACGGCGAAAATCTTCCCGAAAAGCAGGTCAGCGCAGAAAACGCAACCATAATCGGCGTTCTTGTGTCTGCGGGACTGTGCTCATCCAACGGCGAGGCGAGAAGGCTTGTCGCACAAGGCGGCGTTTCGCTCAACGATACAAAGGTTACCGATATCAACGCAAAAGTAAATTCGGGCGACGTGTTGCACAAGGGCAAAAAAGTGCATGTTAAAATCGTGCTCGTTTAAATAAAAACAAAAGCGGCTCAAATGCCGCTTTTTTAAAAATTTATGAAAAATTATCTGTCTGTAAGCGGTCGGCTCGAGACGGAAGTAATAATCGAAAAGTCTCGCTTTATAACCAACTCCGCGCACGTCGAAAGTGAGGAGGAGGCGAAAAATTTCATAGCGGAAATTTCTTCGAAGTTTCGCGACGCAACGCATAATTGCTACGCATATATATGCGATGCAACGGGCAATTTCATGCGGTTTTCCGACGACGGCGAACCGCAGGGAACGGCGGGCATGCCCATGCTCGAAGTCATAAAGGCAAAGTCGCTCGTGCAGACCGCCGTAGTGGTTACCCGCTATTTCGGCGGCATAAAACTTGGAGCGGGCGGACTGGTAAGGGCATATTCGGGCAGCGTTGCAAAAAATCTTTCCGAGGCATACATTGTGTCTTACGAGCTGTGTTGCGAGGGCGGATACACCGTAGATTATTCTCTCGCCGACGTCGCGAGAAAATTTTTCGAAGAAAACGATTGCAACGTCCTTTCGGTAAATTACGACGACCGCGTGCGATTTACGGTGGCGGTGCGCAACGGTATCTCAGCCGACTTCGACGCCCGATTGATAAACCGCCTCAACGGCAGGGTCGCTCTCTCCGAAAAGAAGAGATATTTTCATCCTTTCCCCGTTGCAAACGTTTAATTTTGCTGCGCGGCATAATGCGCTATTATCTTATGAAGTATAAATATAAAAGACTAACGAAAATTTATCGTTAGTCTTAATTTTTACTTAGCAAACATATGACTTGTATTTGAAAATATAATGAGTTGCACTTTTCAAATTAAGTATTGCGCATTCCGCTAAATCTTTAGTATGGCGGCAAAGATTTTTTAGTCTTTAGAATTAATTTCTTGTGTGGTATATGCCGTAATTTTTGTAAAATTAACACTTCTAACATCGTTTATAAGGCTTGCATCAATTCTAATTGGAAACTCTGGAATTTTAGATGGATTGACAAAATTAATTGAGCTATCAAAACTATATATTGAGTTTCCGCTTTTGTCTAATAAACTGCCTGCTATTTCCATTTTGGTTACACTATAATCCGAAGAAAAATTTAAGAATACAGCCTGTTTTCCTTCATCTATCACATTGCCAAATTCGAGATGAGTGTAAGTTATATTGTTTTGAGGGATTGTATTTATTTTTTCAGTACCAGAGGTAAAATCAGTGTTAAAACAAGAAGCAAATGAAAATAATATGACAAAACTAAGTATCAGTAAAATTATTTTATTAAAAGTTTTTTTCATATTTTCACCTTAGCAATGTATACATGACAATGGCGATATTATATGCGACATTGTTGTAACTTCCTTGTTTTGTATTTTTTAGCAAATTTTAGCATTTAGTAGATAATTTGTCAAGTAGTATTTTAAAAACATAAGCAAGCTCAGCCTTTAAAAAGTCGCGTAAAATAGTTATTAAATATAATTTTTTGAAGGGGAAAATAATTACAGTACCTATTTTTGTTTTGTATCTTCGTATGTAAAAAGCGACAGTTGTCTGCGGTTAAATTTCAGCAAATGAACAGCCGCCCGCGCAAAAGCGCGGGCGGCTTAACATTTTTAAATCAGATTAGAATTCAAGGCTCTTTTCGATGTAAGCGGCGAGTTCTGTTATGGGCAGGCGGATTTGCTCCATGCTGTCGCGGTCGCGCACGGTAACGGTGTCGTTTTCGAGCGTGTCGAAGTCAACCGTTATGCAGAAGGGCGTGCCTATTTCGTCCTGACGGCGGTAACGCTTGCCGATAGAACCCGTAACGTCGTAGGTTACGCTGAACTTCTTGGCGAGCGCCTTGTAAATTTCGTCAGCTTTTTCTGCAAGGTTTTTCTGCAAAGGCAGAATTGCCGCCTTGTAAGGCGCAAGGAAGGGGTGCAGGTGAAGAACGGTGCGCACGTCGTTCTTTGCCGCATCGAGTACTTCCTCGTCGTAAGCATCGGTGAGGTAAGCGAGTACCATTCTCTCAACGCCGAGCGAGGGCTCTATTACGTATGGAATATACTTTTCGTTCGTAACGGGGTCGGTGTATTCCATGCTTTCGCCGCTCTCCGTCTGGTGCTGGGTGAGGTCATAGTCCGTTCTGTCGGCAACGCCCCACAGTTCGCCCCAGCCGAAAGCAAAGTTGTATTCGAAGTCGGTAGTCGCCTTGGAATAGAAGCAAAGCTCTTCGGGCGAATGGTCGCGCAGTTTAAGGTTTTCTTCCTTCATGCCGAGCGAGAGGAGGAAGTTTTTGCAGTAGTCCTTCCAGTAGGAGAACCATTCAAGGTCTGTGCCGGGCTTGCAGAAGAATTCAAGTTCCATCTGTTCGAACTCTCTCACGCGGAAAATGAAGTTTCCGGGCGTGATTTCGTTGCGGAAAGACTTACCTATCTGACCTATGCCGAAGGGCACTCTCATTCTCGCCGAGCGCTGAACGTTTTTGAAGTTTACAAAAATGCCCTGCGCCGTTTCGGGGCGGAGGTAAACGGTGTTGACGCTGTCCTCGGTTACGCCCTGGAACGTCTTGAACATAAGGTTGAATTTTCTTATGGGCGTAAAATCGCTCTTGCCGCACACGGGGCAGACGATGTTGTGCTCTTTTATGAACGCTTCGAGGGCGTCGTTGTCCATCGCTTCAACTTTCACGTCGAGGTTGTGCTTCTGCACATATGCTTCGACGAGGTTGTCAGCGCGGTGTCTCGTTTTGCAGTTTTTGCAGTCCATGAGGGGGTCGGAAAATCCGCCGAGGTGTCCCGAAGCCTTCCATGTGCGGGTGTTCATTAAAATTGCGCAGTCAACGCCGCAGTTGAGGGTGTTTTCGGTAACGAATTTTTTCCACCACGCTTTTTTGATGTTGTTTTTGAGTTCAACGCCCAAAGGACCGTAATCCCACGTGTTTGCCAGTCCGCCGTAAATTTCGCTACCCGGGAAGATAAATCCGCGGTTTTTGCACAGCGCAACCAGTTTGTCCTGTGTTACGGCTCTTTTGTTCTGCGACATAAAAAATCTCCTTCCGCGCAATCTCGTAAAAATTTGCGCAATGTCAAATAAAATACAAAAATATTTTATAAAAAACGCCCGTTCAAGTCAAGCGAATAAGGGCTTCATAATTTTATAACGTAATTTTTATAAATTTTTAAAAATTTGCATAAAACTATGTACATTTGGTGTTAATGTGTGATATAATCGTAACGGATTATATTATTTGTACAGAGGTTTCAATGCTCAGCGACATTCAGATTGCGGAAAGTTGCAAATTAAAAGACATACGCGTCATCGCCTCGAAACTCGGTCTCGGCGAAGACGACCTCGAACTTTACGGAAAATACAAGGCAAAAATCAGGTGCGGAAAGTTTAATCCTTCCGCAAAACTCATTTTGGTTACCGCCATAAATCCCACGGCGAGCGGCGAGGGCAAAACCACCGTTTCGATAGGTCTCGCCGACGGTATTGCAAGGCTGGGCAAAAAGGTCTGCCTCGCTTTGAGGGAACCTTCCTTAGGTCCCGTATTCGGCGTCAAGGGCGGCGCGGCTGGCGGCGGATACGCCCAGGTCGTGCCCATGGCTGATATCAACCTGCATTTCACGGGCGATCTTCACGCCATTACGGCAGCAAACAACCTTCTTTGCGCCATGATAGACAACCACATCTTCCGCGGCAACAAGCTGGGGATAAAAAAGGTGCTTTTCCACCGTTGCATGGATATGAACGACCGCGCTCTGCGCGACATAACTTTATCCTGTCAGGCGGGAAAGATGAAGGGCTGTCAAAGCTATGAAAGAAAGGAAAGTTTCGAAATAACCGCCGCAAGCGAGGTAATGGCAATTCTCTGCCTCGCGCGCGACCTTGCCGACCTCAAAAAGAGGCTGGGCAATATCATCATAGGCGTTGACGGGCAGGACAATTACGTTTACGCCCGCCAGATAAAGGCGGAGGGAGCTATGGCGACCCTTCTCAAAGACGCTATAAATCCCAATCTCGTCCAGACGCTCGAGGGCACTCCCGCGATAATCCACGGCGGACCGTTTGCCAATATAGCTCACGGCTGCAACTCGGTGCGCGCTACATACGCCGCAATGACTTATGCCGACTACGCCGTAACTGAGGCTGGCTTCGGCGCGGACCTCGGCGCGGAAAAATTCCTCGACGCAAAGTGCAGGATTGCCGGCATTCAGCCAAACTGCATAGTAGTCGTCGCAACCGTCAAGGCGTTGAAGCTGCACGGCGGCGCGGACAAGAGTAAACTTTCCGAATGCGATATCGAGGCTTTGAAAAAGGGACTTCCCAATCTTTTAAAGCACGTCGAAAATATGAAGGGCGTATATTCCAAACCCGTAATCGTTGCAATGAACAGATTTGCGACCGACACGCCAGAGGAGATAGAAACGGTCGCGAAAGCCTGCGAAGAAGCGGGCGCAAAAGCCGTGTTCACCGACGTGTTCTTGAAGGGCGGCGAAGGCGGCGAGGAACTTGCAAAAGAGGTCATATCCGCTTGCGATAAAGAGAGCAAGCTGACATTTGCGTACGATCTGAACGACGACATAAAAAAGAAGATAGAAGATATCGTTGTCAACGTTTACGGCGGCGACGGCGCGACCTATTCCGAACAGGCGGAAAAGGCGATAGAAACGATAGAGCGCAGCGGAATAAAGGGTCTGCCCGTCATAATAGCAAAGACGCAGTATTCCCTTTCGGACGACGCAAAAAAATTATCCCGTCCGACGGGCTTTAAAGTGCACGTAAGGGATATAATATATAAGGGCGGCGCGGGCTTTATCGTCGCGATAGCGGGCGATATAATGCTCATGCCCGGTCTCGGCTCCGTGCCCTGTGCGGAAAAGATAGACATCGACGAAGACGGAAACATAACGGGATTATCCTGATAACACATAAAAGGCAAAAAGATGCAATTACCCGAAGCAACTAATTTCATTGAACAGATAATAAACGAGGAGCTCGCCGCAGGCAAATTCGAAAGCGTAGGCAATCAGATATGCGTTCGCTTCCCGCCCGAACCCAACGGCTACCTTCACATAGGACACGTCAAGGCGCTGTGCATAAATTTCGGCGTCAAGGAAAGATACCACGGCAAACTCAATTTAAGAATGGACGATACCAACCCCGCCAAGGAAGATTACGAATACGTAAATTCCATTGTGGAGGCGGTCAAGTGGCTGGGCTTCCAATACGACAAACTGGTGTTCGCCTCCGACTATTACGATAAACTCTACGAAATAGCCGAAAAATTCATTATGGACGGCAACGCATATGTATGCGATTTGTCCGCCGAAGAGATTACCGCAACGCGCGGAACGCTCACTTCTCCCGGCACGCCGTCGCCCTACCGCAACAGAACGGTAGAAGAAAACCTCGATCTTTTCCGCCGCATGAAGGCGGGAGAGTTCCCCGACGGGGCAAAGGTTCTGAGGGCAAAGATAGATATGTCGTCGCCCAACATCAATATGCGCGACCCCGTCATTTACAGGATAGCTCACGTTCCGCATTATCGTCAGGGCGACAAGTGGTGCATATATCCCATGTACGACTATGCTCATCCCCTTTCGGACGCGATAGAGGGCATAACGCACTCGCTGTGCTCGCTCGAATTTGAAAATCACCGTCCGCTCTACGATTGGGTTATAGCAAAGGCGGGCTTCAAGCCCCCCGTTCCCAGACAGATAGAGTTTGCAAGGCTCAACATAACCAATATGCTCATGAGCAAGCGCTATCTCAAAAAGCTGGTGGACGAACATTTCGTCCGCGGCTGGGACGACCCCAGAATGCCCACTCTAATGGGTCTTAAAAATCGCGGAGTTCCGCCCGAGGCGCTCAAAAAATTCTGCGCCGACGTGGGCGTTGCAAAAAATTATTCGGTGGTGGGACTTGCCCAGCTCGACGAATGCATACGCGACGAACTCAACTTAACCGCCGAAAGAGCTATGGCGGTAATCAATCCCGTAAAACTTACCATAACCAACTATGAGGGCGAGGAAGAGCTTTCTTTCGATAAAAACCCTCTCGACGGGCAGGGCAGAACGAGGCTTATAAAGTTCAGCGGCACGGTCTATATCGACCGCGACGACTTTGCGCTCGTTCCTCCTCCCAAATATAAAAGGCTTACAAAGGGAGCTTTCGTCCGCCTGAAATCTGCGTATATCGTGCGCTGCGACGACGTTAAGCTCGATAAAGACGGAGAGGTGGAAGAAATTTTCTGCACCTACTTCCCCGAAACGCGTTCGGGCAGCGAAGTAAAGAGCGACATAAAGGCAAAGGGCGTCATTCACTGGGTGGACGCAAAATACGGACGGGACGTTCAGTTCAGGCGTTATCAGCCCCTTCTGAACGATGAACAGTATCCCGACCAGGACTATGCCGAACGCCTCAATAAGGACAGCGAAAAGCTGTTCGAGGGCAAAGCCGAACCTTATATCGCCGAGAGCGAGGAAGACAAACCCTTCCAGCTCATGCGTACAGGCTACTACAAAAAATGTACGGACGGCGGCATAACGGTGCTTTCTGAAATAGTAACATTAAAAGACAATTTTAATAAATAACCGTCAGTGAGGTTAATGTATGGGAATTTACATCTATATTATTATAGGCTTGTCTGTAATAGCTGTGCTTGCGTTCCTTTTCGGTTTCTGGCGCGGCTATGTAAAACTGTCGTGCTGGGGCGGCGTCGTTGCCGGCACGGTGTTCGTCTCTATGCTATTAGACAAGTACGTCGGTCAGTTCGACGGCAGGGGCATGGTGCTGCTCGCGAGCGCCGCTGCAAGCGTAGTTGTGCTTACGGTGCTCTGCCAGCTTGTCAGAAGGTACATAAAGATACAGGTTGCAAAGAGCCAGAAACTTTCCTACTATCGTCAGTATGACGACCGCACCGAAAACGAAGAACGCATCCTCGTTTCGCTCGATAAGGGAGATATAAAGGCATACCGCAGGCAGTCAAAGCGTAAATTCAGAGAAAGTCGCGGCGCCTGGGGCATAGTTGACAGAGTGTTCGGCGGTCTGACGTTTGCAATCAATACATTCGTTGCGCTCGCAGTCATAGTCGCTCTCGCAATGTTCGTAATAGACGCTGCGCAGATAACGGTGGCTTACAACGCTCTCAGCATTCTGTATGACAGCCCCGTATGGACCAATTTCGGTTTCTATTACGGTCTCGACTTAATAATCGCCACGCTTATATGCATGTGCATACGCCTCGGCTACAAGAGCGGCATACTTTCTGCTCTCGCACTTATTCTCATTTTGGGAATGATAGGCGGAGCGGGATACCTCGCTTATCACCTTGCCTTCAACGTTGACGCCTTCGATTCGGCGGCAACTGGGCTTAAAGACGGCGTGCTTTCAACGCTGCTCGCCAATATCGAACCCGCGCTCAAAGCCATAAATATGAGCGGCGAAACGGTGGCGAGAATTGTTGTTGCCGTTGGCTTGTTCATCATACTTCTCATAGTTGTAATATTAATCTCCATCTTCATTCCTCACGCCGTTGATAAACTGCGCAACATAAAATTTGTTGTTGCGATAGACGGAGTAGTGGGCGCGATAGTGCTTACGGCAGTTGTGTTCTTCGTGCTCATGGTTATCGGAACGCTTACATATCAGGTCAACGACCTCGAAGCTCTCGCCCGCTTCAACGAATACATGGACGCATCCTGCCTCGCAAAATCGCTGTATTCGGAAAACATAATGAATACGATAGGCTTCGTTCAGAATTTGCCTTTGCGCGACTGGTTCGGACTTAACAAATAAATACTTATAAAAGTAAAACAGGGTCGGATAAACCGACCCTGTTTTTTTAATCTGCTTTGGTTTAAAGCGGTTTTACTTCTGCATATAGCTCTTGCAGCAGGTGCATTCTTCGCCTTCGCAGGTGCTGCCGACCTGAATTTTGTCAAGAGTGCAGTTGCAGCCGTCGTGATTGTACATGCACTTGTTGACGTTGCATGCTATGCCTAAATTGATGTTTTCCATAAAACCTCCCTTTGTACCGACGCCTTCGGCAGATATTGAAAAACGTATTTTCTTCGCGCCGCCGCTGATTAATTTAATCAGCGGCGGCGCGATACGTTTTGCCTTTCCAGCCATGCGCCTGATACGATATTATTTTGCGCCGAAACGTCGGTCTTATGCGTCTGCTATTGACAAAAATGCGTTTTTGGTTTAAAATAAATCAAAGATGAATGGCGCACCGCGCCGAAGGAGCATTTATGCAGGTAATTTTATTACAGGACGTAAAGGGACAGGGCAAGAAAGGCGAACTTATAGAAGTCAACGAAGGTTACGCGCGCAACTTCCTCATAAAAAAGGGAATGGCGGAGGCGGCTACTCCCAATAAAATAAACGACCTCAAACAGAAGAAGGCGGCTGCCGACTATCACAAGCAGCAGGAAATAAAAGCTATGCAGGAGCTCGCGGCAGAGCTCAAAGGCAAAAACGTAACCGTCTCCATAAAGGCGGGACAGGGCGGCAAAGTGTTCGGCTCCGTTACGGGAGCGCACATCTCCGACGCGCTCAAAGCGGCGGGATACGACGTCGATAAAAAGAAAGTTTTGCTTTCCAACCCCATAAAGAGCATAGGCGTTTACGACGTGGATATAAAACTTCTCGAAGGTATCTCCACAAAAATCAAAGTAACGGTAGCAGAAGAATAAAAAGACAGCCGCTTGCGCGGCTGTCTTTTTTCGTTTGTCCGTTGCCTGCGTTTTGTACGCTGATGTAAATTTGAGTACATTTAATCTTTTTTCAGCTGTAAGTGTTTAAACACAATCTGAATTAATTAGAAAACGATAATTACGTTTTGCACCGCCATTTGCTCGAATAAAACCGCCCGCGTTTTTTGAAAAACAAAATTGTGCAATCATGCTGAAATACAAACGCGCATTGTTCCTTTGAATGATAGCGTCAGTGCAGCTGCTAACCTGAAAAACGCAAATATTTATTAAAGCAGAAATGGCGCATTCAAAGTACGGGTAACAAATCGCACAATTTTCGTTTAAATACGGGCATTAAACTTTTTAATACATATTGTTTTTACAAATAGAGAACGGGCAGAAAATTCTGCCCGTTCTTTAATTTAAGGTCATTCAACTTTTTATCTTCCGCGACCGCCACCGCCGCCGTGTCCGCCGCCTCCGAAACCTCCGAAGTGCCCGCCGCCGCGCGCACCTCCCGAATACGCCCTAGAAGAGGGCTTTGCAACCATCTTCGCGGTCATAACGCCGTTGGAAATGCGTATCGCGCTGTTGACGAGCGCAAAGGTGAGTATCGTGTCTGCGGGATTGCAAACCCATTGAGGAGGCTCAACCGTGAGAGCTTTGAATTTGTCTTCCCATATGTCGGATACGTTGAGCACCTGCGCATAGGGCAGAATATCGTAATAGAGCTGCGGGTTGTCGGCAAGCAGAGCTTCCAGCCTGTCTTTTTCGGCATAGATGATGAAGTTGCGGAAGCCGATAATTCCGTTAAGTTTTTGCGTGTAGAATTCCGACCGCGAAATTATGGAAACAGAGCAAATAATAATCGCGTAAGCTAAAATGCAGCTTACTATTTTTGCCGGAATTTCCATGACGGCCGAGGGTAGCAGCCAGGCATATCCCGCGGTAAAAGCCGCGCATAGAACTATTATGCCTGCAAAGAAGAGTATTTTGGTTGACTTTTTAAGTTTGTTGTAGCTGTATTTGTAAGTTTCCGTCAGCGCATAAATTATGAGCGCGGGAACGAGCGCTAGGAGCGACTGATAATAAAAGAGCTTCGTATTTATAGTAAACAGCGTCAGCAGCGCGGGCGTAAGCCCCATAAGAAGTCCGCCGAGCAGAGTGAAAATAAGGGAAATCGCTATGCTCTTGCTCGTGTAAAGAGAGGGGAACTGTCCGCTGACAAGTTTTTTAACGTTGTCTATCTGCACGTAAAAATTGCCTTCGAGCTGACTTATCTTAACCATATCCCTGCCGCCTGCAAACAGAGCGTTGTACATCGACTGTTGGTGCGCGGGAGCGCCTTCGGGCAGGTTTGCAAATATCTTTATGAGCAGAGGATCGTTTTCATCCGAAAAATCTATTTTAAGATAACCCTTGTTTGCCCAATAATAAATAAGAGTGGTAACGTCGCGCGATTCTATTTTGTTGTCTATCAGCTTGCTCATCTCGACGGGGTCCATTTCGTCGGGCGGAGTAAAGTTGACGACGGGCGTAAGCGGCTTTTTGGGGAAAGCCAAAAACTTCGTCGCGGCGAGAGCGGCTAAAATTACGCAGCCTGCTATAAGAATTATAAACGGCGTAATGTCGAACATATCTTTAAGCGCCCAATCTGTAAAAGTAAGTTCAAAGGCTAATCCTTCAAATTTATTCAGATTTTCGGCAGTTGCGGTGATGGTTTTTCTGTCTTCACTTAATTCAAATGGTGAAGGAATATAAGTGTTACCAACAAAAAATTTTCCGCTTTTAAAGCCTTCTGGCAGGTTTATTGTAACGCGGGCATAATCAATGTCTGCGTCCCAGTCATAACCTATCACATTGAGGTAAATCGTGTTTTTATCTACGGGTTTTGTGATGGCGTAATTATATCTTATTATATATGTAATTACCTTGCCCGTCTTTACGGAGTAATCGCCTATGTTCAGAACGATAAGTTCGTCTTCGAGCGAAACCGTGTAATCGACTTCTGTTTCCGCGCCGGAGGAAATCTGGCACACGCTTACATTCGTTACCCTGTCGTCCGCATTGACGGGTATGTAACGGTAAAAACCCGTGCTCGAATAGCCCATGTGATTAATCGTCAGTCTCTCTTCGACGGACATGGTTCTGTCTGATTGCAGGTCATATTGCACGACATAACTGTCGATATTATAGTCGTAAGGACCTACATAGTAAGGGTTTGCGGCATAAGCGGGGGAAGGGGACAGCGCTATCAACGCTGAAAGCGCCAGGCATATCACTGCAAATAGCGCCGCAAGCAGCCTGAACTTCCTTTTAATCATCATATTTTTTCCCTCATATTCAAAAGAGCGGTGAAAACGACCGCTCTTAAATTAATAATTATTTTTGTCAGAAACTTACCTTTACGTTCTGCCTTTCTTCCTCGCTGTCGAGTTCGAAGTAAGGGAACTTTTCAAGTTTCATCATGTTAGCAATAATCGACTTGGGGAATATTTCCTTTTCCGTGTTGAATGTTTTAACGGTGCCGTTATAATACTTTCTCGAACTTGCCAGGTCGGTTTCTATGCGCTGAAGCTGTGCCGAAAGGTCCTGGAAGTTTGCGTTTGCCTTCAAATCGGGGTAACGCTCGGCAACGATGTTTATGCTCTTGATTGCGTTGGAAAGGTTTGCGTCCGCCTCAATCTTTTCGGCGGTAGTGGTTGCGCTCGCGGCGTTGTTCCTCGCCTGAATAACCTTTTCAAGCGTCTGGCTTTCGTGCTTTGCGTAACCTTTTACCGTTTCGACGAGGTTGGGTATAAGGTCGTATCTCTTTTTAAGATAAACGTCGATGGTCGCAAACGCTTCTTCGCAGACGTTGCGCATGCGCACGAAGTTGTTCCTTACGGCAATCGCCCAGCATGCTGCTATTATAATCACCAGCACTATCACGCCGACTATGCCGAGGGCTATCCATAATCCCATAGTTCTGCTCCTTAAATTTTATTGTTTTTAATTTCCGCAATGGCGTTTTTCAAAAACGTCTCTGCGGTAGATTGTTTTCTCACCGCTTCGAGGGCTTCGTCGAACGTGAACCACTTGACTTCATCGATCTCGTCGGGATCGGCGGTAATTTCGCCGTTTTCGGCAATAATCAGAAAGTTGAGCATAAGCACGTTTCTCGGCTCGTGATAGCGCGAAGACATGTATTTATATTTTACCACGTTGAGTTTAGTTTCTTCTTTGAACTCGCGTGTAACCGCTTTTTCCGCCGTTTCACCCTTTTTTACGTAACCGGCAATGAGAATGTAATCGTCCTGTCCCAGATGTTTTGCCAGAAGAACCTTGTCTTTGGTTCTGTTCGTAACTACGAGCGATACGGCCGTGGCAAACTGAGGGAAGCGGTAGTCGTTGCAATGCTTGCAGAAAGGCACAAGCCCTTCCGATTTATGCACGACGAGCGCCAGCTTTTCTCCGCATACGCTGCAATACATATTTGTACCTCCTTATCGTAATTGTTCACTACAATATTATAAAGCATAATGATAAAAAATTCAAGATGTCTTGTAAATTTTATGTAAATAATTAGGTTTAATCCTGTTAAAAAATGCGGGTTTAACTATTGCGGGTCTGATTTTACTTATTTTTCACGTATTTTAAATGGTGTTGACATAATTTTGGCTATAATGTATAATATTCATAGTAAAATTTAGCTTGAAAGGCGGTTTATTATGGATTATACGCAAGCAAAAAGTCTGCTTGAAAAATACAATCAGACGCAGCTTTTGGACTATTTCGGCGAACTCGATGGCGCAGAAAAAGAAAAGTTGCTCTCCGATATAGAAAAACTCGATTTTTCCGTTCTCGAAAATATAGGTCGCGGACACGAAAGAAAAATAGGCAAATTGTCTCCCGCCGACGCCCTGTCGGTGGAGCAGGTTGAACGGAATAAAGAAAAGTTTAAAAGCGCGGGAGTGGAAGCAATAAGGAGCGGCAAGGTAGCCGCAGTTTTGCTTGCGGGCGGACAGGGCACCCGTCTCGGTTCGTCCCTTCCCAAGGGAATGTTCAATATAGGCATCAACAGAAAATTGTCTATTTTCGAACAGCAGATGAATAACATCAGGCAAGTAGTCGCGGAGGCGGGCGCAGATTTTCATATCTTCGTCATGACGAGCGACATAAACTATTCAGATACCCGCACATTTTTCGAACAGAACAATTACTTCGGCTACGACGGAGAAAAGATACATTTTTATAAACAGAAACTTGCGCCGACAAGTTCTTTCGACGGCAAAATTTACCTCGAAGAAAAATACAAGGTCTCGCTTTCGCCCAACGGCAACGGCGGCTGGTATTCGTCCCTGATAGACGCAGGTTACGGCGATTTTTTAAAGGAAAACGGCATAGAATGGCTCAATATTTATGCTGTTGACAATGTTTTGCAGAGAATATGTGACCCCGTGTTCATAGGCGCAACCATATTAAGCGGCTGTGCATGCGGCAGTAAAGTAGTAAAAAAGGTCAGCCCGCAGGAAAAAGTGGGCGTTTTGTGCAAAGAAGACGGACTTCCCACGATAATCGAGTATTACGAAATGCCCGAAAGCTACGCTTCAATGCGCGATGAGGACGGCGAACTTACTTACCGCTACGGCGTAATTTTAAATTATCTGTTTTCTGTCGATAAACTCAATTCGATATATAAAGATAAACTTCCCTGCCATCTGGCAGAAAAAGCCATACCGCACATAGAAAACGGCAAAAAGGTTATACCCGACCGCGCTTGCGGATATAAATTCGAAACGCTGGTCGTAGATATCGTAAGGCTTATGGGTTCCTGCCTCGCGGTAGAGGTGGAAAGGAGCAGGGAGTTTGCACCCGTAAAGAATAAGACGGGGGTTGACAGCGTTGACAGCGCTCGCGAACTTTTAAAGCTCAACGGCGTTGAATTATAAATTTTTGCAGGAGCATAAATGAAACGCATTTACAAAGTATTTGCCGCTGCGGCACTTTCGGCGGCAATGGCATGCACGGTTATTTTCGGCGGTTGCACGGTTTCGCTCGGCAGCGACGGAAAAGACGGGCAGGACGTATCAATTTACGAAATTTATGAGGCAACAAACGCCGCAAGGGCAGAAGAGGGGTTACCAAACCTTACTTTCCTTGATTTCATTACCGAATATCTCAATTCTACGAGCGAAGAACTCGAGCAGGCAACATCCTTGCAGACATCAATAAACCGCTCGCTCTTGTCGGCGGTTTCCATTCTTACCACTTTCGACGTCACTTCAAACAGACCTTATCCTCAGGAAACTTACGCAGGTTCGGGCGTCATAGTCGATATCGATAAAGAGGCGGGCGATATGTATGTCGTAACCAATGCGCACGTAGTATACCTTTCGTACGGCGATGGGGACCGCTATTGCAACGATATAAATCTTTATCTGTACGGAAGCGAATATTCGACGGGCGATACTGAAGCGACGGCAATATCTGCAAGCATAGCAGGCGTTTCATTAACGTACGATATTGCAGTTTTGAAGGTCGAGGGCTCGGACCTCGTTAAAAACAGCGAAGCGGTTGCCGCTGAATGGTCGACGGCAGAAGCCGTATATGCTGGCGAAACCGTCTATGCCGTGGGCAACCCCGAAGGTTCGCTTTTGAGCGTAACGACGGGCATCATAAGCCGCGACAGCGAATATATAACTCTCGATATGTATGATACGGCTTATAATGAGGACGACGACTTCACTTACAGAGTGCTCAGAACAGACGCCGCAATCAACGGCGGAAACTCGGGCGGCGGATTGTTTGATATTAACGGCAATCTCGTCGGCATAGTCAATGCAAAGTCTGTCGATGAAGCTATCGACAATATGGGCTACGCTCTGCCCGCTTCGACTGTGAGAAGAGTGGTTGAAAATATGATTGACCGCTATGAACAGACGGGACAGGAAACGCACGGCGTTTACAGAGCGATGATGGGCATAGATATACAGCTCACCGACAGCAGCGCATATCTCAACAACGAGACAAATCTCGTTGAAATTTCCGAAACCGTTACAATAGCCACGGTATCGGGCGGTCTCGCCAGCGGCAATTTAAAGGTTGGCGATGTCATAACAAATATAAAGGTAACCGATGCGAACGATAACCTTAAAGAGGATGTTGATATAACCCGCTTTTACAGCGTGGGCGACGTAATGCTCGCCGCGCGCGAAGGCGACACGGTAACGGTAACCGTGCGCCGCAGCGGAAGCGACGGCGAACTGTCATTCCCCATGACAATAACGTCCTCATCGCTCACCCTCGAAATATAATGATCCGATTAATTTACCGCCCCGCGCGTTAAACGCGCGGGGCGGTTTTATATTTTAATTGACACGCCTCACAATAAATAAGCGCGCCGCTTTCGCGGCGCGCAGTATCGCTATTACGACATTTCAGTTATGAAAGCGCATTGCGGCGCGCGTACTGCTGTAACTATATAGACATCATTTTAGTGTAAAAAAAAAGCGCGCCGCTTTTGCGGCGCGGGTATTTTAAAGTTTGTACGGCGTAACCTGATATACGTAATAGTTAAGCCAGTTTATATAAAAGAGGTTTGCCGTGGAGGTCCAGTTCATTTTAACCTTGGTCATTTCCTTGTCGGCAAAGTAGTTTACTGGCGGTTTGATAGGCAGACCTTTTGCCTTGTCGCGCTCATATTCTTTTTTGAGTGTGTCGCGGTCGTACTCCATGTGCCCGGTTACAAAAACGCGCTTGTTGTCCAGACTTTTAATAATGCTCGCGCCCGCTCTGCGCGAAAATGCGAGAATTTTCAGGTCTGGCACGCTCTTTATATCCTCGGCGTAAATAATCGTATGGCGGGAGTGCGGCATGTGGAATTCGTCCGAAATACCCCTCATAAGCGGCTCCTGAACGCCGTCGAATATGCGCTGGTGAGCAAAAATGCCGAAGCATTTTTCTTTGAGAGGGTGCTTTTTAATGCCGTAAAAATAGTGCAAAGCCGCCTGTGCGCCCCAGCATATGAACAGGGTGGAGGTAACGTTGTTTGTCGTCCAGTCGAGTATTTCTTCCAGCTCTTTCCAGTATGCCACCTGCTCGAAGGGCATATTTTCTACGGGTGCGCCCGTTATAATCATGCCGTCGAAGCGCTTTGATTTTATCTCGTCGAAAGATTTATAAAATCTTTCAAGGTGTGCCTGCTCGGTGTGAGTGGGGTTGTAAGTCGAAGTTTTTATAAGGGTTATGTTGACCTGAAGGGGAGAGTTGGAAAGCAGCCTCATGAACTGCGTTTCGGTAGTCTCCTTCGTCGGCATAAGATTGAGTATGGCAATTTCTATGGGACGTATTTCCTGCGAAAAAGCTCTGTCGGTGTCCATGACGAATATGCGTTCGCCCGTCAGAATTTTAAATGCGGGAATGTCCTTATCTATAACAATGGGCATTGTTCAGTCCTTAAATTCAGCTGTCGTATCTTAAAAATCAGATTTTATCGAGTGCGTTGGAAAGGTCGGCAATAATGTCTTCGGGGGTTTCAATGCCGACTGAAAGTCTTACCATGTTCGCGGGCACGCCTGCCTTTACAAGGTCCTCTTCCGAAAGCTGCCTGTGAGTGGTGGAGGCGGGGTGCAGAACGCAGCTTCTGACGTCTGCGACGTGCGTTTCCTGCGTGATGAGCTCAAGGCTCTCCATAAATTTGCGGCACTGTTCGATATTTCCCTTAATGCCGAAGCTGAGCATGCCGCCCTGACCGTTGGGAAGATATTTCTTGGCGAGGTCGTGATATTTGTTGTCTTTGAGCGAAGGGTGCTTTACCCATTCTATCTTGGGGTGGGAGGCGAGGAATGCCGCAACCTTATTGGCATTGTCGCTGTGCTTTGCCATTCTGAGCGCGAGCGTGTCGCAGCCTATGAACGAGATATAAGCGTTCATGGGCGCCATAATAGCGCCTACATCGCGTATGAGCTGCGCGCGGCACTTTGTGCCGAATGCCACGGGCAGGTCGGCATATACCAGACCGTGATAGCTTTCGTCGGGAACGTTGAATGCGGGGTAGCGCTTGTTGCCCTTGAATTCAAAGTTTCCGCAGTCCACTATAACGCCGCCCAGAGCCGCAGCGTGTCCTTCCATGTACTTGGATGTAGAATATATTACGGCGTTCGCGCCGAAGTCCTTGGGTTTGCAGAGGGCGGGGGTGGCGAGGGTGTTGTCCACCATGAACATTACGCCGTGCTTTTTGGCTATGGAAGAAAGTTTGTCAAAGTCGAGAACGACCATAGCAGGGTTAGCAATCGTTTCGGCGATTATGAACTTTGTCTTGTCGTCGATGAGCTTTTCAATATCCTCCGCGCTGTCGTCCGCGCTGAAAAACCTGCCTTCTATGCCCAGTTTGGGAAGAGTAGTGCCGAAGAGGTTGAAAGTGCCTCCGTAAACCGACTGGCAGCACAAAACATTGTCGCCGTTGCCTGCAAGGGTGAGGGCGGCAAGGGTAAGGGCGGACATGCCCGAAGCGCAGCCGATAGCGGCAACGCCCCCGTCGAGGGCGGCAACCTTGTTTTCAAAGGCGGTTACCGTAGGGTTTGCAAGTCTCGTGTAAAAATAGCCGTCGCTTTTAAGATCGAAGCAATCGGCCATAGCCTGGCTGTCGCCGTAAAAAAATGTTGTGCTCTGGCAGATAGAAGGTATCCTGCTTTCGCCCGTCTTGGGCTTCCAGCCCGCCTGAACGCAGAGAGTGTCAAGTTTATATTCTTTCATTTCAAACCTCAATAATTTTTAATCTGTCTTTCGACGTCGCGCTTCAAGTCGCGCTCCTTTATGGTGCGTTTTTTGTCAAAGTTCTGCTTGCCGCGGCAAAGAGCAACTTCGGCTTTAATAAGATTATCCTTAAAATAAAGCGAAAGAGGCACGAGCGTCATGCCTTTTGCGTTAATTTTGCCCGCGATGCGCGCAATTTCGCGCTTGTGCATGAGCAGCTTTCTGTCGCGCTTGCTGTCGCGCGAATTGAATGCGCCCGACTTGTCATAGACAGGTATGTGCATATTTTTAATATAAATTTCTCCGCCGGAGATTAAGCAGAATGAGTCTTTTAAGTTGCAGTTGCCGCGCCTTAACGACTTGACTTCCGCACCCTCCAACACAATTCCCGCTTCAAACTTTTCTTCAATAAAATATTCGAACGAAGCGGAGCGGTTATAAGCAATTTGCTTCATATACTTACCATTATACCATATCGCGCGTCAAAGTAAAGCAAACGCGCGCCTTTGCTCACAGTACGGGCGCAAATTCCACCCGCATATTGCCGTAATCGCACCCGACTACTTTTATTCTTATGGGGTCGCCTATCTTGAACGAGTGCCTTATGCCCTTTAACAGGAATTTTTCCTCTATATAGGCGTAGTTGTCCTTAGGCAGAACTTCTATGCGCATAATGCCCTCTATCGTGTTGGGCAGCTCGGCAAAGACGGCAAAGTTGGTTACGCCCGAAATGACGGCGTCGAACTCTTCGCCTATTTTATCCTGCATGTAAACTACTTTATATAAATCGTCAACGTCGCGCTCGGCGGCGTCAGCGAGCCTTTCACATTCGCTCGTGTGAATGCCCGCCTCGCGCGCAATGGGACCGTATGCCTTTTTCGCACCCTCGATGTCGCCCGCTAGCAGCTTTTTGAGCGTGCGGTGAACAAACAGATCGGGATATCGCCTTATTGGCGATGTGAAGTGGCAGTAACACTCCGAAGCCAGACCGAAGTGCCCTAAGTTATCCTCGCAGTATCTCGCTTTCTGCATGGAGCGCAGCATCACGCGGTTGACTACGGGGTAGAAGGGTTTATCTTCCGTCTCCTTTAAAATTTTCTGAAAATCTGCGGGCGACAAATCGTTTATGTCGCCGACGGGACTTATGCCGAGGTCGCGCAGAAATGAGAAGAAGGATGACGCTTTTTCGGGCGAAGGCTGCTCGTGAACGCGGTATAAAAAGGGCGCTTTCTGTCTGAATGCGTAGTCCGCTACGCTCTCGTTCGCAGATACCATAAACTGCTCTATAATCCTGTGCGAAACGCTGCGGATATAATCGGGAATGACAATTTCACCCTGTTCGTTGACGTATATGTGTGCCTCTTTGACATCTAGGTTGACGGAGCCCGCCGACTTGCGCCTGCCCTCCAGCTTGAGGCACAGCCTCTCCATATCTTTGAGCATGGGCGCGACGTCGGCGTATTGCTTATTCGCCTGTTCGTCGCCGTCCAAAATTGCGGTAACGGCGGTGTAGGTCATTCTGTGGTCGCTTCTTATAATGCTCTGATACAGTTCGTAGCCTAATTTTTTGCCCGTTTTGTCAAAGGTCATTATGCAGCTCATCGCGTAGCGGTCTTCGCCCTCGTTCAGAGAGCACGCCCCGTTTGAAAGAGCCCTAGGCAGCATGGGCAGAACCATGTCGGGGAAGTAAACGCTCGTGCCGCGCTCATATGCTTCCCTGTCGAGTTTGGTGTTTAGCTTGACATAATGGCTGACGTCGGCTATATGCACGCCGAGCACGTAATTTTCGCCGTCGCGCGTAAGCGACACGGCGTCGTCGATGTCCCTTGTGTCCTCGCCGTCTATGGTAACGGTAAGAAGATTGCGGAAATCTTTTCTGCCGTCGGGCAGAATGGGCTGTAAAGATACCTTTTCGGCCTGATTTTCGGCTTCCTTAGAAAATTCTTCCGTAAGACCGTAGCTGCGTATGATAGAAAGCTCTTCGGTGTAAAAATCTCCGCTCTCGCCCAGCACTTCTACAATCTTGCCGCCAACCATCTTGTCGCGGGGGTAGGAGGTGATTTCGGCTACGACCTTGTCGCCCGGTTTGGCGTTCATGCACAGGTTGAGGGGAACGTAAACGTCGCTGTCGAAGCGTTTATCGTCGGGTATGACGTAGCCCGCGCGCTTGTCTTTTTCAAACGTGCCGACAATTCTCTTCTGACCGCGCTCTATAATGCGCACGATATATGCCTCGTCCTCGGTGCCCTTTTTGTGCACCGCCAGAACGAGGTCCTTGTTCATCGCGCCCATCAGCGAGCGGCGGGGGACGAAGTAATCTTTCTGCGTTTTATCGTTCTTGTCTTCGGGCACGATAAAGGCAAAGCCGCGCTCGTTGCCCTGAACTATGCCTCGGAAAGCTCCGAGCTGTTCGGGAGTGGCGTAGCCGCCCTTTTCGTCGCGCAGCAAAAGTCCCTCGTCTTCTAGCTCGTCGAGCGCATTTTTTACCTTTTTGCGCTCCGAATGACTGACGCCGAGCGCGCCGCAAATGCTCTTTATGTCCTTGAATGCGAGAAAGCCGCTCTCAATTTTTTCTAAAATTTTCTGTTTGATTTTCATAATGATTATATAAAAAACGGCGGCTGAAAATCAGCCGCCTGGATTTTAACCGAGTAAACTTGTTGCGACGAGCGCGATTGCGTAAGCAACTATTGCCAGAACGGCAATGATTACAAGACAAATCCACGTCCATTTTTTCATTCTGCTTTCGAGCGAACGACCTTTGTTCTTGCCGAAGAATGTTTCGCTTGAACCGGTTATTCCCTGAATGCCGTCCGAATTACTCTGCTGGAAGAGTACAAGCCCTATGGCTAAACACGAGGCGACGAACAAACAAACGTATAATACGACCGAACTGATTAAATAAGCTTCGTACATATAAATCAACCCTTTTAATTTACTACTGCAAAATTATAACACAGCTTAAAATTTTTTACAATTAAAAATCGGTCAAAATTTATATTTTTTTGCGCCGTTCGCCGTATTTGTTTATTATAAATATGCCCAAACATACCAAAATTATCGCAATGAGCGTGTAATAACTCAAAAGCTGTTCGCTCTCGCCGAGGATAATTGCGGAAAATACCGCGCCGAAGAGGGGGTTGGTGCTCTTGAATACGGCAACCTTTGAGATGGGGTTGTATTTTACGAGGTAGCCTTGCAGGGTGAACGCAACCGAAGAAATGAGCGCGAGGTATAAGAGCATAAAGTAAGAGCCTGCGCCCGTGGGCGAAACGTGTCCGCCGCAGCCCGCGCCCACAGCTATGAGTATAAGTCCGCCAATAAAAAACTGCCAGCCGCACAGCGCGGTCGTGTCCTCGCGGCGCGAAAAAATTTTAACCAGCCCCGCGGCAAATGCGGCGGAAAGACCCGAAAGTATTACAAACCCCTCGCCGAGCATGGTAAATGTAAAGGAAAAATCTCCGCCGAGGTTGACTAAAATAACACCGCCGAAGCCTAAAACGCAACCGGCAAATTTGATGAGGTTAAATCTCTCGGTGCGGAAGACAAAGCAAGCGAAGAGGATGGTAAAGAATACCCCCAGCCCGTTCAGAACCGAGCCTTTCACGCCGGAAACGTTGGCTAAGCCTATATAGAAAAAGATGTACTGCGCCACCGCCTGAAACATGCATACCAAAAGTACGCACCACCAGTTTTTTGCCTTGGGCAGAAGAAATTTCTTTTTCTGGATACAGCCGAAAACTATAACCAGAACGCCCGCAAGCGTAAAGCGCAGCCCCGCAAAAAGTATTATCGAGGGCACGTGCGTCGTATCAACAGAAAAGAGGGTGTAGCCTATCTTTACGCAGGGAAATGCGCTGCCCCACAGAATACAGCATATAATCGCGCCTATGCATACGACTATCGGCTTTGTGAAAAACGCCGCCGCGCGGTCGTTGCTTTTGCCGCTTTGCTCTGTCTGTGCTTCGCTCGCTGACTTTTCGCCTGTGTCTTCGCCATTAAGGACGGACACATTATTTTTTTCGCTTCTAGCCTCGGGCGCGCTTTCGCTCATTTTTTCGCAATTTTGCGCGCTGTCATCGCGCTCCGTATTGCCCGAAATTACATTGTTTTTGCTTTCAATTTCGTTGTCTGCCAAAATAAAACCTTCAAATTTTTATTACTGTATTATTATAATCAGTTAAAAATTATTTTGCAAGCGTCCGCGCCCCCTGCGGGCGGGGGATTAAATCAAATTTAATTAAGAGATAGTTTTGCGCCCTTTCTTGCGGCTGACAATTAACGGCATCAAAAAAAGAGCGCCGCGACGGAAAAATTTCCGCCGCGGCAATTTAAATTATTTTATAAAATTTTTAACTTCTTATTTTTCAATAAGGCTCTTGCCCGTCATCTCTGCGGGAACGTCAAGTCCCATCATAGTCAGAAGCGTGGGGGCGAGGTCGGCGAGAATGCCGTCTTTGCGAAGTTTTGCGTTCCTGTATTTTTCGGAAACGAGAATTACGGGAACGGGGTTGGTCGTATGCGCGGTGAAGGGGGAGCCGTCGGCAGAGAGCAGTTTATCCGCGTTGCCGTGGTCGGCGGTAACTATTGCCGAGCCGCCCATCGAAAGAATTTTGTCGCAAACTTTCTTTACACATTCGTCAACTGTATCTACGGCTTTTACCGCTGCGGGAATGACGCCCGTATGTCCTACCATATCGCAGTTTGCATAGTTTAAAATTATAACGTCGAACGTGCCGCCGTCCAGCTCTTCCAAAACCTTATCGGTAACTTCGTAAGCGCTCATTTCGGGCTTGAGGTCGTATGTTGCAACCTTGGGCGAAGGTATGAGGTCGCGCACTTCGTTCTCGTTTGGCGTCTCGACGCCGCCGTTGAAGAAGAATGTTACGTGCGCATACTTTTCGGTTTCGGCAATTCTGAGTTGCTTCTTGCCGCACTTTGCAAGGTACTCGCCCAAAGTGTTGTCAAGGCTGGTCTTGGGGAAGGCAATCTCCACGCCCTCAAATTCTGCGTCATATACGGTGAAGCAGATATATACGGGTGCGAGGAAGCCCGTCTTTCTCTCGAAAGCCGTTCCCTTGGGTACGACAAAGTTCTCCTGCGAGAGCGCGCGCGTAATTTCCCTTGCGCGGTCGGGGCGGAAGTTGAAGCAGATTATGCTGTCGCCCTTTTGTATAATGCCTACGGGCTTGCCGTCTTTATAGACTTTCGTAGGCAGAATGAATTCGTCGGTAACGCCGCTTTCATAGCTCTTTTTAACAGCTTCTACGGGGTCTTCGCACTGTATGCCGCTGCCGAGAGTGAGCATATCGTAAGCCTTTTCAACGCGGTCCCAGTTGTTGTCGCGGTCCATGGCATAGTATCTGCCTACGACGGAGGCGACTTTGCCGCAGCCTATTTTTTTCATGTGTTCTTCGAGTTCGGCTATGAACTCCGCGCCCGACGTGGGCGAAACGTCCCTGCCGTCCATAAAGCAATGAACAAACACGTTTTCGACGCCGTTGCGCTTTGCCATTTCAAGCAAAGCGTAAAGGTGGGTGATGTGGCTGTGAACGCCGCCGTTGGAAACAAGACCTATAAGGTGCAGGCTCTTGTCCTTTGCGTTTTTCATAGCTTTGAGAAGGGCGGCATTTTCAAAAAAGTCTCCGTCCTGAATTGATTTTGTAATTTTTGTAAGGTCCTGGTAGACAATTCTGCCCGCGCCCATATTGAGGTGTCCGACTTCGCTGTTGCCCATCTGACCTTCGGGCAGACCGACGCTCAATCCGCTGGCGCCGAGGGTGGCGCAGGGGAACTCTTTGCAGAGTTCCTTTATGTGTTTGCTTCCGTCAAGAGTAACGGCGTTTCCCGCGCCTGCGGGCGCAATGCCGTAACCGTCCATAATAATCAGTGCGTAAGGCACTTTTTTAGTCATATATTTTTACCTCTCGTAAAACATTTTTTTCATAGTATATTATAAACTAAAAATCGCGCGTTTAGCAACTTTATGAAGACCGTTTTTTAAATAGTCGGTTAATTTATTCCGACTTTTAAAACATTATTGACACAAGTAAATGTCTGTGATAAAATTAACTCATAACAATCGGAGGGAAAACAATGAAAAAAAGCATTAAGATTTTGTTGCTTGCGATGCTTGCAACGATAGTTGCGATAGCTTTCGCTGCCTGCGGCGGAAAGTATGCCGATATTGCGGGAACGTACGAAATGACGAGTATTTCCGGCAAAGTTTCGGGTGTAAATCTTTCGCCTTCGTATTACGAATATTATCGCATAATACTCGATGCCGACGGCAATGCAACCGTTCAGGCCAAAGGGTCCGGCACGGGAGGCATAACCTATGAAGCAAAGGGTACGTTCACATATGGAGACGGCGAAATAAAGCTGACTTCGAAAAACGGCGGCATTTCAGTTACCGAAACCATGGCTTATGAAGACGGCGTCATAACCTATGAGCTCGTCAACGCCCAGATGGATATAAGAATAGTTCTGGAAAGAGCCGATAAAGCGGAATAGGTCGTCGGCGCATGAAAAATAAAAAAAACGGACTGTTAAAGTCCGTTTTTTTATTGCCTTGATTATTTATTATAGTTGACTATGTCTGCAAATTCGCTTTTAAGCGAAGCTCCGCCGATAAGTCCGCCGTCTATGTCGGGCTGAGCCATGAGCCCCTTGCAGTTTTTGGCGTTCATCGAACCGCCGTACTGAATTATAATTTTTTCTGCGCACTCGGGGCAGAAAAGCTCGCTTATGGTTCTTCGTATAAAAGCTATGGTTTCCTGCGCCTGACCGTCGGTGGCGGTGAGACCCGTGCCGATAGCCCATACAGGTTCGTAAGCGATTACAACTTTTGTAACGTCCTCGACACCCGCAAGCCCGTCTTTGAGCTGTTTGTAAATCACCTTTTCAGTAACGCCGCTTTCGCGCTCGGAAAGCGTTTCGCCGACGCATACTATGGGGGTAATGCCGTTTTTAAGCGCCGCTAAGGTGCGTTTGTTAACGCCCTCGTCGGTCTCGCCGAAATACTGCCTTCTTTCGCTGTGTCCGATTATCGCATATCTTACGCCGTACTCTTTGAGCATTGCGCAGGATATTTCGCCCGTGTAAGCTCCGCTCTCCGCCCAGTGCACGTTTTCCGCGCCTATTTTTATGTTGCTGCCTTCGGCTGCCTTCGTCATGGCGGGTATAAGAATGGCGGGCACGCACAGCGCCACGTCGCAGTCGGCGTCTTTAACGAGAGGTATAAGCTCTTTGATGAGTTTCGCGCCGCTCTCGGCGGTCATGTTCATCTTCCAGTTGCCTGCAATAAACGGTTTTCTCATATTTTTCTCCTCAAAATTTTCCCTTCAATCATTATACCACGCGCCCGCGCTCAATGCAACGGGGGTGCGCATTTTTTATGCTTTTTTTCTTTTTAATTCTGTAATTGACCTGCTGTTTAAGGCTCAGCGACATGGCAATTTTTCTGAATGCTCTTTTGGGGTCGCCTAGAATAAATTCCATAACTTCGGCATTTTCGGGCTTTATGCCGTATTTTTTCATGATCGAAACAATTCGCCCGCTCAATGCAAAACAAAAGAGGAACTCTCCTGCAACGAGCTCAACTTCGGCAGTTATGCCGAAATTTACAAAGCCTGCCCTGAAATAAGCCTTAACCTCGTCGTATGTAAATTTTTTGCCCGCAACTTCAATTCCGTCCCGCGAAAAAACTGCCGACATGCGCTCCTTTATGGTAAGTCTGAATTTGTCGCCGACCAGCTCCTTTTTAATGACGATATCAGCTTTTCTTTCGGGGTCGGGCTTGTCGTCGTTCACAAATATGCAAAAGTTATTGAATTCATCGGCGTATTCTTCGATGGCGGTAATTCTTTGCGCGCAATTTTCAAAAAATGTCGCCGCGGACGTGTCGTCTTTGATAATTATTTCTCCCGGCTCGTCGAACGGGTCGGGTGCAAGATACCAGATGCTTTGGCTTTCGTACACAAAAACTTCTTCGTCCTGCACTTCATGCGGCGAAAAATCGTAATTTTTCAAATCCAGTTCTGCTTGCTTTGCGTTAAGTTGCGGCGAAATTATAAAGGCAAGGATCATTGACAATATAATTGTCGCCATTACCGAGCACGCCGCAAATATCTGCAACTGATTTTGATCGAGCGCCTGCGTTGCGGCGCATATTGCAAGCGCAATGAAGAGCGACAGCACGATGGCGAGAAAGCCGGGAAGAACGGTGCAAAGCATTTTCTTGCGGACGGGCGGCATCGCGCGCTTGTGTCTGATTATTTTAATTTTATTGTGCATAATATTATAAGTTTTGCCGCGGCGACCGCCGCGGCAAAACATCGTTTGTATAAATAAATTAAACTTTATCGTTGAGGCAAGCTATGCCGGGAAGAACTTTGCCTTCGAAGAGTTCGAGCGAAGCGCCGCCGCCCGTCGAGATGTGGGTAACCTTATCCGCAAATCCGAGCTGCTGAATAGCTGCCGCGCTGTCGCCGCCGCCGATAATCGTCGTGCACTTGCCGTAAACGTCAGCAAGAGCCTGCGCTACCGCAATGGTGCCCTTTGCGAGGGTGGGGTTTTCGAAAACGCCCATGGGTCCGTTCCAGATAACCGACTTGGCGCCGTGAATAGCTTCTGCGTAAAGCGCTCTCGTCTTTTCACCGATATCCATGCCCATCTTGTCTGCGGGCATCTTGTCTGCGTCAACGGTAGTAACTTCTATGGGTGCGTCGATGGGATCGGGGAAGCTGTCGGTAACTACGGTATCGACGGGAAGGAGGAGCTTTTTGCCCTCTTTTTCAGCCTTTTCGATCATGCTCTTGCAATAGTCGATTTTTTCTTCGTCGAGAAGGGACTTGCCTACTTCGTAACCCTTCGCTTTGAGGAAGGTGTAAGCCATGCCGCCGCCGATTATGAGGGTGTCGCACTTTTCGAGCAGGTTAGAAATTACGTTGAGTTTGTCTGCAACCTTTGCGCCGCCGAGAATGGCAACGAAGGGACGCTTGGGATTTTCGAGCGTATCAGCCATTACGGAAAGTTCTTTTTCGATGAGGAAGCCGCAAACGGCGGTCTTTATGATGCCGTATTCAACAATGCCTGCGGTGGAGGCGTGGCTGCGGTGAGCCGTGCCGAAAGCGTCGTTGACAAAAATTTCTGCGTCGTAAGCGAGCGCTTTGCAGAATTCGAAGTCGCGCTTTTCTTCTTCCCAGTGGAAGCGGAGATTTTCCAAAAGTACGGCTTCGCCCTCTTTGAGCGCGTCGCGCTTTGCCTTTGCGTCGGGACCTATAACGTCCTTTGCAAAAGTAACCTTGCCGTCGAGAAGTTCTGCCAGCCTTTTCGCTACGGGTGCAAGCGTGAGCTTTACGGGTTCTTCTTTGAGGGCTTTTGCAATTATGCTTTCCTTTGTAGCTTCGCCCGCTTCAATCTTTTTAAGGTCCTTCTTGGTCATCTTGACTTCGGAGGAGAAGATGGAGTGGGGTTTGCCCATATGCGAGCAGAGCGTAACCTTTGCGCCCTTTTCAAGCAGATATTTAATGGTGGGCAGCGCGCCGATAATTCTGTTTTCGTCGGTGATAACGCCGTCTTTCATGGGTACGTTAAAGTCGCAGCGCACCAGTACTTTTTTGCCTTTGAAATCTTTAATGTCTTTGACGGACATCTTGTTCATATAAGTAACTCCTTGCTATAAAGATTTTACGTAATTTATTATAGATAATAAAATAGCGGTTGTCAATTAAATGTTGGCAAAAGTAAATTCATAAAAAGCACTCGGAATGGCAAATATATTTTTTGAATAAACTTGTTTAAAACATTGTACAAAAATCGCCTTATATGGTAAAATGACTACGTATAATTATGTTATTGACGGCGGTATTATGAAAATCTGCGTAGTAGGATTGGGTTTGATAGGCGGTTCTATGGCTCTCGCGCTCAGGCGCGCAGGCTATTTCGTTGCGGGCAAAAACCGCTCGCGCGCCGCCATAGAATACGCTCTTTGCCACGGGGCGATAGACGATGAAGCGGAGGATGTCAGCCTTTACGACGTAGTTTTCGTCGCGCTGCCCCCTCGCGCCACGGTTGAATACATAGCCGCAGAAAAATTCAAAAAGGACGCAATCGTCAGCGATATCTGCGGCGTTAAGCGCTATATCGAGCGCGAAGTATATTCCCGCAGACCCGACATACGCTACATCGGCACCCATCCCATGGCGGGCAAGGAGGTTTCGGGCATAGAAAACGCCTGCGCCGACCTTTTCGACAGGGCGTCCATGGTGCTTACAAAGGGCGAACGCACGGACGAAAGCGCATACGAAGCCATAAAAAAGATTATAAAAGATATAGGCTTCAAGCGCCTCGTGGAATGTTCTGCCGAAGTGCACGACAAAAAGATTGCTTATACTTCGCAGCTCGCGCATATAGTTTCCAACTGCTATGTAAAAAATCCTCAGATAGAAGGCTGCCTCGGCTTTACGGGCGGAAGTTTTCAGGACATGACGCGCATAGCGGGAGTGGATGAAAATATGTGGACCGAACTTTATCTCAACAATGCCGATAATCTCTGCGGGGATATCGACCTGCTGGCAGAAAAACTCGGCGAAATCTCCGCGGCGGTGCGCAGCCGCGACAAAAACGCGCTCGAAGCGCTTCTGCATGACGGCAGAGTGCAGTTCGAGAGCGGAAAAAACAATTCCTTTCAGGGTGAGGACGTAAAAACCACCCTGCTTAAATGACTATGGCTCTGACAGTTTTAAAAAATTCAAATCAGAATAAAGAACAACTTAAAATTATATCCGACAGGGCATATTACATCGTAATTACCGCAACCCTGTTTTTCGGCTTTGCCGTAAACGCGGCGGAGGTATGGTTTCTTACGGACTTTTTTCTCACTTGGAACCCCTCGGTCTTTTACATCGTATATTTAATTACGGCGGTCGCGGGCATAGTGCTCAACACATTCAGCAAAAAGCCCGTCATAAGTTTTATCGGCTATTGTCTGGTAATTCTTCCGCTCGGCGCGGCTCTTACGCTTATAGTGCCTTATTATTCGATGAACGTTGTGCGCTCTGCCTTTCTGGTAACGGCGCTTCTTACGGGCGCGTTCATTCTTCTCGCCATTCTCTATCCCAAAATTTTTTATTCTATGTGGCGAGTGCTCTCGATAAGCCTTTCCATAGCGCTGCTGTGGATGATAATCAACATGTTCACATCGTTTGCAATGACGTCGTTTGTGTGGGTCGATTGGCTTGTCGTGCTTATTTTCTGCTGCTATATCGGCTTCGATATTTCATTTGCAAAGTCCAAAACAAAAACGCTCGATAACGCGATAGATTCCGCCTGCGGACTGTACCTCGACATCATAAATCTGTTTGTGAGACTGCTCATAATTTTCGGAAGACATGACTGATTGCAGATTATCTATAAATTCAGAGGGCAAAGGGTGGAGAAGCGACGTTTCTGAGCGCGCTAAAATAGAAATTGATCAAGATTGCGCCAGAATAGAATATACGCTCGACGGCGATTATTGCGTTCTGTCCCTTTCGCCTGATTTTATCGAACAGACGAGGCGCGGCGAGACGGATATAAGCATGTCGTTCAGGCATAACGACAAAACGCTGTGCATAATAGGCGACAATGCGCTTCGCGGCGGCTTTGAAATTTTTTGCACAAAACTTAAATGCACTCTGGGCGCGAAGGGCGTCGATGCGCACATAGAATACCTGTCGGGAGAGGACAGGGAAAAGGTAAGCGTCAGGATAAGGGCGCTCGTTTTAAAGGATAATCTCTTTTAAAATATAACGACTGAAAAAATCGTAAAAAAATATCATACAGGTTAATATATGAAAATAAAATATCTCGGACATTCTTCATTCCTTCTCACTGAAAGCACGGGCACATCCGTAATAACCGACCCCTACGACGACAGCGTAGGTTATCACATGCCCGAGCTGACGGCGGACGCCGTTACGGTTTCCCACCATCATTACGACCACGACTGCGTGTCGAAGGTCAAGGGCAACCCCGTAATACTCGACAGCGAAACGGGCTACACGCTTCCGGGCGGAGTGGAGATTACGTCCATAAAGAGTTTTCACGACGAATGCCGCGGCAAAAAGCGCGGCGAAAACATAATTTTCAAGTTCCGCATGGACGGGCTGGACGTGTGCCACCTCGGCGACCTCGGCGAGGAATGCTCGACCGAGCTTATAGAGATGATACTTCCCGTGCACATTCTTCTAATTCCCGTCGGCGGTACATACACGCTTGACGCCGACATGGCGAAGGAATACGTTGACAGGCTAATGCCCGACATAGTCATACCTATGCACTACCGCGCAAAGGGTTGCAAACTCGATATCGACAAGGTGGATAACTTCCTCGGCAAATTCGGCGACGACGTAACCATAATCGAAGCGGGCAACGAAATAGAAATATCCCGCGACGACCTCGACGGCGAGCATACAAGAATAATAGTCATGGAGAATAGTTGTCAGTGAGCGAACTTCTCGACAATCTTACAAAAAAACTCAATGCCAGCGGCATACACCCTTTAAGGCAGCTCGGCAGGGCGGTGGGCGTTTACAGCCCGACCAACAAGAAAAAGGAGGAGCTTATTGCCGATATTCTGGCAATCGCCTCCAATCGCGCCGACCCCGCGCCGACTTCGCACAGGGGCGCGCCGCCCAAGTCGGAAGATTTCGATAAGGAGTTGCAGGCCGAAGTCGAGCGTTGCCGCAGGTACTATGCGGGTCTTACCCTCGCCGAAACGCGCGAAGAGGAGCTTTCCGCCCGCCCCGCGGCGGTTGCTTCGCCCGAAGAGGACGACGGTCAGGTATATTCGGGCATTTTGGAGAACGCCGACAAATACTGGTTCATCCGCACGAAGAACATGCAGATTTCCTCCAATGCGGACGTGTTCGTTCATTCGGCTTTCATCAATCGTTTCAAACTGCGCACGGGCGATTTTATCGTCTGCAAAGCCAAAAGGCGCAGAGAGGACGAGTGTCCAGGCGCGACATATATAATTTCGGTAAACGGTGTTTCGCCCGACAGTTTAAGGCGCGTGCCTTTCGATGCGCTCACGCCCTGCTACCCCGACAGCCGCTACACGCTCGAATACGAGGGCTGTTCATTGACTGAAAGGGTGATAGATCTTTTCTCGCCCATAGGCAAGGGTCAGAGGGCGCTAATCGTGTCCCCTCCCAAGGCGGGCAAAACAACAATTTTAAAGCACATTGCGCAGGCAATAATACGCAACTATCCCTCGGCGAAAGTCATAATCGCTCTCATCGACGAGCGACCCGAGGAGGTAACGGATATACGCCGCACGGTGGAGGGCGCGGAGATAGCATATTCTACGTTCGATAAGGACGACGCTCATCACATGCACACGGCGAACCTTGCAATAGAGCACGCAAAGAGGCTTGTTGAGGGCGGCGCGGACGTCGTCGTGCTTCTCGACAGCATAACGAGGCTTGCGAGGGCTTACAACAACTCAACCGTAACGTCCGGCAAGATACTCACGGGCGGACTTGACGCGCAGGCGCTCGTCGAACCAAAAAAGTTTTTCGGCTGCGCGCGCAATACCGAAGAGGGAGGCTCGCTTACTATAATAGCCACTGCGCTCGTGGAGACGGGCAGCAAGCTGGACGACATCATTTACGAAGAATTCAAATCGACGGGCAATATGGAAATTGTGCTTTCGCGCGAGCTGGCGGAAATGAGAGTTTTCCCCGCGATAAACATAAAGGCTTCGGGGGCGAGGAGGGAAGAACTTCTCTTGTCTCCCGCAGAATTGGAGGCGGCAATAGCCATACGCTCCGCCCTCGGCAGAACGCTCCGCACGGAGGACGTGCTTGCAGAAATGAAGGCGTCGTCGGATAATGCGCAGTTTGTCGGGCGCAGTTCACAATTTTTAACACACTTGAAAAGATGATAGATAAAAACGTATTTACAGATAAAGTAAGAATAACCATAAAATCGGGCGACGGCGGCGACGGAATGAACTCATTCAAGTCTTACAAGGGCAAGCCCGCCTGCGGACCCGACGGCGGCGACGGCGGCGACGGCGGCGACGTCTATATTCAGGCAGACGCTTCGATGAACGACCTTTTGTCTTTCCGCTTCACCAATAAATATGTCGCGGGCGACGGCGAAAGGGGCGGCACTAACCGCTGTTTCGGCAAGGGCGGCAACGACATAACCATTAAAGTGCCCGTCGGAACGGTGGTAAGGGACTACGAAACAAAGGCTGTAATCTGCGATATGTTCCGCGATGGCGATAAAAAGCTGATCGCCGAGGGCGGCAGGGGCGGCAAGGGCAACGTGCGCTTCACCACAGCGAGAAGGCACGCGCCTAACTTTGCGCAAAAAGGCGAAAAGACGGAAGAGCATATCCTTCTTTTAGAGCTCAAAGTGATAGCCGATGTCGGCATAATAGGTTTCCCCAATGTGGGTAAATCTACACTTCTTTCAAAAATCTCGGCGGCGCGCCCTAAGATAGCAAACTACCATTTCACCACCCTTTCGCCCAATTTAGGCGTTGTTAAGTACTACGAAAATTCCTTTGTCGCGGCGGATATCCCCGGTCTTATCGAGGGCGCTGCGCAGGGCGCGGGGCTGGGGCACGACTTTCTGAAACATATCGAGCGCACAAGAATGCTTTTGCACGTCGTAGATATCTCCGGCGTCGAGGGCAGGGACCCCGTGCAGGACTTCAAAACGATAAACAGCGAGCTCAAAGGCTATTCCGAAAAGCTCGCCGCTCTTCCGCAGATAATCGCGCTCAACAAGTGCGATATGTACGGCGCGGAAGAAAATATTAAAAAGTTCAAAAAAGCCTACGGCAAAAAATATAAAATTTACGAAATTTCTGCTATCAACGGCGAGGGCACAAAGGAGCTTATCGAAGGCGTCTTCGAAGTGCTTAAAACCCTTCCGCCCGTTCAGCCCGTCGAGGCGGATGAAACGTTCTCCTACCGCAAGGGCGGCAACCTCGACTTCGAAATTTTTGTCGATGAAAACGGCGCATACGTCGTCGTCGGAACGCTGGTGGACATGCTCTGCCGCAACGTTGCGCTCAACGACCCCGATTCAATGGCGTATTTCCAGAAAATACTGCGCGAAAAGGGCGTAATTTCACAACTTAAATCAATGGGAATAAAGGAAAACGACACGGTAATAGTCGGAGACGTAGAATTCGACTTCGTGCCGTAATTGAAGAGGATTACAAATGTTAACTTCAAAACAGAGAAGCAAACTCAAATCGATAGCCGCAAATCTTTCGCCCGTCGGACAGGTCGGCAAGGAGGGCATAGGCGAAAACATGCTCAAAAGTTTTTCCGATTGTCTCGACGCGCGCGAACTCATAAAGGTAAACATACTTGAAAACGCAGACGGCACGCCCGAAGAGGTCGGCCGCGAACTCGCCGAAAGGCTCGGCGCGGAGTGCGTAATCGTCATAGGCAGAAAGGCTGTTTTGTACCGCGTTTCTCCCAGAAAAAATTTCGAGCACATCAAACTCAACTGATTTTTTTAAATGGCGGTTTTCGCCTTTTCGTATAACGGCAAAAAAATAAAGCCGCCGCGCCGCGCTTGAATTTCCGCGCGGCGCGGCGACTTATTTATCATTGCGGGATACGCTTTTTGCTGTAATAATCTGCCCTTTCAGTGCCGAAAATGTAAACGCGTTGCCGTTTGGGCAAGGAAATTGTTGGCGGGTTAATTAAAAATAACATTTTTCGGCTGTAAAAGTTTAAAAATTTTCAGCCGTTGTCGCGTTTTCCGAATATAAGGCATACGGCGGAAAGAACTAAAATTACCCCGCCCGATATAATGTAGTAAAGCGGAAAAAACGTGAAAAAACTGAATGTCAGCAGGCACAGACCGCACCAGAACAGTTTGAGCGCGGCGGAGCGCCTGAACGCGCCCGAAAATCTTTTCAAAAAGGGAGTTTTGCTCTTTTCCGCAAATTCATATTCTTTCGGCAGCGCGTCGAGCTCTTTCAGTCCCTTATAAATATCGTCGGCTTGTATAAGTTTCAACCCGAATGCCGCCGCCGTTTTTGCTCCTTCAAAAGATACCGCGTTGCACAGTATTTCTTTGCGCTTCTGCCCGCAATTTTTAATTTCTTTCGCGATATCGTCGGGCGAAAGAGGCTGTATTCTGAACAGCGGCACATATATGCATTCGTCGGTTTCTATGCAGTCGTCTGCATTTATAAAAGCTCCTTTATATAGTGGCAGAATTGTCTTTGCCGCCGCATTTTGGGAAATGGTTGCAAGGTGCAGACATAATTTGTGTTTTTCGCGCTCGTCCTTGCCGATAAGCAATTTCTTGCCGCGCTTTCTTTTTAAGTACAAAAATGCGAGAAGTCCGAAAGATATGAATGCTCCTATGCCGCACGCAAGTCCTAAAGCTGCGTCGGACGAGTAATATCTGACGGCAGTAAAAAATAATAAAAAACCGCATACGGCGGCAAAAAAACTGTCGGCCGCCACGGAGAAAAACGAAATTTTATTCATACGCACAGTTATTGCCTGAAAAGGTGTATTATAAACGATGAAAATTATACTTTACGGCGGGGCGTTCAACCCCGTGCACAGGGAGCACGTAGCCCTTGCTCGCGCGGCGGTCAGGCGCTATTCGCCCGATAAACTTATAGTAATTCCCACGGCTGTAAGTCCGCACAAAAGCGGATATATGTTGGCGGGCGACGGCGACAGGCTTGCAATGCTAAAAGAGGCTTTTGCCGATATGCCCTGCGCCGAGGTGAGCGATTTTGAGCTTAAAAGCGGCGGCGTAAGTTATTCTTACATCACCTGCCGCCATTTTAAAGAGGTCTATCCCGACGCCGAGATTTATTTTTTAATGGGCGCGGACATGCTCGCCTCCTTCGATAAGTGGAAATACCCAGAAAAAATTCTCTCCTGCGTGTCGCTCATCGCGGGCGCGAGGGAGAACGGTGCAGATTTTTTAAAATATAAAACTGACGTCGAAAAAAATTTTTCGACCATAGTAAATTGCGTCGATTACGTCGGCGATAAAGTCAGCTCGACAAAAATCCGCGTGCTTGCCGCACTCGGCGAGGATATAAGCGCGTATGTTTTGCCGTGCACAAGGCAATACATTGAAGGACAGGGGCTTTACTCCCTTAAAAATATCGCGCAGGCAAAACTTTATGAAAAGCCTTCGCGCTGGGCGCATTCGGTGCGCGTCGCCGTGATGTGCGCGCAAAACGCGTCCCGCGTCGGCTGGACGGAAAAACAGGCGATAATTGCAGGCGCTCTGCACGACGTTGCGAAAAATCTCGATGTTTCATCGCCTCTTTTAAAGGGCTTCGTCGCGCCCGATGGCGTTCCGCAGCCTGTACTGCATCAGTTTGCGGGCGAATACGTCGCGCGAACGCATTTTGCGATTGAGGACGAAAGCATTCTTAACGCTATAAAATACCATTGCAGCGGAAGACCTGCGATGACGGAAACCGAAATGCTTTTGTATCTTTGCGATATGCTCGAAGAAGCTCACAATTTCGACGGTATAGAAAATCTGCGCAAAGAATTTTCATCCGACATAAAAAAAGGCATGCTCGCCGCGCTCGAACATCAGGTAAAATACCTCAATTCGGTCGGCGGCGAAATATATAACTCAACTGAACAGGCTTACCTGTATTTAAAGGAAAATCTTACATGACATCCAAAGAAAAATGTTCAACAATCTGCAAAATACTTTCCGATAAAAAAGCGAGCAGCATAGTTTATATCGACGTTGCGGACAAGACCTCGCTTTGCGATTATTTTGTAATCTGCAGCGGCAGATCGACAACCCAGGTCAAAGCGCTCGCCGATAATCTGGAAGAAAAACTTGCAAAGGAATTTTCTCTCGACGCGAGAAGAAAGGAAGGAATGCGCGAGGGCAGATGGGCAGTCCTTGACTATGCCGACGTTATCGTGCACATTTTCAACGACGAAGAGCGCGACTTTTATTGCCTTGAAAGGCTGTGGGAGGACGGAAAAAACCTCACCCGCTACGAAGACTGATAATTTTTAAGGCTTAAATTAAAAATGCTATAAAATTAAAACGCTATAAAATTTTTTGCCGTGCAATGTTTTTATTTTTTGGTATTGCGTTCCGCCCTTTTGGTTCTTTTTTGTGGTTTATAAAACTATTTTTGCGGTTTGTCGATTGACTGAATTTTTATTATTTAGGTCATACAAACTTCATGTCAGAGAGCGAATGCGCAAATCAAAATATTTCAGATATAAAAAGTTGGCACATATTTTTGGCATAAAATTTGCGCCGCCATGCAAGGCGGCGCAATGAAATAGCATTTTCGGGCGAATTTCTAGTATATGCTGAACTTACAGAATGCGCAATTTACAAATATCCATTTAAAAGTTTGCATATCGTAGTTTATCGCGCGCATTTATAAATTTTAATGAAAAAAGCCATACTCGTGTTTTAATAAGCTATGCGGCAGCGAGCGGTAAAAGCTATTTGAATTCTATTTCTTTCGGCTTCGAGTAACTGCGCTTTGTGCGCTTTTTTTCGACTATATAATACACGGGCTCGGGCTTTTCGGGCGGTTTCTGCTCTTCCTCCTGAGGGGCGCGCTTGACGCTTTTAAAGCCTTCAACGGCGAGTTTGACGATATGTACGACCAAAAAACAACCTGAAAATAACAGTAACAGATATAAAAAACCCAATGCAGCCATATATACATAATAATGTGCCCGAAGTGCATTATTTTGGAAAATTTAGTATAACGGGGTGTTTTTATGCAGAATACAACGTCCGAAGTTATGACCTCGGAAGAACAAAAGCAGTTCGAAGAATTCAAAAAACTTAAACTTATAGAGCAGACGCAGGCGAAAATTGCAAAGATTGAGTGCGATTGCCTTTCGCCGACTACGGAAAAATCGGCATTGAAACAGCTTTGCCGCGACGCCGACAGACTGCGCATGGGCGGCATAGTCGTTCTGCCCGCCTACGTCAAAGCGTGCGTCGGATATCTCGGAAACGACCCTCAGTGCTCGCTCGTCGCCGCAATTTCCTATCCGCACGGCAGCGACGTGACCGAAGTCAAAGCTGCGGCAGTAAAGCGCGCAGTGAGGGACGGAGTGGACGAAGTGGAAGTGTGTGTGCCCTATGCAGTCATAAAAGAGGGCAATATGGCATATTTCAAACGCGAATGCCGCAAACTTGCAAAAGCCGTAAAACCCAGGGCTTTGAGGCTGACAATCGACTGTTCGCTCCTTTCCGAGCGCGAAGTGCTTCGCGCGTGCGCCTGTGCGGCGGATAACGGCGTAAACGTAATAAGAATAACCGAATGCGGTGCGCCGCTTATAGCTGCCGTAAAAAATGCGGTCAAGGATAAATGCCTGATAAAAACCGACGCGCACAGCGAAAGCGAAATTGAAAACGCCGTTACAATGGGTGCGTCGCTCGTGAACTGCCGTTGCGCAGTCGAACTTTGTTCGCATATGCTTGCGGAGGCGCAGGACTGAAATTTAATTTTTCTGTAAAACCTTACAAATTTTTTAATAGCAAATTAAAATAATGAATAAAAGCGAGGGGTGGACACATTATGCATCCCTCGCTTTTTTGTCTCAGATAGGCGTAAAAGCGCAAAAAATAATACAGATAAGTAATACAAATAATACAAATATTACAGTTAATACAATAAATTTGCAACACAAACGATGTTATAGAAGCAAAGAATAAGGATAATACGGATAGTAAGGAATAAATAATCGCAATTAATGGCGTAGAATAAAGATAGCAATAAATTGAAATAACTGCTTATTTATGCATATGTATATGTGCGCTTATGATTTTATGTAACATGATTGCGCTGCAAAATATGAGATAAAACCTCTGAAAGGTAAATGATGACACAAAAATGCTTGCTGTCTGAAACCGCCGAGCTTAAAAACAAAAATAACCGAAGCATTCACGGTCGGTTATTTTTTTGAATTCGCTTTTAATTGGTCTTTAAGTTGTAAAATTTAAGAATTTTTATGTTTGTCAGTCGACTTTAATTTTATATTGCTTTAATTATAGCATAAAAAATTGAAGCTGAAGGCTTTATCTTACGATTATCAGTCTGTCTTTCGCTCGGGTAATTGCGGTGTACAGCCATTTAGAGGCGTCCTCTTTGAATGCGTAGCTTTCGTCGAATACGATAACGCTTTCAAATTCCGATCCCTGCGCCTTGTGGCAGGATATGCAGTAGCCGTATTCAAACCTGTTCAGCGTGAATGCGCCCGTGGCGTTTCCCTGGTCGTCAAATTTTTCAAAATAATCGCCGTGGCGGTAGCGGTATTCGCCGTTTATGAATATGCCCGCGTCGAATGGCAGCGCTTCCGGACATTGCTCGTCGAGGAAATCGGGTTTGAACTGCGTAAAGCCCATAAAATTCTGTTCGTCGTAAAATGGGTCAATCGCCCGACCTATTATCCCGTTGACTAGGTTGAAGCGCAGTTCTTTGTCTATGTACTGCTCCCAGTTGTTTACCGTGCAAATAAGTTTTTCGCCGTCCTTTGGCAAGCCCGAAAAGCCGAGCACCGATCGCACTTCGTCGTTAATTTTTGTGCGCGTTTTGTTCAGTCCGCAGATAATCTGTTCGGCTCGCACTAAAAGTTTTTTTCTGCGTTCGCCCGTAAAGCGTCGCCTGTCGAGCACGAACGCCTTGTTTCCGTAGTTGCCGTAGGGTATGTGCTTTCCCTCCCGCGCCAGCGCGGAGAGCTGAATGATTGGGTTGTCCCTGGCTTGTCTGACTATGGTTTTTAGGCTGAAATCGGGATTTTTCAGAAAAGTATTCAGCCCTTCGACGGGCGGAAGCTGGCAATCGTCGCCGCACATCAATACTTTTACGCCAAAATTCAATATGTCGGCGAGGACTTCGTCCGAAACCATGCTCGCTTCGTCTAAAACTATCAGTTTTATCGAACTGTCAATGCTTTCCCTGCGCCTGAACGACAGCTTTTCCACTTTTATTTTTTTGCCGTTCAGCAGCATTTCGGTCTCTTCGGTGAACGACTGATAAATAAGTCTGTGCACCGTGCAGGCGGGAATGCCGTTTTTTATGAGAACGGTCGCCGCTTTGCCCGTAGGCGTAACGAATGCCGCGCTCTTGTCGGGCACGAGCGCAAGCCTTTCGCAGACTGCGTGCTTTATGAGCGAGGTTTTTCCAGTCCCCGCATAGCCCGTAAGCACAAATGCGGGGCTCTTTGAGCGGTAAAACCATTCGGCTATTGAATTTTCTGCCTCGAGCTGTTCGGGCGTGGGAATGAATGCCATACAACTATTTTACACTCAAACAAAAGTTTGCGCAACTGTTTTTGAGCCTTTGTCTTAAAATGAGCAAATTAAGGTTAAATTTTAAATTGGATATTGACTAAAAGATTGCATTGTTATATAATTAAAAGGTAATAAAGCGGTCAGACCGCAATATTTTCGGAGGAAAAAGATGGCATATAAAACCAAGGAATGGCGCAATTCGATGCGCGTAACCGTAGATTACAACTATATGATGGCTACCGCCCTGGGCGACAGAGGCATAAAGGACAGCCAGATTAAAGCGTTGAAAGGCAAGGCGGAGGAAGCGTTCGAATACGTCAAAGCCAACCGTGGCAGGGACGACCTTTACATGGGTTGGACCGAACTTCCCTACAATCAGGATGCAATCGTAGCCGATATTTTAGCTACGGCAAAAACTATAAGAAAAAAATTCAAATATTTCGTCGTGCTCGGCATAGGCGGCTCTGCGCTCGGACCCATAATGGCGTTCAACGCGCTGTGCCATCTGCACTATAACGAACTTCCCCCTTCAAAGCGCAAGGGACCCAAGTTCTACGTCGAAGACAACGTTGACCCTGTGCGAATGGCGGCTCTTTTGGATGTAATCGAGCCCGAAAAGACGTGCTTCAACGTAATTTCCAAGTCGGGCGCAACGTCCGAAACCATGACGCAGTATCTCATTATCTCCGACATTCTCAAAAAGAAGGGCGTCGATATTGCGGAAAACATGATATTCACGACCGACGCGGCTCGCGGAAATCTTTTAAAGATCGACGATACTTTCGGCGGAAAAATAAAAAAATATGTCCTTCCCGACGGCGTCGGCGGAAGATTTTCCGAACTTTGCCCCGTGGGACTTCTTCCCGCGGCAGTTCTCGGCATAGATATCAAGGGCATGCTCGCCGGCGCGGCATATATGGATAGTCTTTGCTCCAAGCCTTCCATTGCAAAGAATCCTGCGCTCGCATGCGCGGCTTTGCAGTATATAACTATGAAGGACGGCAAAAACATAAATGTTTTAATGCCTTATTCTGACAATCTCAAACTTATGGCTGACTGGTATTGCCAGCTCTGGGCGGAATCTTTGGGCAAAGCGGTAGATTACGACGGCAACGTCGTAAACGCAGGCACCACGCCCGTAAAGAGCCTGGGCGTTACCGACCAGCATTCGCAGGTTCAGCTCTACACAGAAGGACCTTACGATAAGGTTATAACATTTATATCCGTAGGCGAATATGCGACGCCCATGCCCATACCTCACGGCTGCGAGGAAATTCCCGACGTCGGCTTCCTCGGCGGACACACCATGCAGGAGCTCATTCAGGCTGAAAACAAGGCGACGGCTTACGCTCTCATGGTCGCAGGCAGAATGAATTACACCATAAATATGCCTCAGGTAAACGCGTTCACGCTCGGTCAGCTCATGTTCCTTCTCGAATTGCAGACGGCTTATACGGGCGCAATGCTCAACATAAACACGTTCAACCAGCCCGGCGTAGAAAACGGCAAGAAGGCTACGTTCGCCCTGCTCGGCAAGAAGGGCTACGAGGAGAAGAAGAAAGAAATCGACGCAGCTCCTCAGGCGGAAGAAAAGTATATAGTATAAAATAAAAAGGAATGCGGGCGGACGCAGGTTGCGTCCGCCCGCAATTATTTATATGGAATGGAATGATATTTTAATTATAGCGATAGTCGCCACGCTGGTCCTCGCGGCGGCGATAATATTTGCGCTCGCATTTTATGCCGACAGACTTGTGTTCGGCAGGAGGCAGAACAGAAACGTCAACCTGAAATATTTTACGGCTGAAGATTTCAATCTCAAATATAAAATGCTCAACGCAAGTTTTGACGGCGCCAAGCTGTTTGCCGCCGTGTATTGCAAAACGCAAATCAAAGATTGCCAAAAGGCGGTAATTTTTTGCCATGGCATGGGCGCGGGGCACGCGGCATATATGACAGAGATTGCAAAACTTGCCGAAAGCGGTTATGCCGTCGTTGCCTACGACAGCATTGGTTGCGGTCAGTCGGAAGGCAAGAATGCCGTCGGCTTTTATGCCAACGTTCAGTGCGCCATAGCGGCTTATATAGCCGTCAAAAGGGATGAGCAACTTAAAGATAAACCCGTATTTCTCGCAGGGCACAGCTGGGGCGCATATGCCGCTCTCTGCGCGACAAAATATGTGGCAGTTGACGGCGTCGTCGCTCTTTCGGGTTTCAATACTCCCGTGCGCATTATGGCTGACAGCTCGGCAAAGGTCATGGGCGGCTTTTTAGCCGCTCTGTGCAAACCCTTCTGGTATCTCATAAACTTTTTCCGCTTCGGCTTCAGGGGCAATTCAAACGCTTCAAAGTGCATTGAAAAGAGCGGCGTCCCCGCATTTTTAGCTTACGGCACAAAGGACAACACGATCGAGGCGAAAAACACCCCCGAGAACACGGCAAAGGGCGTAAACATACAGAATATAATTTACGAAGGAAAGGGACATAACGTTTATCTTTCTGACAGCGCGCAGAAACTTACCAACGAACTTCTGGACGCGCTTTCGCCTTCGCACTTCTCTTCGGTCGAGGCGAGAAAAAAATATTTCGAAAATTTCGATTTCGTCGCCGCAACCCGCGAAGACGAGGACGTCATGCGCCAGATAACTTTCTTTATAGACAGCCATTGATTTCATTAAAATCAAAGCGGCGCGGCATTAAAATGCCGCGCCGCTTTCTTATTTAAAACTTTATTTTAATCGCTTTTGCGCCGCTTCGGTTAAATACGCCTCAATGAGGCACAATAAAAGCAGATACTTATCCGTCGCAGTCGGCAGATGTTGACAAACGGAGCGTTTCGGAGTATATTATAAGTATATCGCAAAAAAATGATAAGGAAAGGTAATTAAATGAAAGTTTGCGTATTCGGCGCGTCCAGCGCACATATCGACAAGGTATATATAGAAAAAGTGGAGGAGCTTGGCGAAAGGCTGGCAAAGCGCGGACATTCTCTCGTGTTCGGCGCAGGCGGCACGGGGCTTATGGGCGCCGCGGCGAGGGGCTTTAAAAGAGCGGGAGGATATGTATTAGGCGTTGTGCCGTCCTTTTTCAAAAACGAGGGCATAGAACAGCTCTTCGATAAGTGCGACAAGGTCATCTATACCGACACTATGCGAGAAAGAAAGGCAATAATGGAGGACGATGCCGACGCATTTGTCGTAGTCCCGGGGGGCGTAGGAACGTTTGAAGAACTCTTCGAAGTCCTCACGCTGAAACAGCTCAACCAGCACGACAAAGCCATCGTCATTCTCGATATTGACGGATATTACGACGGCATGGAAATTTTTATGGAAACGGCATATAAGCGCAAGTTTATAACCGAAGAATGCCGCCATCTTTACATCAATCTCGACAGCATAGACGACGTGATAAAATACATCGAAACCTATACGCCCGACGGAACGCCCTGGCAGAAGCTCAAGCTCGGCGACTGATATGATAAACATTGCTTTTGTCTGCCTCGGCAACATTTGTCGTTCGCCTATGGCGGAGGCAATTTTCAGCCGCCTTGTTGAGGAGAGCGGGCTCAAACATTCTTTCCGCGTAACCTCATTCGGAACTTCCGATTGCGAAGAAGGCAACCCCGTTTACTATCCTGCCGCACAGACGCTTAAAAATCACGGCATAACAAATTTTCATCACCGCGCGCAGATGATATCGCTCAAAGACATTAAAAATTCCGACTACGTAATCGTCATGGATCACATGAATATGCGCGATATAGTGCGCATGACGGGCGGGCAGTACGGCGAAAAAATTTTCAAGCTCGGATATTTTTCGGGCGGGGACGAAGACGTCGACGACCCGTGGTACACGCGCGATTTTGAGCGCGCTTACGACGAAATTTTTCGCGGCTGTTCGGCGTTTTTGCAATACATCGTCCGCGAGCACGCAAACGCCCTCGATTACGACAAACGCCACTGAAATTTCGCTTTGCGCATGTTTTAACTCAAAATAAATTTTGTCTGCCAAGTTTTTCAATCAAGGCAAATAAAATCAGTACATTTAAAATGATTTGGCGTATCCGTTTGCATTTTTGCCTGAAAGTCAACGAGATAAATATTGATAAGATATATTGAATAAATTTAAAGCCGCCCGTCTGAACGACGGGCGGCTTTTTTATTAATTAAACTTTTATAAAATTTTCTTATTAAAGTAAAAATTCAAGCAGATTTTATCTTAAAGGTCAGGCGGCAAATATTATATTGTCGCGCGCTTTTCAGATATTAATTTGCAATCAAATAGCGGAGGTGGGGGGGATTGCCTGGGATTAAAAATGCATTGACTGCGGCATATCAGCGCTTGAAACGCGAAATGAGATTGTGCAGTTTGCTGTTCTTGCCGTCCTTGTCTTCGTCGTATTGCCTGCGGTCGTCGCCCATATAAAAAAGAGCAACGGTGCCGGGACCGACGTGCGAACCCGTGCAAATGTCATACCACTCTATAACGATATTTTCAGCTCCCTTTTCGCGCAGAAGTCCTGCAAGATACTCGGCGTCCTCGGCGCAGTCGGCATGGCAGATAGCAACTGTCTTGCCCGCAGGGTCAACTATTGTCTGACCGAAAGTTTCGGCGAGGCGGGCGAGAGCCTTCTTTCTTCCGCGCTCCGTTCCCGCGGAGGAAATTTTGCCCGCACCGTTTGCCCTCAGAATGGGTTTTATGTTCAAAAGCGTGCCTGCTATCGCCATGGTTGCGGAAATTCTTCCGCCGCGGCGCAGATATTTGAGGTCGGCGACCGTGAACTCGGCATGCATGTTGAATTTGTTCTCTTCTATCCACTGCATGCATTCGTCAATGCTTGCGCCTGCGTCTCTCATTTCAGCCACTTTTACGGCGAAAAGCCCTTCGCCGAGCGAAGCGTTCATAACGTCGGGCACAACAATTCTGCGTTCGGGGAAGTCTGCCTGCGCTTTATCAGCGGCGAGCTTTGCCTGCGCGTTCGTGCCCGAAAGTCCCGAAGATATGGTAATAATCATAACGTCTTTTCCGTTTTCAAGGGAGGGGCGGATGGCGTCGTAAAATTTTTCGCTGTTGACGAGCGATGTCGCCGTTTCGCTGCCTGCGCGCATAGCGTCGTAAAATTTCTTTGCCGTTTCGGAAAAAGGTCTGCCCTTTTCGTAGCATTCCATTTCTTTTCCGTCAATGCGGCACGTATAGGAAACAACGCGTATTTTTCCTTTTTCTTCCATTTCGGCGGTAAGGTTTGCCGCGGAATCGACGTAAATATCAAAATTGCTCATAATGCTCCACTCCGACGAAAAAAATTAATAAAATTTTATTCCGTCGCTATTTTTATTGATTTTGGTTAAGTTTTCTGCCGCCGCAGACGCGGCGCGCACGTTGCACCATCAACACGTAAATAGTATAGTAATTTTTACATATTTTTACAATGGTTTGAAGTTGTGGCGCGCTCTATTGTTTTTTTGCCGCGGTAAACGAATAAAAAAATTGGCTCTACCGCAAAAATTTCACTCTCTACTCACAGTAGAGTTAGTATTAAATCTTGATTTTTTCCGTATTATATGGTAAAATATGTTTATGGAAGATTTGAAAGATATAATTGCTAAAAATCTCGTGCGCCTTCGTCAGAAGGCAGGTCTTACACAGTTGAAGCTCGCCGAGATGCTCAATTATTCGGACAAAGCCGTCTCCAAGTGGGAGAGGGGAGAGTCAATACCCGACTTGCGCGTGCTCATACAGCTTGCGGAAATTTACAACATAAAAGTTGACGATATAATAACCGAACAGCCCGAAAAGGTGGTAAACCCCAAAATCAACCTCTTCAAGAAGAGACTTTTAATAGTCCTCCTGTCGGTCGGGCTGGTATGGTTCATTGCAACGGGCGTGTTTGCGATAGTGTATTTCAGCCCCGTCCACGAAACTTATGCGTGGCTGACATATGTCGTCGCGCCGTTCGTTACCGCAGTGCTGCTTACGGTCTTTTCCGCTATATGGGGCAGCAAACTGACAAACGCCGTGGCGTGTACCTTAATTTTATGGTCGGTAGTCGCCATATTCCATGTATTTTTCGCGGTATTCGCGCCGCAGATAGACAAGTGGTGGCTGTTCTACGTCGTGGCGGCGCCCTTTCAGATTTTAATTATTTTCTGGTTCTTTTTAAGAAAAGTCAGGTAATATTTTCCCTTGCCCGGACTGATTTCGGGCGGGGAACTGATTATAATAAATTGCGTCCGCTCTGATATCAAAGCGGATATTATCGAGGAGAGAATATGTACAGATTGTTTTGCGACAGCAACTGCGAGTTGTGGTATAAAACCATTGACGAACTGGGCATAAGCGTTATTAGAATGCCTTATACGCTCAACGGACAGGAATATTTCTACGACATGGGCAGAGAAACTGACTTCGACGCGTTTTTCGCGGCTATGAAGGGAGGCGCGGTGCCCAAGACGAGCGCTCTCAATGAGTATGCGTATATGGAATATTTCGAACCCGTTTTGGCGGCGGGGGAAGACGTGTACTACATAACGTTCTCGCACGCAATGAGCGCTACGTTCAACGCTATGAATTCGGCTATCGCCGCGTTAAAGGAAAAATATCCTCAAAGGGAAATACGCACGATAGACACAAAGACAATTTCGCTCGGCGCGGGTTTTATAGTTTACTATGCCGCTTTAAAATATAAACAGGGCGCAACCATGGACGAGCTGGACGAATACATAACCGAGCTCGTTCCGCACGTCGCTACATACTTCGCCGTTGACGATCTCACCTATCTTTACAGGGGCGGAAGACTTTCGGGCGTTTCGAAGGTTTTCGGCAATCTCCTCGGCATTAAGCCCATATTATGCTTTAACGACGAGGGAAAAATAATAAATGTCGATAAGCAGAAGGGCTTTAAAAAAGCTATGTCTGCGCTGCGCTCTTACCTTAAAATAAAGGGCAGCGAACTCGATAAATACAAGGTGTTCGTGCTTCAGGCTGACTGCAAAAACGTTGCCGACGAATTTGTCGAGGCGATAAAGCAGGAATACCCCAATACCGAAGTGGTCGTCCAGCCCGTGGGTCCCGTAATCGGCTCGCATTGCGGTCCTGGCACGCTGGGACTTATATTCCACGCCACGGAAAGATAATTGCGCGTCGCGTCGGACTTTTCCGATTTGCCGACTGCGGCTGAAAATTAAATAGTAAAATTTTATGCGCCGCGCGGTCAATATGCCGCGCGGCGCAAATTATGTCCCGTACATTGCTGTAAATAATTGACTTTAAACGCCTGTCTGCTATAATTATCAATATAAAATAAAATTACTATCGGGGAAGTGTGCATGGCAGAGGAAAATACAGCGGCGGAGAGCCGCAACAAAGCTAATAGCGGCTACGCCGCATATGCCTTTGAAGAGAGGCGTCATTTCGACTCTGTCCTTGCATTTGCGCTGGGAATAGGCACGGGTTTGCTCTCTTGCGGGGCATCTGTTTCGCGCGTGGAGATAGCCGTTGAAAGAATTTGCCTCGCCAGCGGCGCGAAGGAAGTCAACGTCTTTGCTCTTCCGTCTATGGTGCTGTGCAGCATAAAAGTTGCCGACGGCAGCGAAGTTTCGCAGATGAAGCGCAACTTCGAAGTTTCGAACAACTTTCTGAAGATGGAAAAATACAATCAGCTTTCTCGCGATTTGTGCGCGCATAAACTGACGCTCGAAGAGGCGGAGCGCGAGCTTTCTTCCATCAATTCGAGCAACTGGTATAAACTTCCCCTCATAGTTGCGGGCGGCGGCGTGCTCGCGGGCGCTTTTTCCGTTTTATTCGGCGGAACTGTTATAGATGCATTGCCTGCCGCGCTCATCGGCTGTCTGATGGCGTATCTAAATATTCTGCTCTCCCGCCGAGATTTCAATGCTTACGCGCGTACGTTCATGCTTTCGCTCGTCGGCGGCTTTCTCTGCATACTGTGCAGCAGGGCATTCATCGCCTGCGGCGTTGATTGCTCCGTTTCCATGGTTACGATAGGCACGATAATGGTCGTTGTCCCCGGACTGCTCATATGCAACGCCGTTAGGGACATGTTTTCCGGCGATATATATTCGGGCGCGTTCGAACTTCTCAACGGCGTTCTTTCAATACTCGCCATAGCGGCGGGTTACGGCGCGGCGCTCTTTATTCTGCGCGACGTGGTTATGTACTGCCCCGTCGTGCTGCGCGAGGGCGTGGAATATTACGTCTATGCGGTATTGTCCTGCGTGTTCGGCGCGGTCGGTGTGGCGGTTATGTTCAACTGCGCTTTCAAAAAAATACTCATTTCGCTGGGCAATATTGTCGCGGCTTTTGCCATTTATCTCATCATGGAAAAATTTGTCGGCGAAGATTTTATAGATAATTTCGTCTCTACGGTCTTTGCGGCTTGCGCGGCGGAAATACTCGCAAGAATATTCAAAGCTCCCTCGACGATATTCCTCGTTCCCGCGATAATCGTCCTCGTCCCCGGAGGCGCGCTGTACTACGCGATGAACGGCATAGTAATGGGCGACATGGTCGAAGCGGTAACTTTCGGAAAATCAGGCGGACTGACGCTCCTGGGAATTTCGGTAGGAATTTCGGTCATAACCGCGCTCTTCCAGATAATACATCCCGTCAAAGGCAAGGCGGCGATAAAGAGATTTTTCAGACATCAGAAAATATCAACGGATAAACAATAATTAAGGTAAAATAAAAAATGGATTTACAAAAACTTGCACAAACTCTCATACCCGACGACGACCTTCTTCCGCTCGGAAGATACGAAGAACTCTATCCTCCCCGCGAGCTTCCCAAGGGGGCGGAGGTAACCAGACTTGCTCCCTCGCCGACGGGCTTTATACATTTGGGCAACCTTTATTCTGCACTCGCCGACGAGCGCACCGCGCATACGACGGGCGGCATCTTCTATCTCAGAATAGAGGACACAGACGAAAAGCGCAAGGTGGAGGGTGCTGTAGAATCGGTCATCCGCTCGCTTAAATATTTCGGAGTGAACTTCGACGAGGGCGCGGAAATTAATTCTCCGCTCAACAAATACGGACCTTACTATCAGCGTCAGCGAGCTTCAATTTACCGCGCTTTCGCAAAGGACCTCATCGCCCGCGGTCTGGCTTATCCCTGCTTCTGCACGGAGGAAGAGCTGGACAAAGTAAGGGAAGAGCAGACGGCAGAAAAGCGCATTACGGGTTATTACGGTGAGTATGCCAAGTGCCGCAACCTGACGGAAGAACAGATTTATGCAAATCTTTCGGCGGGCAAGCCCTTTGTCATAAGGCTCAAATCGCAGGGAAACACCGCCAATAAAATTACATTCCGCGACAGAATTAAGGGCGACATAACCGTGACCGAAAACGACCAGGACGTCGTAATACTCAAATCGGACGGCATACCCACGTATCACTTCGCCCACGCCATAGACGACCATTTCATGCGCACGACGCTCGTCATCCGCGGCGAGGAGTGGCTGTCCAGCCTGCCCATTCATATCGAACTTTTCAAAGTCCTCGGTTTCAGAATGCCCGCATACGGACACACATGTTCGCTCATGAAGATCGACGGAGGCACAAAGCGCAAACTTTCCAAGCGCAAGGACCCCGAACTTTCGCTCGACTATTACAGAAAAGAGGGATATTATCCCGTCGCCGTCGTCAAATATCTCATGACGATATTAAATTCCAACTTCGAGGAATGGGAAAGAAAGAACCCTTCGCTTTCATATACCCAGTTTCCCTTCTCCATTGCGAAAATGGGCAAGAGCGGCGCGCTCTTCGACATAGAAAAACTCAACGACATATCGAGGAACGAGCTTTCCATGCTGTCCGCCGAGCAGATGTACGACTATCTCAACGGCTGGGTAGAAGAATTCGGCAGCCCCGCCGACAAGGCGCATTTTGCCGACAGGGACTACGTCGTTCAGATACTCACTCTCATAATGGGCATAGGCGGCAAGAAGAGAAGAAAGGACATAGAACGCGCTTCGACAGCCGTAAGATTATTCGATTATTTCTTTGACGACGCTTTCGCTCCCGAATACTCATACCGCTTCGACAAACAGACGGTAAACGGAGTGATATCGGCATTTGCCCGTCTTTACGACCCTGCCGACGACAATCAGGCATGGTTTGCAAAGGTCAAAAATGTTGCGGCGGAGGCAGGTTTTGCCGCCGAGATGAGCGAATACAAAGTTCACCCCGAGCAGTATAAAGGCAGCGTTGCCGACGTCGCCGAAATATTGCGCATAGCGGTTACGGGCTCGTCCAATTCGCCCGATCTCTGCACAATAATGCGCATACTCGGAAAAGACAGAACTCTCACCCGTCTCGAAGGAGCAAAAGTTAAATAATTTCCGCAAAACAGCAAATAAAAAGATAAATTATTTTATGCGGCGCGCCTTAAAATAAGGCGCGCCGCCATTGTTTTCAACCGCCGCCCGATGCGCGCCTTAATTATTAAAATGGTAAATCGAAATAAATAAAAAATAATATTATCGTTCGGACTGATGAGAATATAATATTATTCCTGCGTCTGATTGAAAATTTGGTGAATAAAGACATTCGGCCTTTCTCACTCGTTGACTTTTATGCTGTCAGAGTGATAAAATATCATAGATAACAGACACTTCGTTTAATAATTTTAAAGAGGAATATATGTTAGAATTAAGAGGCATAACAAAAGATTACGCCGTTGCGGGCGGCGCAGTGCACGCGCTTAAAGATGTTACGCTCAGTTTCCGCAAGAATGAATTCGTGTCGATACTCGGACCTTCCGGCTGCGGCAAGACTACGCTTCTCAACATTATCGGCGGACTGGACCACTATACGTCGGGCGACCTTATAATCGAGGGCACCAGCACAAAGGAATATTCCGACAGAGACTGGGATACCTACCGCAACCATTCGATAGGTTTCGTCTTCCAGAGTTATCACCTCATACCTCACCAGACCATTTTGCAGAACGTTGAACTCGCCTTAATGATTTCGGGCGTAAGCAAGCGCGAGCGCAGAAGAAGGGCGATAGAAGCCCTCGACAAAGTCGGTCTTAAAGACAGGATGAACAACCGTCCCAACCAGCTTTCGGGCGGTCAGGCGCAGAGGGTTGCAATAGCCCGCGCGCTCATCAACGACCCCGAAATCGTGCTTGCAGACGAGCCGACGGGCGCGCTCGATTCAAAGACGAGCGTGCAGATAATGGATTTGCTCAAAGAGATTTCCAAAGACCGCCTCGTAATAATCGTAACGCACAACCCCGAGCTTGCGGAAAGGTATTCGACCCGAATTATAAATCTTCTCGACGGCTGCGTGATAGGCGACAGCCGACCTTACGACGCAAGCAAGGAGGGAGAGCCCGTTCTCACCGAAGAACAGAAGGAAGAAATACGCAAAAGGAAGGGCAACAAAAAACTTGCCTCCATGTCTTTTGGAATGGCGTTTTCTCTTTCGCTCAAAAACCTGTTGTCCAAGCGCCGCCGCACGATTATGGTTTCGGTAGCGGGTTCGATAGGAATAATAGGCGTATCAATGGTGCTCGCCATCTCGGCGGGCGTTCAGTCGTATATCAACAGCATGCAGGACGATATGCTGTCGGGCAACCCCGTATCGATAACGCAGACGGCGATAGATTACACCTCCCTTTTAAGTCTTTCTACGGCTTCGGACGTATCTGTTGACATAACCCGCCTCGAGGACAAAGTTTACGTAAATTCGCTTCTGGAAACTCTCGGCACGTTCTCGCAGGGCTTCTCCACGACCAACAATATTTCGGCGGCATATATAAACTATCTCGGAAATACGCCGTCGCAGTATTATAACGTAATTCAGTACGATTACGGCTTCGATATCGCCAACAATATCTACACCGATTTTAAGGTTGACGCCGACGCGCAGACCGTCGCCGACAAGACGATGTCGGTAACCGCCATACGCGGAATGTATTACAATATTCTTAAAAATCAGGAAGATTACAGCGATTTCGCAAATACCATTTCCACCGTCGCTACATTCGATGAAATGCCCGATAATTACAGCTATGTGCTCAGTCAGTACGACATAGTCGCGGCATATTCGGACGGCGAAATAGTAAAAGACGCTTCGCTTCTTAGCGATGAACAGTTGAGCGCGATATTCTCCGACAAGAGTTCGCTTATAATGGTGCTCGACGAAAACACAATTCCCGATCTGATGTTGGGTCAGTTCGGTTATCTGACGCAGAAAGAGTTCTTAAACTACGCTTTCTATGCGGTTGATAGCAACCTCTACGATGAGGAAGTAGGGCTTGTGGGAAGCGGCACGGGCGAAGACGGCGGCTTTGACCTTTCAAAGTTCATGGGACCCGACGCAAAGAAGTTTACGTGGTATCCCAACGACGAAATTTATTATAACCTTGCCGACATACTGCCGTCAGAGGGAGACGCTTATCAGGCAAAGGCATATACCGACGGCAACTTCACTTTTGCCGACACCAACAATGACGGCATTCCCGAACTTATTCCCGTCAACGACCCTATCGATACTCAATGCGAAAGCAAAGTCGATTTGTCTGTAAAACTCATATTGCAGAAAAAGGAAGGGGTTTCTTACGGCTGCCTTTCCAGCGGCTTTTATCACACCGAAGCTCTCACCGAATACGTCAGACAAGACAGCCTTTCCAGCGAGATTGTACGGCACATAAATTCGACGGAGCAAGGCTATATCGACAGTCTGCCCTATTATTTCACCTATATAAATTTCAAGGATGACGACCAGAACGACGTCATAGACGACTATTCGCAGTCCGTCATGATAGGCATGTATTATATTTACGATTCGGGCAGCCTGATGGATATGATAATGTCGGGTCTCGGCAACGCGGGAGGAGACCAGTCGTCCATGTTTCGCGTTGAAGCCGAATATCTCGGCGGAGGCGAACTGCCCGTCGCGATTTATATCTATCCCGTGGATTTTGAAAGCAAGAACGGCGTAACCGACTATCTCGACAGATGGAATGCAATGTGTTCGGCGGGAGAGCAGTATTCATTTACCGACGCCGACGGCGTTGAACATACCGTAACGCTCACCGAGGCGGACAGAATAACCTATACCGACAACGTCGGACTGATTATAGGCATGATTAATACCATGATTGAAATGGTAACCATCGCGCTCGTTTCGTTCACGGCGCTTTCGCTAGTCGTTTCCACCGTCATGATAGGCATAATAACCTATGTTTCGGTAGTCGAACGAGTAAAGGAAATAGGCATTCTCCGCGCGGTCGGTGCAAGGAAAAAGGATATAAAGCGACTGTTCAATGCCGAAACTTTCATAATCGGTCTGGTTGCGGGCGCGATAGGCATTCTCATAACATATCTCTTGTCGCTCGTAATAAACATTGTCGTCATGTCCCTCGCGGGAATATGGGGCATAGCCGCACTTCCCTGGTGGCAGGCGCTGATTATGGTTGCGCTTTCCGTTGTCCTCACGCTCATTTCGGGACTTATCCCCGCTTCGGCGGCGGCAAAGAAGGACCCCGTAGTCGCACTCCGCACAGAATAAGGCTCTTTTATCTTTATAAATTGCATGACGCAGCCGTCCCGTCGGGACGGCTGCAATTTATATAAAATTTCTGCCGTAAAGCCCGCATTTATTATTGACATAAACGCGCGGAGTTGATAAAATTATTCTGATAAAAAATTATTGATTATTATAAATAATCAGGAGTTAAAATGAAAAAGATTTTTAAAGCTCTGGCAGGCGTTTGCCTTGCAGGCGCGCTCTGCGCAGGTGCCTTTGTCGTAACGGGCTGCGGATGGCAGACCGAAACGGTGGAAGGCGAATATCATTACGTCAATTACGGCGTCGATTACGGCGTCAAAGTAAACGTTGAAATTCAGACCGACAGTAAGGGCGACAGAATTCGCAGCGTAAGCATTGCAAACAGCGATTACGTTCAGCTTTCTCCCGCCAATCCCGAAATCGGTTGGACGGACAGCAACAGAGAAAATTACATTGCCAACGAACAGTCGCTTCTCAACTCTTATCGCGGTCTGTATGTAGCCGATGTGCTTGCAATGCAGGTTCAGACTGCTGCGAACGGTCAGCCTTCGTCGGTGTCGGACAACTCTGTTGTCATAACGGGCGCAACGCAGAGCTCGGGCAGGCTTCTCCTTGCCGTGCAGGACGCGCTTACAAACTTCGGCGGCTATAAAGTTGCGGAAGGCGAATATCATTATCCCAACGCATGGTCTCCTTCGGCGCCTCATTACGGCATCAGGGTGCGCGTCGTCGTAAAGGGCGATGTAATCGCAAAAGTTGCCGTTGTAAAGAGCAATTATACCGAAGTTTCTGATTCCTGGGAAAATAAAACAATCTGGACCAACGGTCTCGACGGACTGCTTAACGCTTACGTCGGCAGAACAGTATCGGATGTCATAAACATAAATGTAGGCGTCTCTTCTACAACTCCCGGACAGCCCGAAAGCATTTCCGACAGTTCGCTCATGATAACGGGCGCAACGCAGGGCTCAGGCAGACTTCTTCTTGCAGTTCAGGCTGCATTGAAGAACATAAATGAGGAGATAACGGGCATAACCGATACTTACCGCGGCGAATACAGCTACGAAAAATACGGAAACAACTATGGTATTGTGGTCAATGTCAATTTGACGGGCGACAAAATTCATAGCGTCAACATTCTCGAAAGCGACTATGTCGAAGTTACGGACAATTGGGATGGTAAACAACTTTGGCTCGACGGTATAAACAGTCTTCTCAGCGCATATGAAGACAGAACCGTCATGGATATTCTTACCACGTCGGTAACTGTTGGCACAGACGGTGTTCCTTCGTCGGTAAGCGACAGTTCGCTCATGATAACTGGCGCAACTCAGGGCTCTGGCAGACTTCTCCTCGCCGTACAGGACGCGCTTAAAACAGGCGGATACGAAGTTTACAGCGGCAGCTATCATTATCCCAATGCATGGAATGCAGAAGCTCCTCATTACGGCGTTGCCGTCAATGTAATCGTTAAGGATGAAGAGATTGTCGGAGTGAAGATTGCGGACAGCGATTATGTCCAGCTTTCTCCCGCAAATCCTGAAAACGGCTGGACGGAAAGTAACAGAGATAATTATTTGAATAACGAAAGCACGCTTTTGAATGCATATAAAGGCAGGAATGTTGTCGATATTCTTGCAATGAGCGTAACCGTAAAAACTTCCGGCGAGCCTGAAAGCGTATCTGATAGCAGTTTGGTAATCTCGGGCGCAACGCAGAGTTCGGGCAGACTTCTTCTCGCCGTACAGAACGCGCTTAAAGCGGGCGGCTATGAAGTTTACAGCGGCAGTTATCATTATCCCAATGCATGGGATGCAGAAGCTCCCCATTACGGTGTTGCCGTCAATGTAATCGTTAAGGATGATGTTATTATGGGCGTAAGGATTGCGGACAGCGATTATGTCCAGCTTTCACCCGCAAATCCTGATTACGGCTGGACGGAAAGCAACAGAGAAAACTATCTGAATAACGAAAGTAAACTTTTGGAAGCATACAAAGGTAAGTCTGTTGCAGACATTCTTGCAATGAGCGTAACCGTAAAAACTTCCGGCGAGCCTGAAAGCGTATCAGATAGCAGTGTGGTAATCTCGGGCGCAACGCAGAGCTCTGGCAGACTTCTTCTCGCCGTACAGGACGCACTTAAAGCGGGCGGCTATGAAGTTTACAGCGGCAGTTATCATTATCCCAATGCATGGGATGCAGAAGCTCCCCATTACGGTGTTGCCGTCAATGTAATCGTTAAGGATGATGTTATTATGGGCGTAAGGATTGCGGACAGCGATTATGTCCAGCTTTCACCCGCAAATCCTGATTACGGCTGGACGGAAAGCAACAGAGAAAACTATCTGAATAACGAAAGCACGCTTTTGAATGCTTATAAAGGCAAGTCTGTTGCCGATATTCTTGCAATGAGCGTAACCGTAAAAGATTCCGGCGAGCCTGAAAGCGTATCTGATAGCAGTGTGGTAATCTCGGGCGCAACACAGAGCTCGGGCAGACTTCTTCTCGCCGTACAGGACGCACTTTCAAAGATAGCTTAATTGAATTAACTCAAATTACAAGCCCGCCTTGCGGCGGGCTTGATTTATGTCTTAAAAACAGGTATAATATTATTGTATGAAAAAATTACTTGCAGCAACATGCATAGCAATGTCCTTAGCTTCGGCTGTAATTTTGCCTTCGTGCGATATAAACGGGCTCAATGCAGGCAATACGGGCGGACAAAACGGCTATTCGTCCAAGGAAGCATACTATTCCAAGTTCAATACTATAGCAACGCTCCATGTGACAGATAATTTCAATGACGACGCTGTCACTGATAAACTTCTGTCCATCAAAGACGATGTTCAGGCATATCTTGACAGCCTCGAAAGCTCTTTGTCGACTTCGGTTGAAAGTTCGTATGTTTCGCTCTTCAATGCGGCAGACGCAGGCGCAACGGTTGAGATAGACGAGATGACGTACACCGTCCTCAGTCTTGCCTGCGACATGTATGAGTATACTCAGGGTTATTACAACCCCGCAGTCTATTACTCGGTTGACTTATATGGCTTTACGCCCCGTTTCAGCAATTATACGGGTTATGCAGATATTTCCACAAAAATGCCCTACGACAGGACGGAAAAAGTCAACACAACTACGTATGTTACGCGCGGCATTGAACCTGACGAGCATTATGTCGAAATTTTCCGCGACCTTGCTTCGCATTTCGGCGAAATAGAGCTGAAGGAAGAGGGCGGCAGTTATTATGCCGTAAAACCTGAATATACAGTCGAAGGACTTTATGGCGACACATACTCTCTCGCACTCGATTTGGGCGGTATAGGCAAGGGCTATGCCGTAGATAAAGTCAGCGCAATAATGTCAGATTATGGCTTTGAGTACGGCTTCTTCGAGTTCGGCAGGTCCAGCTATTCCATAAAAGGCTCGCGCACTTCAGAAAACGGCAAGTGGAATATGTCAATAAGCGACCCTTCCACTATGGGCTGGACCGATTTTGCACAGATTGAACTTGCAAATATCTGTCTTTCGACGAGCGGCGACTATGAAAAGGCATATTCTGTCGGGGATACGACTTATTGCCATATAATCAACCCCATGACGGGCAGTCCCATTCAGACGGGTATAGCTTCCTGCACTATAACGGGCAGAACGGCGGCGGAGGACGACGCGCTCACGACCGCACTCTCGGCAATGGGCAAGGAAAGAGCTGTACAATTCATAAACGAAAATCTGTCGGACATGCAGGTGATAATAATGATGAGAAATGCCGACGGCAGCTGTACAGACATAATAACGAATTGTCCTCAAGAACTAAAAGTGTTATCAGGCGGAATAATCAATACCGTTTCAGGCGGCAAAATCATATTGTAAATTTATTATAAAGACGGCAAAATATTATAAAAATGTCATTAAAGCGGGTAGAACAGGTCAAAAAAGATAAAGGTTTCAGACTATGGGACCTTATAATATATGGCTTGCTGGCAGTATTGATTGTCGTGCTGTTCTGCGTGTTTGTCTTTCCAAAGGATAAATCGCGCATAGACACGATTTCTATAGTGCGCGGCTTTGCAAACGAGGCGGAGACAGTATTTTCGTACAGTTTTCTTACGGATACTTACGAAGTGGTAAACGAGCAGGCTATAACGGTGGAGGAGGATACGGCAACTCAGCTTAAAGTAGTCTTTCACGGTAGCCACGAGGGCGATTACAACGTAATCGTCATAGACAAACAAAATTATACCGTAGATGTTACCGAAGCAAATTGTCCTGCGCTCGATTGCGTTCATTCGCCCGTAATTAAAGATAATTCATCCCTGCCGATAATCTGTTCTACTCACGAAATGATAGTGCAGACCGATTATGTGAGCGGCAGCGAAATAAATTAAAGTAAATGATTAAAAGAATAAACGCGCGCTGCGGCATCGCCGCAGC
>CAJLKN010000007.1 GCA_905207235.1 uncultured Eubacteriales bacterium
GCCGCCGCAGACATGTCTGCGGCGGCGCTCATGATTTATGTGCCGAAAAGGTAATATCCAAGGTTGCGTCGGCATATTTTAATTAACTGACGGGGAGGTAACGGGTAATGGAAAATGTACAGCATATGCTCAGCATAGAGAACAGAAAGCGGCTCAACGCGACGGGCATAGAGGGAGTAAAAGATTTCTCGCCCGCGGCGTTCACTCTGGTATATGCCGAGGGCAAAATCACCGTCTGCGGCAGCGAAATGAAGATAACTGCTTTTTCCAAGCAGACGGGCGCGTTTTCCGCGGTCGGCAATTTTTCTTCCGTAAAGTACGCGGCTAAGGGCGAAAGCCTCAGAAAAAAACTTTTCAGATGAGCCAGATAACAATATTTTTCGTCTGCGCCGCCGTCGGCATAGCTTCGGGCATAATATACGACGCTCTCTATATCCTGCGCACGATTATATGCGGCTCCGCGCCGCTCGGGGCACTCGCCCGAATAACCGTCATCGCGTGCGATATAATATATTTTGTCTGCCTCGCGGCGGCATTTCTCGCATGCGCGTATTTTCTCGATTTTTACGAAATACGCCTCTACATGCTTGCGGCATGCATGGGCGGCGCGTTGCTGTATATAAAAAGTATGCACGTAACTGTTGCAATTTTTATAAATAAAGTGTATAATAAGCACAACAAAATAAAAAAATCAAAGGAAATATCAACGTGCAGGACGAAAAGAAAAACAGAATAATAGCGGCTGCGACGGTCGCGGCTGTAACGCTGATAGTCATTCTCTTTGCCATAGTCGTGTATCAGATTATCGATATAAGCATATTGAAGTCGCGCAGGGCGCGCCTCGAAGCCGAGTATAATCAGGTTCTCGAACAGGTCGAAGAGGGCGGCGACTGGCTGGAACAGTTCGAATTGAACGAGGATAAAATTCTGTATCAGCTCGCCCTTCAATACGGTTACAGACCCCGCTGAACATGAAAAAGATTGCTGCGATAAACATCGGTTCCAATTCCGTTCGCCTTATGATGTGGGCGGACGGAAAAACTTTATATAAGAAGATAGATACGACCCGCCTCGGCGAAGGTCTGGCGTCGTCGGGCAAAATGAAGCCCGAGGCTATTGAGCGCACCGCTCTCGCGGTGGACAGGTTTGTCCGCGCGGCGAAAGAGGAGGGAGCGGAAAAGGTATATGCCTTTGCGACGGCGGCTGTGCGTTCGTCCTCCAACAGGGCGCAGTTTACCGACAGAGTAAAGGAACTGTGCGGCACGGAAGTTGACGTCGTTTCGGGCGAGCGCGAAGCCGAACTCGGCATAACGGGCGCCATCGGCAACGCCGACGGCGGAATTATTGACGTCGGCGGCGCTTCTACCGAAATTACCCTCCGCAGGGGCGGAAAGAGGGTGTATTCGCGCAGTCTGGATATAGGCACGGTAAGACTTTACGACATCTGCGGCAGGGACGAGAAAAAACTTTGCGAATACGTTCGGGAGTTTGTAAAGGGCTACGGCGACGTCCGCGCCGACGGGCTGGAAATACGCGCGATAGGCGGTACGGCAACCACGATAGCGGCGGTGGCGCTTTCGCTCGAAAAATACGACCCCGCGCGCACAGACGGCGCGGTTGTAAGCCTTGAACAAATCGGGCGCATGGCGCACGAATTTCTGTCTATGGAAGTGGAGCGGGTAAAAAAAGTCGTCGGAATGGACGCCCGCAGGGCGGACGTTATAGGCGGCGGCTGCCTTCTCATGGCGGAAATAATGAAAAAGATGGAAATTGAAAGCATAACCGTATCCGAGAGCGACAATCTCGAAGGTTATGTCATTGCAAAGGAGGGAATATGAGGGGAAAAATACTTTTCTGGTCGTCGCTCGTCGTCTTTTTGGGACTGGGAGCGCTGTGCGGATATATGTTCTGCGTGCGAACCGATTTTGAGGGCGTCGGGCTGGAAAGTCTCATTCCCGCATATCTCGCTTTGCTCTTTCTCAGCGTATTGTTCGCCGACCTCGCGCACGAAGGCGCGCATCTTATTGTCGGCATATGCCTTAAAATGGGCATAAAGCCCGACAGGTACAGAATTTTCCGCACCTCGTCGGTGAACGTCTGCCCCAAGGGCGAAAAGCATATGCGCCTCAGAATGTTCATCACCTCGTCGGCAGGGCTTTTGATAAACTTTGCCTGCGCGGCGATAGGACTTATCGCGCTGTTGGTTCCCGGCATTCCTTCCACGCTGTGCGTGCTTTTGCCTTATTCTGCGTACCTCTTTTTACTCAATGCCGTGCCCGCCGAGTTTTCGGGCGGAAAGAACGACGGAATGATAGCGTGGGAACTTCTTACGCTCTCCGACTCTGCCAAAGTCATGCTCGTTATTCTGCGCATACAGGGCAGAATAAGGTCGGGCGGCAAACTCAGGGACATCCCCGAAAGCATGCTCTTCGAAGTTCCCCAGCTCCCCGAAGACGACATAAACTTTATTATCTTAACCCAGCTTCGATATGAATATTACCTCGAAGTCGGCAACGACAGCGAGGCTTACAAGTATTTTATGAGGTATAAAGGTCTCATTCAATACCTTCCCTCCGAATACAAAAAATCAGGCGATAAAACATAATATAACGCCGCGCGGAAAACTTCCGCGCGGCGTTTTTTCTTCTTTGATAAAACAACCGCGCAGAGCCGCACGGTTGTTTCGTTTGGCTTATGAGCATTTAAACGCGCGCCGCGCCGCAAAAGCGGCGCGGCGCGTAAATTTATCCGCACCGATAAAAAAGACCTTTTTGAAGCCAATTATTTACTTCTGCGCGCAGCAGCATGTTTTTTATCGTGCCTTTTTCAGCTTTCCCTAATCAGCCGTCCAAAGCAGAAAGGGCACAGAAAGGAATTCTGCCTCGCGCACTTTCCGCAAACGTGATTGCCGCATACATAACACTCAAAAATCTCTTTATCTGGCGCCTCTTCAAGGCGGCAAAGTCTTTTGTTTTTGTCCATAAAAACAGCTTGTCAAAAGTTTGTCATATCTATGCGTAAAAATAAAAAATGCTGTAAATTCTTGCTTTATTTATTATAATATGGTATAATAATTCAAAGCAAAATTTTAATTTTCTGAGAGGACAAAATATGCCCGAAAAAATCAATTCTAATTACGACGCTAACAGTCTTAAAGCTCTCAAAGGTCTCGAGCCTGTAAGGGAACACCCCGGCATGTATATAGGACCGACCGACGAGCGCGGACTTCACACTCTCGTCAGGGAAGTTATCGACAACTCGATAGACGAAGCCCTTGCAGGTTATTGCGACAGAATAGACGTCGTCATAACCGAGGACGGCAGTTGCTGCGTAAAGGACAACGGCCGCGGCATTCCCACGGGAATTAACCAAGAGGAGGGCATAAGCGGCGTAGAGCTGGCGCTGACCAACCTCAACGCGGGCGGCAAATTCGGCGGCGGAAACAAAGCAGGCGGATACAAAATTTCGTCGGGACTTCACGGCGTGGGCGTTTCGTGCGTCAACGCTCTCTCGGATACGCTTGTCGCCGAAGTCTGCCAGAACGGACATATTTTCAGGCAGGTATATCACTGCGGCATACCCGAAGAACCTTTAAAAATAGTCGGAGATACCGACCAGACGGGTACTTCCATAACCTTCCATCCCGACGCAACCATGTTCGAGACGATAGATTTCAATTACGATACGTTAAAAACTCTGCTGCGCGAGCTTTCCTACCTCAATAAGGGTCTTACGCTCACGCTCACAGACTATCGCGGCGGCACGGTGCGCAGCGACACATTCTGCTACGAAGGCGGCGTCGTGCACTTTATCGAGGATATCAACAAGGGCAAAAACGTGCTCTTCCCTACGCCCGTCTATTTTGAAGACAGCGAGGGGGACGATAAATTCCTTGAAGTCGCCATTCAGTACAACGACGGATACACCGAGCAGATTTTCCCCTTCTCTAATAACATTCGCCAACCCGACGGCGGCACCCACCTCGAAGGTTTCAAGGCGGCTTTAACAAAGGTAATTAACGACGCGGGACACAGGCTCAATATTTTAAAGGAAAACGACAAACTTTCTGGCGAGGACGTCCGCGAGGGCATAACGGCCGTCGTTTCCGTAAAAATTGCAGACGCCCAGTACGAAAGCCAGACCAAGAGCAAATTGTGCTCAACGTATGTCCGCGGCTTCGTGCAGAAGGCGGTCGTCGATAAGTTCGGAACATATCTCGAAGAACACCCCGCAGAGACGCGCGAGCTCGTTCTTCGCTGCATAACCGCCCAGCGCGCCCGCGACGCCGCAAGGCTCGCGAGGGAGGAAACGCGCAGAAAGGGCGTTCTGGAAAGCACAAAACTTCCCGGCAAACTCGCCGACTGTTCGGATAAGCGCCCCGAGCTTTGCGAAATTTACATCGTCGAGGGCGACTCGGCGGGCGGCACGGCAAAGCAGGGCAGGGACAGAAGGTTCCAGGCAATTCTTCCCCTTCGCGGCAAGATATTAAACGTCGAAAAGGTAAGAATAAACCGCGTTCTCGAAAACGAGGAAATCAAGGCTATGATAACCGCCTTCGGCTGCGGCATACAGGATAACTTCGACGAGAGCAAACTGCGCTACGACAGAATAATAATCATGACCGATGCCGATGTCGACGGTTCGCACATAAGAATACTTCTTTTAACTTTCTTCTTCCGCTATATGCGCCCCCTCGTAGAAAACGGACACGTATATGCGGCGCAGCCGCCCCTTTACAAGGTTTCGGGCAAGGGCATAGAGGACGAATATCTCTACGACGACAAAGCGCTCGAAGATTTCCGCGCCGCTCACGAGGGACAGAAATTCGAGCTTCAGCGCTATAAAGGTCTGGGCGAAATGAACAAGGAGCAGCTCTGGGAAACGACCATGGACCCCGCAAAGCGCACTTTGGTGAGAATTAACGTTCAGGACGCGGTAGAAGCCGATAAGATGTTCGGCATACTCATGGGCGAACAGCCCGAACTTCGTCGTCAGTTCATAGAAGAAAACGCCAAGCTCGTAGAAGAGCTGGACGTATAAGGAGGGTTTATAAAGATGGCTAAAAAGCAGACCAGCCCCGAACTTACCGAGGAATTTGTAAAAACCCTCGCAATGACCAAAATGCTCGACGTCGAAGTCGATGAAGAGCTCAAAAAATCATTCATAGCCTACGCAATGGCGGTCAACGTATCGCGCGCCATTCCCGACGTGCGCGACGGTCTCAAACCCGTTCACCGCAGAATACTCTATTCGATGCACGAACTCGGACTGTATTCGGATAAAGCCTTCCGTAAATGCGCTCGTATCGTCGGTGACTGCCTCGGTAAATATCATCCCCACGGCGACAGCTCGGTTTATGACGCGCTGGTAAGGCTCGCGCAGGACTTCACGATAAATATGCCCCTCGTAGAGGGACACGGCAACTTCGGTTCGGTCGATGGCGACCCTGCCGCAGCAATGAGATACACCGAAGCGCGCCTTTCCAAAATTTCTTCGGAAATGCTGCGCGACCTCGACAAGGAAACGGTAGATTTCTATCCCACGTTCGACGACACGGGCATGCAACCCACCGTGCTTCCTTCGCGCTTCCCCAACATGCTCGTAAACGGCTCTGACGGCATCGCCGTCGGCATGGCGACCAACATACCGCCCCACAACCTCGGCGAGGTTATAGACGGCGTCTGCGCCATGATAGACAACCCCGATATCGACGTTGACGAGCTCATGAATTACATTCCCGCACCCGATTTCCCTACGGGCGCGATGATAATGGGCAGAAGCGGCATAAGAAAGGCTTACAGAACGGGTCGCGGCTCAATCATAATCCGCTCCCGCTGCGAGATTGAAGATTACCAGAGCGGCAATCAGACGCGCACGAGAATTATAGTTACCGAAATACCATATCAGGTCAACAAGGCCAAGCTCATCGAGAGCATAGCCGACCTCGTAAAGGATAAGAAGATAGAGGGCATTTCTGATATCCGCGAAGAGAGCGACCGCGACGGCATGAGAATTGTCATAGAGGTTAAGAAGGACGCCAACGCGCAGGTCGTGTTAAATCTTTTGTACAAGCACACCAACCTTCAGATTTCCGACGGACTTATAATGCTCGCGCTCGTCGATGGCGCACCCAAGATACTCAATTTAAAGGAATTCATCTATTACTACCTCGAACACCAGAAGGACATAATCACCCGCCGCACAAAGTACGACCTTGCAAAGACGGAGGAGCGCGCGCATATCCTGCGCGGTCTGGTAATTGCACAGGCTTCCATAGACGAAGTAGTCGAAGTGTGCAAGAACGCTGTGGATAAGAGCGACTGCGTTCAGAAACTCACAGCTAATTTCGAGCTGGACGAGCGTCAGGCGACGGCTGTTGCCGAATTAAGGCTTTACAGACTGTCCCACCTCGAGGTGGATAAAATCAACGAAGAACTCGCCTCGTTGGAGGCGGCTATCGCCGATTATAAGGACATTCTGGCAAACGAGAGCCGCGTTCTCGAAATAATAAAGAACGACCTTCAGGAAATCAAGCGCAAGTATCCTTCCGAAAGAAAGACAGAAATCGCCGTCGATTACGGCGATATAGAGGATGCCGACCTCATTCCCGAAGAGCAGGTCGTAATTTCGCTCACGCATTCGGGCTATATCAAGCGTTTGCCTATCGCCGAATACAAGGCGCAGCACCGCGGCGGAATGGGCATAACCGCCCACAAACCCAAGGAAGAGGACTTTGTCGAGAGCATGTTCGTCTGCTCGTCGCACGACGACATTCTGCTCTTTTCAAGCCTCGGCAAGGTTTATTCTGTAAAGGGCTATCACATTCCCGAAGCCGCGCGCACGGCTCGCGGCAGAGCGATTGTAAATATCGTTCAGATTGCGCAGGATGAAAAGATAAACGCCCTCATTCCCGTAAGACCAAACGCCGAAGGCTACATCGCGTTCGCTACGAGAAAGGGTCAGATAAAGAAGACAAAGGTAGAGGAATTCGCCCGCATAAACCGCAACGGCAAGATAGCGATAAAACTCAACGAGGGCGACGAGCTCATTTCCGTACAGTTCACTACGGGCAACGATGAAATTATGATAGCTTCCCGCGGCGGCAAGTGCATAAGGTTCTCCGAAAGCGACATCCGCCCGATGGGCAGAGATACCGCAGGCGTGCGCGCAATGACGCTCGACGGCGAGGACGACGGACTTGTCGATATGCTCGTAATCGACCCCGAAAAGGATATACTTACAGTCGCCGCAAACGGCTACGGCAAGCGCTCCAGACTGGAAGATTACCGCTTGCAGGGCAGAGCAGGCAAGGGCATAAAGGCGGGCGTGTTCAACGAAGTTACGGGCAGCCTCGTCAATTTGAAGCAGGTAACCGACGATGACGATATAATGATTATATCCGACGGCGGCACGATAATAAGAATGCACTGCTCGGACATAAGTACAATAGGCAGAGCTACAAAGGGCGTGCGCCTGATGCGCCTCAAGGACGGCAAGGTTGCAACCGTCGCCGTAACAGAGCGCGACGACGAAGTCGAAACGCAGGCTCCCGAAGAAGTTTCTCCCGAGGACGCCGCAGAAGTTCCCGAAGAGGAATGATTTCTCCGCCATTCAGTCATATAAATAAAATGCAACTTAAAATCTCCGCACGTCATGTGCGGAGATTTTGTTTTTAAGTGCGCAAATTTTGTGCGCTTGGTTTTATGGGTACGATTATTGACTTGCTCAAATTTTAAGCGCTAAAATTTTATGTGCCTTATTATTTGCGTTACTTTTATGCGCTGTATTTCAGTTTTTTTATGTGCTCAAATGTAATATGTTTTAGCTGTTTCGCCCTCGTTGCCCTCATAATATGCCCCCGCGAACGGCATAAAAGCTGTTTTACAGCTTTATATTTCATATGTTTTAAGTAAATCAGACCGCTTTTAGCGCGCTCGTTATGTTTCAGATAAAAATTCAATCTGATTTTCACGCATTAAGTAAGTATTTGCTTGTTTCAGTTGCTTTGTATATTTCGCAAAAAAACAAGCCGCGCCCTGCAAAACGCAGGGCGCGGCTTTTAAATCATAAATACACAAATTTAATTTGTTTTGCTTCTTTCAATTTCCAGCACTTCGGGTTTTTTGCCCGTGGAAGAGGGAAGAAGTATCTGCATAAGTTTTATCAGACTGTTCGAAAGCGGGAACGCCGCCTCGATCACTACCGCGATAATGAGCAGTTTCGTGTAATCCCAATGCAGGCTCGACCAGTTGGTGTACAGCAAGTCCGCAAGGGCGGGAACGCAAAGCGCAATGGCTGTAACGGCAATCATTACGGCGAACAGCACCAGCCTGTATCCGTTGAATGGCTGGCACACTCGGTACAGCATTACAAGTCCGGAGAAGGTGAGCGCCATCATGCACATGGGCACATAGTATGCCGCGTAAGCAGCCTGGTTGAACGCGTACACTATGTACATCGCCATTACGCAACAAATCATAAGAAGCGCACCGGGAATACTTCGGCTCATGACGTGGGTTATGAACTTGCCTTGCACGCGCTCCTTGTTGGGCTGGAGCGAGAGCATGAACGAGGGGAAACCGATGACGCAGACTTCGAGAAGAAGCATGTTGCTCGGCATAAACAGGTAGGGCTGTTGAAGTATTACCATGCATATAACTGCGAGAATGGCTGTAAACAGCGTCTTCATGAGGTAGAGCGAGGATGAGTTTTTGATGTTATTGATAACTCTTCGCCCCTCGCCCACGACCTTGGGCATGGAGGCAAAGTTGTTGTCCATCAGCACGAGGTGGCTTACGTTTCTCGCCGCTTCGCTGCCCGAAGCAACCGAAATCGCGCAGTCGGCTTCCTTCAAAGCAAGAATGTCATTTACGCCGTCGCCCGTCATTGCAACCGTGTTGCCTTCGCTCTTTATCGAGCGCACCAGCACGGCTTTCTGTTCGGGCGTAACTCTGCCGAAAACGGTGTATTTGTTTGCAATGCTCTCAACTTCCTTGTCGTTGAGCCCTTCGAGCGAAATAAATTTATCTGCGTTTTCAATGCCAGCGCGCTTTGCAACTTCCGAAACGGTAACGGGGTTGTCGCCCGAAATTACCTTTACGGCTACGTCGTTCTGCTTGAACCACTTTATCGTGTCAACGGCATCCTCGCGGATGTTGTCGGCTATCGAAATTATGGCTACGGGCTTTAAAAGCGCGGGCAGTTTGTCGCCGATTATGGGGGTGGAAGAGTGCGCAAGCACTATAACTCTCAGACCCATCTGGGCGTATTGTTTTACTATTCTGTCGACCTTTGCGGGCATGGGTTTGAGCACAAATTCAGGCGCGCCCATGCAGAAAGTGCCGACGTCTTCAAATGTTACGGCAGAAAGTTTTCTCTTGGAGGAGAAGGGTATTTTGGTTATGGGCGAAAGTGCGTCGCTGTGCCCGAAGTGATTGTTCAGCGCAATCGAAGTCTGGTTGTTGTCGTCGAGCGAGGCGAGCATGCTGCCCATTATGTCGTTCAAAGAATATTCTCCGACGGTGTTTAGTATCACGCAGTCCGAAACTCTCATTCGTCCGTCGGTAATCGTTCCCGTCTTATCCAGGCACAGAACGTTTACTCTCGCCAGCATTTCCAGCGAATACAAATCCTGCACGAGGGTGTTGTTCTTTGCAAGTCTCAACACGCCCACGGCGAGAGCCATAGAGGTGAGGAGCATCATGCCCGAAGGTATCATGCCGATAACGACCGTGCACGTTCGCTGTATCGCGTAGTTTATCTCTTTGCTGAATATATAATCGTAAACGCTCTTTGCTGCATTCTCGTCAAAGGGAGCGTTGTACGTTACAAAGAACATTCCTATCGCAATGGGGATAATCAGAACGGCAACCGCTTTGATTATCATCTTGGTCGAGTTCATAAGTTCGGAGTTGGGTCTGCGGTATTTTTTTGCCTTTGCCGTCAGTTTTTCAAGGTAAGTTTCCCTGCCGACCTTTTCAACTCTGAATTTGCCGCTGCCCGAGGCTATAAAGCTGCCCGCATACAGCAAATCTCCGGGACCTTTTTTTATGGCGATCGATTCGCCCGTCAGAAGGCTTTCGTTGACTTCCACCTGACCTTCCGCAAGAATGCAGTCGGCGGGGACCTGATTGCCCAGTTCCAGAATTATAACGTCGTCTAGCACGATTTCTGAGGAGGGAATTTCAATGACTTCCCCGTCGCGCACCACCTTACACGTCGCCGAAGCCATAATAGAAAGTTTATCGATGGAAATTTTTGAGCGAATTTCCTGAATTATGCCTATTATTATGTTCGCCGAAGTGATGATTATAACGAGGTAATTGGTGATGCCCGTAGTGCCTGCAAGCAGAAGCGCGATAAACGCGCAAAGGCATAAAAGGTTGAAGAACGTGCATACGTTTCCTACAATTATGCTGGCGTACGACTTGGAATATTTCTTGTTTGTATCGTTGAAAAGAAATTGCGAAAATCTCTTTTCAACCTGCTGGGGCGTAAGACCTTTTTCCACGTCGGGCGAAAATCTTTCCACCTTTGTGTTAATCTGTCTTTTGGGATGCCGCTTGAAATACTTTACAAGTTTTTCCTTGTTGAATTTTTCGCCTTCTTTGAATTTATATGATGTATCGCGCGCGGAACTTTTATTTGCAGAACTGTCTTCGCCCTCGGTATCCTCAAAGGCGTTTACTGTCTTTGTCCTTACGGTTTCCTGCGAAGGAGGGGCGGACTGCGCCTTTTGCTCTGTCGGGGTTTCCGCCTCTGCGGGCTTTGCGGCGTTGTCTGCCGAAGCGCGCGGTTTTGCCGCCTGCCTTTTTTTCGTCGCAGGCGGAGGGGTAACGGCGTCTGCCGAAGCCGCCTCTTTCGTCGCAGGCGGGTTATCCGTCAATGCGGCAGCGTCGGCGGCGGCAGTTTCGCTTTCCGCCTTAGGGGCAGAAGTTTCTTCCGCGTCGCCTTCAGCCTGATTTTCGGGCTGTTGCTGCTGTATTTTGCTCGACTTGAAGTAAATTTTGCTCATTTCTTTTCCTTTATATCTCAGATAGATTTTAAGGTTAAAAACTACTTTATAATAAGTATATCATAACTGTGCCATTTTTTCAATTAAATATTTGCTTTTTCATTTGCAATAAATGTTTTTTTGGCGTATAATGTTTTCAGGTTTACAAATAAAAGGCAAACGTGGTAATTTTATGATAGACATCAATCTTTTAAGGACAAATCCCGAGCTTGTAAGAGAGAACATAAAAAAGAAGTTTCAGGACAAAAAACTGCCCCTCGTGGACGAAATTCTCGCCCTTGACGAGCGCCGCCGCACCCTTCAGCAGGAGGGCGACACCCGCCGCGCAGAGCGCAATGCTTACGCAAAGCAGATAGGCGCACTTATGCGCGAAGGCAAAAAGGAAGAGGGCGAAAAGGTCAAGGAGCTTTCAAAACAGAATAACGAGCGCATAGCGCAGATAGAGGCGGAAACCGCCGAAACGGAAGCCGAGCTCAAAAAGCGCATGATGGCAATTCCCAATATAATAGCCGACGACGTTCCCATCGGCAAGGACGACAGCTGCAACGTGCAGTGGAATACCTATCTCGAAGCAAAGGAAAAGCCCTTTGAAGTGCCCTATCACCTCGATATACTTGAAAGACTGGGCGGCATAGACCTCGACTCCGCTCGCCGCACGAGCGGCAACGGCTTTTACTATCTCCTCGGCGACGTAGCCCGCCTTCACTCGGCGGTGCTCACTTATGCAAGAGACTTCATGATAGATAAAGGCTTCACATACTGCATACCTCCTTTCATGATAAGGAGCGACGTCGTTTCGGGCGTCATGTCCTTTGAGGAAATGGACGGCATGATGTACAAGATAGAGGGCGAAGACCTGTACCTCATCGGCACGAGCGAACATTCCATGATAGGACGCTTCATGAACACCGTAATTCCCGAAAGCGACCTGCCTTTGACTTTAACGTCATATTCGCCCTGCTTCCGCAAAGAAAAGGGCGCTCACGGCATAGAAGAGCGCGGCATATACCGCATTCACCAGTTCGAAAAGCAGGAGATGATTGTCATCTGCAAGCCCGAAGAGAGCGACGCATGGTACGAAAAACTGTGGTCTTATACGGTAGAACTCTTCGTCTCCATGGGCATACCCGTGCGCACGCTGGTTTGCTGCTCGGGCGACCTCGCCGACCTCAAATACCGCAGTCTCGACGTAGAGGCGTGGAGCCCCCGCCGCAAGGGTTATTTCGAAGTGGGCAGCTGTTCCAACCTCACCGACGCACAGGCGAGAAGGCTGGGCATAAAGTACAAGGATGCCGCAACGGGCAAGAATGTATTTGCCCATACCCTCAACAATACGGTAGTCGCTCCCCCCAGAATGCTCATAGCCTTCCTTGAAAACCATTTGCAGGAGGACGGTTCGGTATTTATTCCCGAAGTCCTCAGAAAGTATATGGGCGGCAAGGACAAAATTCTTCCCAAAAAATAATTTTAATTTATAAGTTTTGTCAGCCGCCGCGCGTCGGATACGCGCGGCGGCTCTTTTAATGCGTAATTGCAAATTGCTCCGCGCAAAGGTTGCTAAAATACGCGGCTTCTGTTATAATTTATTATATGAATTTAGTCTTTTTCGATATCGAATGCGCAAGCGTGCACAAAACCATCGCGAAGATATGCGCGTTCGGTTACGTCCTGTGCGACGAACAATTCAATATAATCGAAAAGCGCGACATTCTCATCAACCCCAAGGGCGGATTTCACCTTACCGACAGGCGCGGAGAACACGGACTTGAACTGCCGTACGACTACGGCGAGTTCAAAAAACAGCCGCCGTTCCCTGCGGCATATCCCTTCATAAAGGAGCTTTTGGAGGATAAAAACAACCTCGTTTTCGGGCACGCCATATTGAACGACGTAAAGTACCTCGATCTCGAAACGGGCAGGTTCAGATTGCCCTCGTTCAATTTCGAATTCTGCGACAGCCAGATAATGTACATGACGGCGGTAAACGATTTTTCCCGCCAGTTCGGTCTGGAATACATAACCGCCGACCTCAACGTCAATTTCACGCCCCACCGCGCGGCGGACGACGCGTACGCTACCATGAAAATAGTGGAGGAGCTTTGCCGCAGAAACAATACCGACGTGTTCGGGCTGGAAAAGGCGCTCGGCGCGCGCCGCGGAAAAATCTGCGACCACAAAGTTACAAAACCCACTTCGCGCGCGTTTGAATTGTACGAAAAGGAGCGCACCGAAGCGAGGGAAAGGCGCAGCCGCAACCGCACGGAATTTTACATTTATCTGAGCCGTCGGCGCAGAAAGAAGAGCGGACCGCTTTTGGGCGAAGTTTTCACTTTTTCGCGAATGATAGAGGATGATATAGAAATTTCCAAGGACCTCGTCGGCAGGATTTACGAGCTCGGCGGCATCTATTCGCAAAAGCTCGACGACTGCACGGTTTATGTGTGCGAAGATGACGACGATACCGTGCGCACAAAGAATGCAAGGCAGCTGCGCGATATGAAAATTATTAATCTTTCGCAGCTTAAAAGTATGCTCTATGATTGATTTGCCCGAAAAATTTGTTTCGCGCATGCGCGATCAGCTCGGCGGCGAGGCGGAGCAGTTTTTAGCTTCTTACGCCCAACCGCCCTATAAAGGCGTGCGCGTCAATACGCTTAAAATAAGTCCGCAGGATTTTTTGAACCTCGGACTTTTTGAAACTCAGCCCGTCCCGTGGGAGAGCAACGGTTTTTACGTAGATGACGAAAAACCGGGCAAAAACGTCTTTCACGCGGCGGGGCTTTACTATGTCCAGGAGCCTTCCGCAATGTGCGTGGCGCCCCTTCTCGGCGTAAAGCCCGGCGAGCGCGTGCTCGATTTATGTTCCGCCCCCGGCGGCAAGGGAACGCAGATGGCGCAGGCAATGCGCGGCGAGGGCATAATATTCCTCAACGAAATCAATTTTTCGCGCGCTAAAATACTTTCGCGCAACGTCGAAAGGCTGGGCATAACAAATGCCGTCGTAACCTGCGCCGAGCCGCAGAAACTTGCACGCATTTTTGAAAACTATTTCGATAAAATTCTCGTTGACGCGCCTTGCTCGGGAGAGGGCATGTTCAGAAAACAGCCCGAGGCGGTGGAAGAGTGGAGCGAACAGAACGTTCATTCCTGCGCCGAAAGGCAGTCAAAAATTCTGGAAAGCGCGGCAAAAATGCTCGCCGCCGACGGCAGCATGGTATATTCAACCTGCACATTTTCCGAGGAGGAGGATGAAGAGCGCGTCCGCACGTTTTTGTCTTCCCATTGTGATTTCAGCCTTGTTGAAGAGCGCAGAATTTTCCCTCACAGGCAAAAGGGCGAAGGGCACTACGCCGCGCTTATGAAAAAGAGCGGCGGCGAAAGGAGCGATATAAAACTTCTCCGACCGACGGCAGATAAAAAGATGCTCGCGCCCGCGCTCGATTTTTTAAAAAAGACGGTCAGAACTGATTTTAAAAATATTCATTCGGTGGGCGGCACTCTGTACAGCCTGCCCGACGAAATGCCCGATATCCCCGTTCAGACGCTTCGCGCGGGCATTTGCCTCGGCACTGTTACGGGCGGCAGGTTCGAGCCCGACCACGCGCTCGCCATGTGCCTCACGCCCGATAGTGCGCAGTGCGTAGAGGTCGACGAGGTTACAGCTTTAAAATACCTTGCGGGTGAAACTTTCGCCTGCGCCGAAGAGCTTTCGGGCTGGAAAGTCGTAACGCACAAAGGCTTTCCGCTCGGCTGGTGCAAATGCGTAAACGGTACGGCTAAAAACCACCTGCCGAAGGGCATAAGAATTTAGTTTATATTTTTTAATATCATTTAGAATTTCAGGTAAAAATTTTTATAAAAGCTGCGCGCCGCTCAGATTTGAGCGGCGTGCGGCTTTTAATTTTATCGCATTTTACATTAAACTTTATAGTTAAATTTCTTTGCAGTCAATTTTTCGTTGCGCACAGATAATAAATAAACTTTCACATCAGCATAAATTTATTGTGCCCATTTAAAAAATAATTTACCGCTCAACTGCGCGACAAATTTCGGCGCGCAAATCTATCGGTACAAAAATCAATCAGTAGCCATCAAAAGAGTGGGGGGATTGTCTTAAAAAGTATATGGGAATGCATTAAACTCAAATAAAAAAGCGGGAAAATCAATTCCCGCTTTTTTTGCTCTGATATTTACTGATTTTAATTATCAGTTATTTTTATCGTCGGGTTCGTCGCCCGTGCTTTCGGAGCTTTCTTCGCTCGTCTGCGTAGCTTGAGTTTCGCCCTGTTCGGTCTGACTGCTCTGTTCAGCTTCGCTTGCGCCCTGTTCTGCGCCTTCGGTGTTCTGAACTTCGCCTTCAGCTTCGTCGGGGAGACGGGTTTCGCCGTGCTCTTTGACGTAAGACCTTACATAACGTCTGTTCTTGTTGAAGTTGAATGTGTTCTTGCCTGCGGTTTTCTTCATCTTTCTCTTTCTGAGAAGGTCTCTCGCAACAAGAGCGCCTATTGCAACAAGAATTGCGATTACGAGGACTATGGACGATACGAGCAGCCATACGTTGGTTGCGTCGGGGTCTGTCGCAGTCGTTTCTTCCTCTTCGACGTCGCTCGTAGAAGTTATGGATATATCCTTGTCCGTCGTCGAATAGTCGATGAACATATTCATTGCAGGCGAGCCTGCCGAAATGTCCTCAACCTTGAGCACTGCAAGGCTCTCGGTGTAGTCGCCGTAAACGTAGTTGTAACCTCTCTGATCTTCGTCGGCAGTGTTTTCATTGAAAGGAACGAACGACTGCGAATCATAGAGAGTGTAGGTGTAGTACTGGGCGAAATAGTTGTAAGAATTTACGCTTACGCCCTTTTCCGCTGCGAGAGCTTCATAGTAAGCAATATTCTCTTCGTTGGAGTTAAATTGAATATTTCCGTCCGCAGCAATGAGTGCCGTCCTGTAATCTTTTATAATTTGGTCGGAATAGTGCGAAATGAGCGAAGCATATGTCTCTTCGTCTATTGTGACGGCGCTGTGGTCGAACAATACATAGCTTCCGTCAACTACGCCGTCGGCTGCGAGTTTTTCATCTCTCGAACCGCTCCATACTTCAAGTCTGTAAGGAACGGTATCGCTGCCCGTGTGAACGAAGAAGTTAACCGTAATCCACTTGTCCGCAAGTTCGGGATTTGCAATCGCGTCTATCGTGAACGAATAAGGCGACTGCTGAGCGGCGGAGGAGGTGTATCTGGGCTGTGCGACGGTGAGGTCAAAGCCCTTTACCGAAAGCGAAGTATCTACTGCATTGTTTACGAAATAGTTGTAAACTCTGTCGTTGCCGAGACCCGAAACATAGCTGTAAACTCTCGTTCCGTCCTCGGTTACGAGGTAGTGGGGAGCGTAAGCGGTGCGGGCTGCGTCGGCGTAGTAAATCTTGTCAGCTTCGATATAATCGTAAGCCACGCTGTCGCCGTTCTCGTCGTAGTATGTCGCGCGCTCGTCGAAGTACTCGCGTTCGAGGTTGTAGATGTTTGCATACAGGTTGCCGTTTTCGTCCTCGTAAAGTCCGTCTGCGCGCAGGGTGTATGCGATGTTCTCGCGCTGCTGGGGTCTTGTTGCGTCCTCGTCGGGTTCGCCCTTGAGAACGTTTCCGTCGTTATCGTACCAGAAGGTATATTCGGGAGTTTCAAATCCGAGCGTCTGCTTTGTCTGCGTGTCAACTAGGTAAACGTTAGCATAAGCGCCAGCCGAAACTTTGACTTTTACGCTCACGGCGAGGTAGGTGTCTGCCGAAATGCTTGCTGCGCTGCCGTAGAAGCCGTAATTGTAGATGTCGGACTGTCCCGCAATTTCTCTTACCGTGTTGACGATGAGCAGAGGCTGTTGAGTGGAAGAGCCGATTTTATCGTCCCACGCAGCGCCTTCGCCGAAGAGCGCTTTGAGGGGGCTGCTTGCGTCAAGCCTTGAAAGGAGGTCTGCAAAGTAGGTCTTGTATTCTTCAAAATAATCTTTATTTATAAGACCTGCGTATGCGTTGTCGTTGAGTTTGTCGTACTCGGTGGGCTCGATTTCGGTATCCTTTACGGAAGCCGAGTTTCCGTTAATGCCGTTGTAGTTTGCGGGGCGCGCGGGAGACGTGTGAATATCGTTGCCGTTGCCGAATGTTGAGTCGAAGTTGGTTCCGTCGGTTTCGGATGTTTCGGTAATCTCTATCGAAGCTGCGCGCGTTTCGGTATCAGCATAGCCGAAAGCCGTTTCGCTTACCGTAACGCCCGAAAGGTTGCTGAGCGCAACCCAGCCGCCGCGGTAAGAGGAGGCGGTCGTGCCCTTTATCGTTGTATTGCCGAAGTTTACAACAATTTCAAACTGCTGGTCGCTTTCGGTCGTGTTGGACACGAGCACGAAGCACTGTGCCCAGCCGTTGTAAACGTCTTCCGTGTCGTTGATAGTGGTGGGGTCAACCGTAGTGGAATCGACGGTGAAGTTTGCCGAATTGCTGTCCTTGCCGTGCTGTCTTACCTCTACGGTTGCGGCGGTGCTTCCGCCCATGTCGTTGGTCTTTATCCAGAAGGAAATTATCTTGTATTCGCCGTTGCCCACGGTGAAGAATGCATCGTTCTCGTCGAAAATTACGCTCTCGTAAGCTGCACCCTTGGAGCTGAGCATAAGCAGAGTGCTTGCGCCTTCTGCCGCCGCGCCGGGAAGGTCTGCCGCCGTGCGGAGGGCTTCGTCAATTCTCGTCTGATATTTACCGCCGATATTGCTCGACCACGATGATGAGGAAGTTACGGTGAGGTTTGCAAGAACGTCCTCGCCGAGGTCTATCGAAGTCATAGCCGAAGGCAGATATACGTCCGAGGGATAGGTGCCCGAAGAAAGGTTGCCCGAGTAAGTTATGTCGGAGTAATTTTTACTGCTTATATAATTGTCGTCGTCGATTGTGAGACCTGCCGTCAGGTTGCCCGTGCCGAAGGTTACGGGGTTGTCATACGCTTCGGAAGCGAGGTTGATGTAGAACTGCTGTCTGCCGCTGAAGTGATCTATCGTCTGCGAGGAGGAAGAGGACTGGTTGAAAATTTCCTTGTCAACGCGGAAAATCTTGTCCTCGGCTTCGCTCGAAAGGTTGCAGGTCGTTCCGTTTACCTGATTGTCGAATGTCGTTTCGCCGCCTGCGGCTTCAACCATTTCGTTGTAATCGAAATACTTTGTGAATGAAAGGTCGTCGAAGAACGCATAACCTTCAACCGTGTAATTAGCCGCTTCGCCGAGGCCGACGGTGATTGTTACCGTGGTTTCGGCATAGTTGCAAGCGCTGACGTAAATGGTGTATTCAACCCAGCCGTTGTTGCCGTTAGCCCAGGTGCCGCTCTCTTCGTCGTAAGCGTTGAGCTTCTGAGTGTTGATGTTGGTTATGCTGAACTTGTCTATCGAATTTCCGCCGACCGACTGGTCAACGGTGATGTAAGCTCCGCGCTGGTCCTGAACTTCGGTGCGCGTGTCGTTGTTGCTGCCGAAGTAAAGGTCGCTCGTCTTTACCCACACGGTGAACTTGCCCGCGGTGTTGGCTTCGAGCGTAAGCGATGTGGAAGATGAGTAGTAGGTCTGCGAGCCCTGTTTGTTGTCGTCAACGTAGTTATGGATCATAAGAACGTTGTCTTCGATAAGGCTGTCCTTGTTCAGGTCTTCGGAGGTGTAATAATTTCCCTCGTCGTCCGTCCAGTAGTCAACGGCATTGCCTTCGCTGTCATAGAGCACGACTTCGCCGTTAACCTCCGCCCAGCGGTAAGCGTGGGTGTAGGGGTTGGAAATGTAAGCCGCGTCTTCGGCATTGTCGCTGATGAGGTAATCGTCCGAAGCGTCGTCCTCGTCGTCGTTTTCGTTTTCGACTATTGCCGCGCCGGGATTGGCAAAGGGCAGATCTTCGGGCGAAAGACCGTTGTAGTCAACGTAGTTTTCGTCGTCCGAATCCAACGCATTGTTTGTCCACAGCGTTTGGGGCAGGGAAGTATCTGTAATCGCCGCCCAGGCCTCGTAGTTCGTGCCTATTATGCCTGACATCGAGTCGGATGTGTCCGCTCCGCTGCCCGAGCCAGACGACCAGTTGTCGGGGGAGCTTATAAGGTAGGTTCCGTCGTTGTCCTCGAAAAATTCGAAGTTACCGTTGGGCAGAACCTGCTCGTCCACGCTGGTGGCGGCGTTTTCGTCTTCCTCCGTGGAGGTAGTCGTCTGGGCGCAAGCCGAAGCGAGCATCACGCAGGAAGTCGCAATGGCGGCAAGGCTGCAGACAGCCGACCTGTATGCGGATTTTTTCGATTTGAATTTACTGCTCATATTCGTTTCCTTAAAAAAAGTTGCAAAGATTTTCATTTACGCGCCGTGCCGTCGCAATGCGTGCGCGCACGACCGTACTTTTACATTTTAATATAATTCGACCTTTTAAGCAACTATTTCTGTGTGAAAAAGCAGTAAAAAATTAAATAATTGCGAGCAATCTGCTCAAACTGCGAATGTATGAATAAAAAGACAGGCGGAGTAAGCCTTAATAAACAAATAGCGGCGGGAACGCTGACGGGAACGGTCAACGGATTGTTCGGCGGAGGGGGCGGAATGATAGCCGTGCCCGTGCTCGGCAACTGGCTGGGATACCCCCAGAAAGAGGCTCACGCCACGGCGATAGCAGTAATTGCTCCCGTCTGCGCGGTGAGCGCGGCGGCTTACGTCTTCGGCGGGTATTTCGATGCCTCGGTGGTCATTCCCGCGGCAATCGGCAACGTCGCGGGCGGCGTTCTGGGCGCAAAATTGCTTTCAAAATTGCCCGTTTTATGGATAAAAGTAGTCTTTGCGGCTGTAATGTTCGCCGCAGGGATAAGGATGGCGGTGGGCTGATGTCCTTTCTCATTTTTGCGGCCGCAGGTTTCTTTTCGGGTCTGCTCGGCGGTATGGGAATGGGCGGCGGCACTATTTTAATTCCCGTTCTCACCCTTTTCTGCGGAGTTAACCAGCACGTCGCGCAGGCGGCGAATTTAATATCTTTTCTGCCCATGGCGGCATTTTCTCTGTCCGTTCACAAAAAACAGGGGCTTATAAAGATGGAAGGACTTTTATGGCTCATCCTGCCCGCCGTCATAACGTCGGCTGCTGGCGGATTGCTCGCCATGGTTTTGCCCGCGCTGCTTTTAAGGCGCCTTTTCGGCGCGTTTTTAACGGCTCTTGCAGCGGCTACGGCTTTTTCTGTGTTCTCCTCGGCGAAGAAATAACCTTTTCAGCGGCTCTGAAGAAGCCATTCCGAGGGTAAAAAACGCCGTTGCGGTGAACAGGAACACCGCCGCGCCGCACACAATAACATTCGCAACGGGCGGCATAAAGACCGAAGTAATTCCTTCGAGAAAACTTCCGAAAAGGCAACCCGCGGCGGAAATCGCCGCGCTTGCCGCCGCATATTTCAGCCAGCGCGCGCCGGGGCATTTTTTGCGCAGAAGGTTAAGATTGAGCGCGGAGGTTATAACATAGCTCGCCGTCAGCCCCGCCATGTAAGAGTTTATCCCCCAGGCGGGAGTGAGCGTAAATATGCAGACGAGCATGGCAAGCGCGCCTATGAAAAAGTAAATGAGCGTTTTGACTTCGCAGTTCATCGAATTGAGCGCGGTTGTCGTAATCATGGAAACGCACATGGGCAACAGCATGAAAGCGAAATCGGCAATTACTTTGCCGCTGAACGCGTTGTCGTAGAGTATTACGCCTATGTCCCCGCCCAGCGTGAACAAAAGGGGTATGAGCGCTGCGGCGATGAGCACGGACGATTTTATCGTCTTTTCGATGTCTCCGCGCAGTTTTTCGTTGCGCCCCGCGTAGTAATTTTCGCTCATTTCGGGCGCAACCACGACGGCTATCGAACCTATGAGCGAGCATGGTATGAACAGAACGGGCAGGCTCATTCCCGTAACCGCGCCGTAAACGGCTAGCGCTTCGGAGTTGGTGTAGCCGCACGCGCTTATCAGCAGGGCGGGCAAAAAGGTCGCAACAACCGAATTGAGCAGGGAGGTGGAGGTGCGCATAGCCGTAATGGGCATTGCGGAGCCGAGCAAAGGTTTTACGTATTTTTTTGGGCTGACGAATTTTCCGCCCTTGCGCAGGTACCACCCCACGGAGACGATGAAAGAAAAAATGTACGACACCAGCACGGCTATCGTCGCGAAATACGCGCCCTCCGTGGGCGAGGAGGCGAAGAAGACGAGCACGCTGCCCAGAATTACCATTACGCTGTCTTCGGCGAGTTCGATAATGCTGTAAGGCAGAAATTGTTTGTTTCCCCAGAAAGTGCCGCGCATAACGGCGTAAACGGAAGTGAGTATCAGGCCGGGCAGGAGCAGCACGAAGATTTTCAGACTGCTGTCGTCGGGAAAGAGAAAGGACAGAAGATTGCGCCCGAAAAAAATAATTACGGCGGCGGGCACGGTGAAAGCCAGCGTGCAGGCGACGCCGGCCGAAACGACGGCGTGTTTTCCCTCCGCGGAGCCAGTCGCGCTCTGTTTGGCTATCATGCGCGAAACTGTTACGGGAATGCCGCTCGAGGCGGCGGTTAAAAACACCGCGAATACCGAAAGGCATATCTGATAAATGCCTACGCCTTCCGCGCCTATGACGCGCGAAAGTATAATTCTGTAAACGAAGGACAGACTTTTTTCTATTGTCGAAAACACCGTAACCTGAGCCGCGGACCTGTAAATATTTGTTGCCATTACGCTTTTATTCTACAAATTCCGCGCGCGGAATATGAACAAATATTGCCGAAAGCGGCATATAATGTATAAAATGTTTACTCTCGTTGCGGACAGACCGCTCTATCTGCGGATACGCAGGAATATGACGAAAAGGGCGGCGGAAGAGCTGTACGGCTGTCCCGCCGTGTTTTGTGCGGCGGGTCAGATTATACCTCTGACCGCCCGACCGTGCAATGTTTTCATTGCGGGCGTGGGCGACGATTTTGCAAGCATCGCGCGGGCTACGGGCGCGGGCGAAAACGAGCTTGAAGCCCTCAACGGCGGAACGGTCTATCCCACCCGCAGAATTTTCTGGTTGTCAAAAAGCGGAGATAATTCATAGTATAAAGTAACCCTGACAAAACAGGTTTTACGGAGGTTAAAATGTCGTTTTTTTCCAATTTTCAGTCAACGCAGTGCCCCGGCACGATAAGCGGTAATCCGCTCAACGGGCTCTGCGAAAAAGTATGCATTCAGGCGCAGAAAATTTTCGACGCCTGCATAAAGCAGATACAGATAGAAAATTACACTCTCACACTCACAGATATGACGCCCGCCGAACCTACATATCCGCTCACTTTCATAAGCGCGCGTTCAACCACTTCGGCAGGCACGATAACTTCCCTCAGCGTTGACAGACAGACGGATAAACCCGGCTGCGCGCGCGTTCAGGCAACGGTGTCCATTCCCGTGGAAGTTGCCTACACCGACGCCAACGGAACGGAGGGAGTGGCGCAGTCAACCATATCTGTCTCGCAGGATGTTCTCCTGTATGTTCCCGCGCCTTCCATAATGCCCTACAAGGTAACGGCGGAAGTTTCGGCGGTCGGCACCGAAGGCAAGTTCAATGCGGATAACAACACCTTTACGGTCAACGCCTGCATAACTGTAATTTTAAAGGTTGCCATCGACGTGGAAATTCTTGTTCCCGCCTACGGCTACTGCGCAATTCCTCCCGCACAGGACTACTCGCAGGAGGTCTGCGCGGGCTTTTTCGAACTGCCTCTCTACCCTCAGGGCAAGAGTTGCAACAACTGCAAATAAACAATCTTTCGGGCGGCGGAACTACCCGTTCCGCCGCCCGAATTAACGTTTTTGCAGCCGATATATAGTATTATGTTACGCATAATAGCCTATTTAATAGACAAAAATATATAATTATGTCTATTATTTAGGTAGGGCGTAAAAATGCTTTAAAAGGCGGCGGAAATGTGTTAAAATATAAAATATGAAGGTTTTCGCAATAAGTGATTTACATCTTTCTGGGCTGAGGGACAAGCCCATGGATATCTTCGGTTCCAACTGGGAAGGTCATTTGGAAAAGATAAAAAGCGACTGGAAGGACAAGGTTTCCGACGACGACGTCGTCCTTGTCTGCGGCGATATCAGTTGGGGAATAACGCTAAATGAGGGGCTTTACGACCTTGAAAGTTTGAAGGACCTTCCCGGCAAAAAGGTGTTCATCCGCGGCAACCACGACTACTGGTGGAACGGCATAACCAAGCTGCGCAGCGCCGCTCCCGACGACACTTTTTATTTCCTTCAAAACGACTGCGTAAAGTTTGAAAACGTCGTTATCTGCGGCTCGCGCGGGTGGACCTGCCCAGGCAGCGCGGACTATTCGGAGAGGGACGAAAAACTCTACCGCCGCGAAGCCGAAAGGTTTAAACTCTGCTTTGCAAAAGCGGAAGAAATGCGCGCAGAAGGGGACAGGCTTATTGTCATGATACACTATCCTCCGATGGGGCTTAAAATGCAGCCTACGCTCTTTACCGAACTATTTGAAAAAGCTCGCGCGGACAAGGTTGTTTTCGGTCATCTGCACGGCGAAGTTTATTTTCCGTTCAGGCAGGTGAAAAACGGTATTGAGTACATTCTCACCTCGTGCGACAAAGTCAACTTTGCCTTACAGAGAATTTTATAAAAATTTTTGATTTTTCCCTTTACTTTGATTGTTGTCTGTGATATACTCTTAAAGAAATAAAGATGTTTTTCGGCGGAAAATAAATGGCTGTTTTCAAAAGACAAACAACTTCACATAAGGCAACATTGCAGGCGGATAAATTACCAATTTCAATTTGGTAATGCTTCCGCTTTTTTTTTGATATAAAAAGGAAATACACATGTTGAATTCAAAAGATTTATTGGGACTGAGAAACTTATCGGCAGAAGAAATCACACAGATAATCGACCTCGCCGCCGATTACAAAAAGAAAGTGCTTGCGGGCAAAAAGAAGTTCGACCTTCTTCACGGCAAGACGCTCGTAACGTTGTTTTACGAAAACAGTACGCGCACGCGCACCTCTTTTGAACTGGCGGGCAAACTGCTCGGCGCGCACGAGGTAAACATTTCGGCGTCGTCCAGCTCCGTGCAGAAGGGCGAAACGCTCATCGATACGGGCAAGACGCTCGACGCGCTCCAGACCGACTTCATCGCCATCCGCCATCCCATGGCGGGCGCGCCCAATCTGCTCGCAAAGACGGTAAAAGCCTCCGTGCTTAACGGCGGCGACGGCATGAACGAGCACCCCACTCAGGCGCTTTTGGATATGCTCACCATGAAGCAGGAATTCGGCGGCATAAAGGGGCTAAAAGTTGCAATTCTGGGCGACATAAAGCACAGCCGCGTGGCAAAATCCAACGCGTTCGGACTTAAAAAGATGGGCGCGGAAGTGTGGGTGTATGCACCCAGAACGCTAATACCTTCCGAGTTCGAAAAACTGGGCGCCCACGTCGCTCATTCGCGCGAGGAGGCGATAGAGGGCGCAAACGTAGTCATGGGACTGAGAATTCAGCTCGAACGCCAGTCGGGCGGGCTGTTCCCTTCGCTCTCCGAATACTCAGCATTCTACGGCGTCAAGGACGAACTTTTAAAGGGTGCGGCAAAGGGCGCGATAATTCTTCACCCCGGTCCCGTAAACCGCGGCATAGAGCTTACGCCCTCGCTCATCGATGGGGCTTCCAGCCGCATAGAAGAGCAGGTTACGTCGGGTCTGTGCGTGCGCATGGCGGCGCTTACCCTTCTCAATGAATACAGGGAGAAAAACGCATTATGAAGACACTTATAAAAAACGGCAGCGTCGTACTGAAAGACGCCGTAAAGAAATGCGATATTCTGATTGAAGACGACAAAATCGCCGCGCTGGGCGAAAACCTCGGCGGGGCGGATAAAGTGATAGACGCTTCGGGCAAGACGGTAATTCCGGGCATAATCGATATGCACGTTCACCTCCGCGAGCCCGGCTTCGAGGGCAAGGAGGACATAGCTTCGGGCTCTCTCGCGGCGGTTGCGGGCGGCGTTACGCAGGTGTGCTGCATGCCCAACACCAACCCCGTCTGCGACAACGCGGTAGTAGTAAGATACATTATAGAAATGGCAAAGGAAGTCAATCTTTGCAAAGTCCGCCCGATAGGCGCGATAACAAAGGGCGAGCAGGGCGAAAGCCTTTCGGATATCGGCAAAATGGCAAAAGCGGGCGCAGTCGCGCTCTCTGACGACGGCAGGTCGGTTATGAATTCCAACATAATGCGCCTTGCAATGGAATACGCCTCCGACTTCAACTTGAAGTGCCTCTGCCACTGCGAGGACGCAACGCTCGTCGACGGCGGAGTGGTCAACGAAGGTTACAATTCGACGCTGTGCGGACTTAAAGGTCAGCTCCGCGCCGTGGAAGATATAATGATCTGCCGCGACATCTGCCTTTCGCAGAGCCTCGACATTCCCGTGCACATCTGCCACGTATCCACCTATTCGGGCGTGGAGATAATAAGGGACGCAAAAAAGCGCGGCATAAAGGTAACGGCGGAAACCTGCCCGCACTACTTCATACTGACCGACGATATAATAACCGATTTCGACACATATACCAAAGTAAGCCCTCCCGTCAGGGAAGAAAAGGACAGGAAGGCGATAATCGAAGGTTTAAAAGACGGCACGCTCGACTGCATAGTAACCGACCACGCGCCCCATTCCAAAAAGGATAAAGAGGTAGAATACAACCTCGCGGCGTTCGGCATGAGCGGCATAGAAACGAGCTTCGCACTCAGCTATACCTACCTCGTAAAGAGCGGAATTATGACCCTGCCCGAGCTCATGAGCAAAATGAGCTACAATCCCGCTAAAACTCTCGGGCTTGAGGGCGGCGAAATAAAGGCGGGCGGCGTAGCCGACCTTGCAATCGTCGATCTCGACGCAAGTTATGAAATAGACGGCGAAAAGTTCCTTTCCAAGGGCAAGAATACGCCGTTCAACGGCTACAAGGTTTACGGCAAGGTGTGCGCAACGCTTGTGGACGGACAAATAAAATACGAAAACAAATAAGAGGGAATATAAAAAATGATTGACAATCTTATCGACAGAATAATAGAGATGCAGAACCCCACCTGCGTGGGCTTGGACACCGACTTCAATTACCTTCCCGAAGAAATGCGCGAAGGCATGGCGACTTTCGAGGGCGTCGCGGAAAAGATTATCGAGTTCAACATGAACATTATAGATAAAGTCTGCGACATCGTCCCCGCAGTCAAAATTCAGGTTGCGTACTACGAAATGTACGGCTTCGAGGGACTGCGCGCGTTCGATTACACCGTAAATTACGCGAGCGGCAGAGGCATGTACGTAATTGCCGACTGCAAGCGCAACGACATAGGCTCTACCGCGGGCTGCTATTCCACGGCATACCTCGGCGCGACAAACATTAACGGCAAAAAGACCAAGGCTTTCCCCGCAGACATGCTCACCGTCAACGGCTATCTCGGCACGGACGGCATCGCGCCCTTTGTCGAAGATTGCAAAAAGAACGATAAGGGCATTTTCGTGCTCGTAAAAACTTCCAACCCCTCGTCGGGCGAATTGCAGAATTTAAAGCTCGAAAACGGTCAGTTCCTCTATGAAAGGATGGGCGACCTCGTCGCCGAATGGGGCAAGGACAGCATAGGCAAATACGGCTATTCCGCCGTCGGCGCGGTAGTGGGCGCAACTCACCCCGAGGAAGCGGAGAGACTGCGCAAACAGCTCAAAAATACATTCTTCCTCATACCCGGCTACGGCGCGCAGGGCGGCAACGCTCAGATGCTCAAATGCTGCTTCGACGAGCGCGGACTGGGCGGCATAGTCAACAATTCGCGCGGAATAATCTGCGCATACAAAAAGCCGCAGTACAGCGGCATGGGATACGCCGAAGCGGCAAGAGCTGCCTGCATAGACATGCAGCAGGATTTGCAGTCGGCAATCGGCAAAATGGGCAGATAATGAAAGAATTAAAGGCAAAAGTAAAATCAAACGAGTGCATAGCGCAGGGTATCTACGCTATGACCTTGACCCTTCCCGAAGAAGTTTCGGTGCGCGGCGGACAGTTTTTAAACGTTTCCACGGGCAATAAAGCCAAACTTTTAAAGCGCCCCTTCGGCATAATGAGAAGGGACGGAGCGGACGTAACATTCTGCTATCAGCTCAAGGGCGAGGGTACGGAGTGCCTCGCCGCGGCAAAGGTCGGCGACGAGCTCGAAGTTTTGCTGCCCCTCGGCAACGGGTTTAACATTCCCGAAAGCGTAAAAAACGTCGCCGTAATCGGCGGCGGAGTGGGTATTTTCCCCCTTTTGTCCGTAATCGAGAGCGTAAAGGGCAAAAACTACTATTCATACATAGGTTTCCGCGGCAAGCAGTTCGCCTGCCTCACGGAAGATTTCAAAAATTCCTCGAAGTACCTTAAAATAGTTACCGACGACGGAAGCATAGGCGAAAAGACCAATGCCGTCGCGGCTTTCATGGCGGAAAGGGACAATGTAAAGGCGGATATGATTATCGCCTGCGGACCTCCCGTAATGCTCCGCGCGCTCAAAAAGAGCCTTTCGGATGCGGGCGATAAGACGCCCTGTCTCGTATCGCTCGAAGAGAGAATGGGCTGCGGAATAGGCGCATGCCTCGTATGCGTATGCAGAAAGAGCGGCGGCTCGAACGCCCGCGTCTGCAAGGACGGACCTGTTTTCAACATAAACGAAGTTGAATTATGACGGATAAAGATAAAAGTGCCGACATAGAGGTAATTGCCGTCAAAAGCACCGCTATGGTGTGGCTTGCCGTCTTTGCTGTCATTTTTTCGTCGGGTTTTTTAGTCTGGCTGATCATTCAGGCTGATAAAATGTCATCGTTCGGGGCAGACATGGAGACCTTTGCAATAATCTGCTGGTTGTTTGTCGCTCTGGTCGCGGGCATACTTTGCTATGCTGTATATCTGCTCGTAAAAGTAATTCTTACGTCCAAAGAGATAGTTGTCGCAATGGGCGATAGTTTTTTATTCTGCGGCAACAGATATATGCTTGCAGACATAACGGCGGTAGAATACAGGCGCAGCAATTCAAAAGGAATTTCATACCCGTTCGGAAGGCTTATAGTAAGGTTAAAGGACGGCACAGTTCTTAAATGTCGCTTTGTTGCAGATGTCGAAAAGGTGCATAACAGACTTTATGCGCTCATCGACCGCAGCAAGGAGCGGCTCAAAAACGGAGAAGATAGATAAATGGCTGATTTAAGCGTAAATATCTGCGGCGTAAAATTTAAAAATCCCGTAATCGCGGCGAGCGGAACTTACGGCTTCGGCAGGGAATTTAACGAAGTTTACGATATATCGCAAATAGGCGGAATTTCTACAAAGGGGCTCACCGTCGAACCCCGCCTCGGCAATCCCGTTCCCCGCATAGCAGAGGGCGACAGCGTCATTTTGAACGCCGTCGGCTTGCAGAACCCGGGCGTTGAAAAATTCATAAAAGACGACCTTGACTTTTTAAAGAGCAAAGGCATTGTAATAATCGCCAACGTGGCGGGCAGAACGCTCGAAGATTACGCGGCAATATGCAAACGGCTCGACGGACTGGTCGATATGATAGAGCTCAACATCTCCTGCCCCAACGTCCGCGCAGGCGGCATGGCTTTGGGCATCCGCCCCGAAAATATAAGGGAAGTAACCTCCATCACCAAAGAGCAGCTTAAAAAGACGCCTTTAATCGTCAAACTTTCGCCCAATGTGGAGAGTATTCCCGTAAACGCGCAGGCGGCTCAGGAGGGCGGAGCGGACTGCATTTCTCTCGTCAACACTTTTACTGGCATGGTCATAGACATCGAAAGGCGCAAGCCGATAATTGCCAACAATACGGGCGGCGTTTCGGGCGCGGGCATAAAGCCCATAGCCCTCCGCATGGTCTATGAGGCGGCTCACGCCGTAAAAATTCCCGTAATAGGCATGGGCGGAATATCGTCGGGCACCGACGCCATAGAATTTATGATGGCGGGCGCAAAAGCCGTTCAGGTCGGCACTGCAAACTTTACGAGAGCCGACGCAATGCCCGTCATTATAAAAGAAATGAACGCATGGCTGGATAAGCACGGCATAAACAGCGTAAACGAAATTGTCGATACGCTCAAGCTCAACTGATTACATTAGCATAAGAGGTAAAAATTATGGCTTTGACATACAAACAGCAATTCATAAAATTCATGGTGGAGAGCGGCGTTTTAAAATTCGGCACATTCACATTAAAAAGCGGCAGAATAGCGCCCTATTTCATCAACACGGGCAACTATAAAACGGGCGCGCAACTCGCTAAACTGGGCGAATATTACGCCGCATGCATAGCCGAGAACGATGTAAAAGCGCAGACGCTCGTCGGACCTGCTTATAAGGGCATTCCTCTCGCAGTTACGACCGCCGTCGCGCTCTATAACAACCACGGCATAGACATGAGCTATTGCTTCGACCGCAAAGAAGTAAAAGACCACGGCGAAGGCGGACTGTTTGTCGGCAAACAGCCCGAAGACGGCGAAAAGGTATTAATCGTCGAGGACGTCATGACGAGCGGCAAGGCGCTCCGCGAAATTCTGCCCAAGCTCGAGGCTCAGGCAAAGGTGGAAGTCGTCGGCATGGTAATTTCCGTTGACAGAATGGAAAAAGGTCTCACCTCCGACCTCTCCGCCGTACAGGAAGTTTACCGCGATTTCGGCATAAAGGTATATTCTATAGTTACAATGTCCGATATAATCAAGGCAATCGAAGACGGGGTTATAGAGGGTAAGGAATTCCTTGAAAGTATGTACGCATACCGCAAGCAGTACGGCGTTGACTAAAAAATTAAATAAAACTAAAATACTGAATAAATTAACCGAGCCCGTCCGCAGAAATGCGGGCGGGCTTAATTTTCAGAAAGTACAAAAGGCATAGCCGTTTAACTGATAGTATGAAATGATATCTTCAAGGGCGATTGCGGTCGAGCTTTTTGTAGTGCTGTCGTGGCATAAAAGCACAATATTGTTGCGGTCGGCGGAAGATGACTTCGCGGCTTCGAGAAGTTGCGAGGGCGTCGGGTTTATAATTTCCGCATCGCGAAGCGAAGCGTTCCAGTCTACATATCTGTACCCAGCCTGAGCGACGGCGCGTATAAGTTCATCGCGCAGTCCGTAGCTTCCGCCCGGGAAGCGATAAATTGTGCTTCTTTCTCCCGTAATCTCTTCAATCAGATCGTTGCATTTTTCGATATCGCAAATAAGGGTGCACGGGTCGGCGTAAATTTTTTTATAGTCGTGCGAATAGGAATGAACGCCAATCGTATGCCCTTCTTCGTGCATCCGTTCAACAATATATTTTCTCGTTTCCGCGCTCTGACCTATAATAAAAAAAGTAGCTTTTATTCCGCGCCTTTTGAGCGTATCCAGAATTTTAGGCGTAACCCTGTCGCTCGGACCGTCATCGAAAGTTAAGTAAACGCATTTTTCCATGGTATGAGTGTCCGCGTCGGCGAGCGTAATGTCGGAATGCGGCAGCATGGCAAACAAATTGAGCACAATTGCGGCGAACAGCAGCATAAAAGCGGTAAACGCGGTAATATTTCTATTCATATCCATATATTGTGCATTTTTCCGCCAAATAGGCGCGCTGAAAAAAATAGTTTGAAGTCGGCATTATTTTTTGTATGCGTATTGTAAAAACGCTTGCTTTTATCAAAATTTTTGTTATAATAGATAATGCTTTTGCGCAAGCAAAATACAAATCAATCAAAATGCTACTGTGGCTCAGCCGGTAGAGCAGCTGATTCGTAATCAGCAGGTCACCAGTTCGAATCTGGTCAGTAGCTCCACAAAAACGAGGAAGGATTTTTCTTTCCTCGTTTTTTTGTTATCTTTTCGGCTGTATCCGGACTGTCTGCGCCTGCTGATTAAATAAAACGCGGTCCCCGCAAAAAAGGTTTTTGAGGGGCGACAAAAGTCGGTTTTTAAAATATTGCCAATTTGGACGGAAAGCCGTCAGCTGCGGATTAAAAAAATCGGATAATGCAGGCAGTTTGAAAGTCCTTAATAATATTTGCATATTGATTTTTCGTAAATTTCTGTTACAATAAAATTACAGAACAACGCGGCAAAAATGCTCGCATAAGGCAGGGAGAATATGAAAAAGTTTATTGCAACTCTGATAACCCTTACCGTAATAAGTTGTGCGGCGGCGCTTTTATGCGCTTGCGAAGGTTCTTTCGGCGGTATCGGCGGCGGGGGAAGCGTAGCGGGAAAGACTGATTTGACTTCGCCCCTCATAAGCTACCGTCTGTCTTCCGATCCCGATCCCGTCTATGACGGCACGCCCAAAACGCGGGCTTTCGTCATTACATACGACGGCGGACGCGTCGCGCAGTCAACGGGTACGGCTTCGGACGCCAATTTCGAAATTGAGTATTCAAACAACGTCAACGCAGGCATTGCCTCGGCAAAAGTAACGGCAAAACCTTCTTCATCTTTTACGGGCAGCCTCATTATCAATTTTGAAATTCTTCCCTCGGACGAAGAACAGATGGTAACTTCTTCCGCCGAGCTTGAGCGCTACGCAGCGAGCGGAAACTATTCTTCCGTCAGTTTGTGCTCGGATATTGAAATAGCGGAAGGCGAGAGCGTTACAATATCTTCTGTATGCACCCTCGATTGCGCAGGTTTCGCCTTTATTAATAACGGAACGATTACCAACGAGGGGAATATAATCATCTCGCATAAATCCGACGGCGAAAAGTGCGAAGTCTACAGCTACGGTTCTTTTTACAACGCAGGAAATATTTTCATGCGGGACGAAACCGTATTTTTCAACTGTGGCACGTTCGAAAACAGCGGCAATGTGAATTTTTCTGTGGCATCTTCTGCTTTTTACAGCGACGGCGAGGTGAGCGGCAGCGGAAAAATGTCCGCCTGCTATAACCGCCGCCCGTTAGCCGAGAGCGACATAATCCTGTCGTTTTATTCCGCAACGTATACGGGTGGCGCCGTCTGTCCCGATGTAAGCGTTTTTTCAGAAGGTCAGAAGATAAATCAGTCAAACGAGTATTCGTACTCATACTTCGATAACTTATATGCGGGAGAGGCTTCCGTAAAAGTAACGATGGATAAATATTCGCGCTATTTTACGGGCGAGCAGACGATAAACTTTACCATCGACCGCGCAGAAATTGCCGTGTATGACGAGGCTTCGCTAAAGAAGGCTATAAGTTCCGAGAGTTGCTATAAAATTACAATAGCAAATCTTTCCCGCGCTGTTGAAGATGACATTACAATTCCCGAATACCTCACCGTCGTTGTCGAACAGACGAGCGGAAATGCGATTAAAGGCGACATAACCGTCTACGGCACTCTTTCTGTTACGGGAGCAATGCTGCACAGCGGCAACATAATAAATTGCGGCAGCGTAACCGTCGAAGGCAGCGCGCGGCTTGAGGGAAATTGCGAAAACAACGGCTCGTGGAAAAATTCCGGCGAGATGACCAACGAGGGACAGTTTATCAACAACGAAAACTTTGTAAACGACGGCACTTTTATTAATAAAGGCAGTTTTTCCAATTTCGGACAGACGGACTGCGTAGGCGACATATTTAACTATGACGGGGCGCAGTTGCAGTCGGATAAGACCGTTGAAATAGCGGGAAAACTCTATACCGACCAATCCCCTTCTATGTTTGAGGGCGGAGTAGTTGTGCGCAGTCAGATAACGGAGGAGGACGTTTCGCTTGAACGACCGAGCGTCGTCTACGACGGAAAGTCGCAGTATGCCTCATTGGTATTTAAAGCGACAAACGTTCCTGACGCTACCTACAGCGTAAGCTACGCAAGAAGCGACGGAACTCCTTTGAGCGGCAGACCTGTGGACGCGGGCGCATACGAAGTAATAATAACTTTCAACGGCGGAAGCAAGCTGTATAAAGGCAGCTTGTCTTTAGACTATACCGTCGAGCGCGCGCCCTGCGAAATTGCTGCTATTGCAGACCTTTCAAAGTTGGCAGACAATAATTACGGCGAACTCACGCTGACCGCCGATATGGAGCTGACGCAGGAAATACACATAAGTTCGTGGCAGAAATTCATTATTGCCGAAGGCGTCAGCCTCGTCAATAAATCCCCTTCGTTCTATGTGGTCGGACAGCTGGAAATTAACGGCTCGTTCGTAAATTATACAGAGGAAAACGTCATAGAAACTGCTTCAGGTTCGCGCATAATAAATAACGGAACGCTCTATCTCAACGCGCAGACCGAAGGAATAGAGGGAGAGGGCGTAATTTACGTACGTCGCGACATATCCACGCTCGTATCGTCGATTTCCGATCCTTTCGTGATATACGACGAACAGGGTACGCCTAAACCTCAGATAACCATTTACGACGGCACATATGTCCTGACCAAACAGGATTATAGTGTCAATTACGAAAACTGGCGTGAAATTTCCCTGCCCGATAACAAGGCGAAAATAATTTCTACCGTGCCAACTTTCTCGACTAAATATTTCGGCGTGAAAGTCGATGAATACGAAGTGCGCGGCGGCAGCGCGGAAGTATCGACGGCGGAAGAGCTTATCGCCGCTCTCGCCAACGTGCGCAGCGGATCGCAGCTTTGCAATTACAGCACGGTTACGATGACTGCCAATATAACCGCGGTGAACGATACTTACAATATCATAACCATAACCGTATGTTCCAACACGGTATTTAATATCGGTTCTTACAAATTAAACTTCCGCGACGGCGAAAAGTTAAAGGGGTTCAAGGTGGTAAACAACGGCGAGATAATAATCGACGGCGAAAACACTTTAAGAAGTTCTTCGCTGTACAGCGGAAGCGGAAAGGTGGTGCTGTACGCCGAAAGTGCGGACGACATATATGATTTTGCCAATTACGCAGATACCATACGCCTCAGCGCTGACATCGAAGGTTCGATCACGCTCTATCCTTACAGCAACTTCGCCAAAGAATTTGACCTGTGCGGACACAGTGTAGGTTCGCTGACTGTTAATGCGAGCTGGTGCGACATACTCATAACTTCGTCAGTCGGAGGTGCTTCGATAGGCAAGTCGGGTTCGTCCGTCGCTGCGCTGAATGTGGGCGGCGTTGGCAGTCAGAAGACCATAACGCTTGAAGAGCTTACGATTTACGGCATAAAATATTCGGACGAGTCCTACAGCCAGTGCGTAAACATCGACGTGTCCTGCAACGTCGTTCCCGTATCTTAAAAAATTAAATTCATAGGGCGGCGTAATCTCGCGATTGCGCCGCCCTTTTGCATTTTAACGAACGATGATTTGTAGCTGCGCTTATAATTTAAAATTCATTAAATTATGTGTATTTCCTTGAAAATACCGCGCAAAAAATTATATAGCTTTGCGCCGCTCAATATAATAATAGCGTATGAACAAAAAGGTAAAATGTTTTGTGTTGTTCTGCCTTGCCGCATGCGTAACAATAGTCCTCTTCGCCTGTTCGTGCGGCGGGAAGAGGCTGACGTTTAATGCAAGTTTTTATTTCGTGTGCTACAAAATGCAGGATGACGCGTTTTCCGCGTCTTCCATATCTTCCGCCGTGCAGAGTTTCGGCGGAGCAGGCTATGTGGTGAGTTACGGCGGAAAATACTACATAACTTTTGCCTGCTACTACGGCGAAGAGCAGGCGCAATCGGTCTGCGCGGCTCTCAAAGACAGCGGGCTCGATTGCGAGGTGCTGAAAGTGGAAGTGGACGGATATGACATTTCTGAAAAAAACGTCGGGTTCGCGCGCGAATACAGCGGCTATCTTTCCACGCTCTGCCAGCTTGCCGACGTGCTGTATAACACCGCTAACGCCCTCGACAGCGGAGCAGTCGGGCAGGAGGCGGCGAAAGGTATAATTTCAGACGCCAGGCTATCTCTTCAAGGGCTGTACAAAAACCCTGCGCTCGGCTCGTTTGCGGAGGAAATGGAATATATCCTATCAGAATTTTCCGAAGTCTGCGCGGGCTATGTCTATGCCCGCGACGTCAGGGCATTGCAGATTGCCCTTTGCGACAGCGTAATTAACGCAGATTTTCTATGAAAAGTGTACAAACGCCGCGCGAAGTGTTATAATGTTGGTATGGACTACACACTCATCACGGGCGCGACGGGCGTAACAGGCAGGGCTTTCGCCCTCGCGTGTCTCGAACGCGGCGAAAATCTGTTTCTGACTGGAAGAAGTCAAGAAAAACTCGAAGTTTTGAAAAATTATCTTTTGACGCTCAATTCGGCGGCGGAGATAAAAACTTATGCGTGCGACCTTGCGCATTCGTCCGAGCGCAAAAAACTTTTCGGCGCGGCGCAAGGGCTTACCTTTTCCCGCCTGATAAACGTCGCAGGCGCGGACATTCAGAAGAGTTTTGAACTGTACGATGAGGACAAGCTCGTCTTTCAGACGCGCATAAATTTCGAGGCGGCGGCTTCTTTGTGCCTGTTTTGCATAAAGCACAGAGCGGCAAAACTGAAAATAATAAACATATCTTCGGTCTGCGGCGAAATGCCAATACCTTATTTTGCGCTGTACAGCGCGACAAAGGACGCGCTTACGAATTTTTCGCTCGCGCTCGATGAGGAGTTAAGGGATAAAAACATAACTGTAACCGCCGTGCTTCCGGGCGCAATTTATACCCGACCCGATGTCTGCGACTATATTGCAAAGCAGGGCTTGTGGGGTAAGATTGCGGCAAAGCAGCCGCAGTATGTGGCGGATAAGTCGCTGCGCGCTTCGGATAAAGGCGCAAAAAAGGTCGTCGTCGGCAGAGCCAATGCGTTCGCGCTCGCATTCTCCCGCGCCCTTCCGCGCGGTTTGCTCGCAAAGCTCAACGGCAAAATGCGCAAAGACGTATCCAAGGACGCCTTTTAAGTTTGACGGGCGCGGTTTTGTGTGGTAAAATATTCAAAAATTACGGAGAAAACCAATGAGCAGGGCAGATGAAATTTTTGTCGCAAACATGAAAGAAATAATGACCGACGGAGTGTGGGACACAAATCTTCCCGTCCGTCCGAGGTGGAGCGACGGCACTCCCGCGCACACGATTAAAAAGTTCGGCATAGTCAACCGGTACGACTTGTCAAAGGAATTTCCTATTCTGACGATACGCCGCACCGCACTCAGAACGGCTATCGACGAGCTGTTGTGGATATGGCAGAAAAAGAGCAACAACGTCCATGACCTTCATTCAAAAATATGGGACCAGTGGGCGGACGAAAATGGCTCGATAGGCAAGGCTTACGGCTATCAGCTGGGCATAAAACACCACTATAAAGAGGGCGACTTTGATCAGGTGGACAGGGTTATTTACGACCTTAAAAACAACCCTGCAAGCCGCAGGATAATGACCAATATCTATAACTTTGCCGACCTTCACGAAATGAACCTTTACCCCTGCGCATATTCTATGACGTTCAACGTTTCTGGCGATAAATTAAACGGCATACTCAACCAGCGTTCGAACGACATGCTCACTGCGAACAACTGGAACGTCGCGCAGTATGCCGTGCTTCTGATAATGCTCGCGCAGGTCAGCGGGTTAAAGGCGGGCGAGCTCGTGCACGTAATCGCCGACGCTCACATTTACGACAGGCATATTCCCATAGTAAAGGAAATTATTGAAATGCCCATGTATCCCGCACCCAAACTCGAAGTTGACCCCGACATAAAGAATTTTTACGACTTCACGGTGGACAGCTTCAGGCTTGTAGATTACAAGTGCAACGATAAAAAATACAATATTCCCGTTGCGGAATGAGGAGAAAAAGATGAAAGCCATAGTGCAGGTGGACGAACAGTGGGGGATAGGCAGGGACAACGGACTTATGTTTTCCCTCCCCGCCGACATGAAGTTTTTCAAAAACACGACAGTCGGCAACGTCGTCGTTATGGGCGCAAATACCCTTAAATCTTTCCCCGGCGGAAAGCCGCTCAAAAACAGAACAAATATTGTGCTGAGCAAATCTCTGCCCGAAAGCGACGACAGAATAACCGTCCGCAGCCGCGAGGAGCTTTTATCCGAACTTAAAAAATACCCGTCGGACAGCATTTATGTCATAGGCGGCGCGCTCATCTATTCCATGCTTCTGCCCTATTGCGAAAGCGTGCTAGTAACCAAGGTGAACGCGGTGGGCGGAGCGGACAGGTTCTTCTGCGACCTCGATAAATCTGCTCGCTTTTCGCTTGCGGAAAGCTCCGAGCCCGTCGAAACCAACGGATATATAATAACTTTCAACAAATACGCAAACAACGACATTCAGCCTCTGTAATTTATCAATTTTCAATTTAAATGCCCGCCGCCGCGGACCTCATTGGTCCGCGGCGGCTTATTTTTTGCCCCGCTGACATCGCGCCGGCAATAGCACAGAGACCGCCGCACGCGGCGGTGTTTTAATGCGGAGGGCGGTATTTTAAATTTTTTTGTGCCGAAAATTTTTTCATTCTCTGTCCTGTCGGACTTTAAGCCTTAATTTGTGGCAACGGCGGCTCCGCGCGGCATAAATTGGAATATAATACGCTTTTTACGGGGGATAAAATTTTGGATTGGTTTGTCGGTTTACAGAGCTGGCAACAGGCCGCCATAGCCTGCACTTTCACATGGGCTATGACAGCGGCGGGAGCTTCGCTGGTTTTTGTCTGTAAAAAAGTAAACGGTTCGGCTTTCAGCTTCATGATGTCGGCGGCCGCGGGAATAATGATGGCTTCGGCATTTTTTTCTCTCCTTCTGCCCGCATTGGAGAGCGGAGGGGAATACTCGTACATCGTGCTCACTTCGGGCTTCGTCGCGGGCGGAATACTTATAGTGCTCACGGATATCGCCGTGGCAAAACTAAACCTGTTTTCGGGCGATAAAAGCGCGCGTTCGGGCGCGGTAACCTGCGTTGCCGTAACTATACATAACATACCCGAAGGTATGGCTGTAGGCGTCGCGTTCGCCGCGCTTACGGGTGAGGGCGCTGTAATTTCCGCACTGATGCTCGCCTTCGGCATAGGCATACAGAACTTTCCCGAGGGCATGTGCGTGGCGTTTCCGCTGCGAGCCAACGGTTTTTCGCGCTTCAACAGCTTTTTTATAGGTCAGCTTTCGGGCGCGGTCGAAATAGTTGCGGGGCTCGTGGGCGCAATCGCCGTCAGCGTGATAAGCGGAATACTTCCGTTCGCCCTCGCTTTTTCCGCGGGAGCAATGCTCGCCGTCGTTTGTTCCGAACTCATACCGCAGAGCTTCGAGGGCGGAAAGATAAAGGCTACTCTCGGCACGATTGCGGGTTTCGCGCTCATGATGATTTTGGATATCGCCCTCGGCTGAGGTATAATTGCGCCGCGCTATGCCCAAAATAACGGTATGAGGCGAGAGATAGATCTTACCCGCCGCGACGAGCGGGAAACTTATATAAAGCCTTCCAAAGAGGGAGGAACTAAAAATGACAGGTAAGCACAGGGAAAACTACAACCGAAATTACCTGGAATACGTAAAAAGCCGCGAGCCCAGAACAAAACACTTCAAAAATTGCCTCGCGGCTTTCGGCGTGGGCGGATTTATATGCTGCATAGGTCAGTTTATAAGATATATGTTCGAGTTCGCGGGACTTACGGGAGACGTGCTCGCGGGCAGCGTTTCTGTGGTGCTTATATTTTTAGGCTGCCTTCTTACGGGGCTTGGCGTCTATGACCGCATAGGCAGGTATGCGGGAGCGGGTTCGATAGTGCCCATAACGGGCTTTGCAAACTCGGTTGCGTCCCCCGCGATAGAGTTCAAAACCGAAGGCTGGATATACGGCATGGCGGCAAAAATGTTCACCGTTGCGGGGGCAATCATTGTTTTCGGGGTGTTTTCGGGCGTTCTAGTCGGCTTGATATATTATTTTGTATAAATTAGCCGCCGCTAACACAATATATTGTGCGCTGTAAAAATTTTTCATTCAACATTTAGTGAAAAACTTATTGACATAAATCAAATTAAATGATACAATACGATTGACTTTGATAGAGCCGACGCGCAACCGACGAATACGAGCGGAAAACCGCGAGGGAGCGCGACGGTGTAAGAGTGTCGTTCGTCTGGGCAAATTTATCATATAAGGGGATAAATTGCCCTTATTTTTTTCAGGAGGCGTCGCATGACGGGTGCAATTCATTCATTCGAAAGTTTCGGCACCGTGGACGGACCGGGAATACGCTTTGTAGTATTCGTCCAGGGCTGTCCCATGCGCTGTCTGTACTGCCACAATCCCGACACGTGGAGCGCGGAAGCGGGTCAGAAGTTTACCGCGCAGGAAGTCGCCGAAAGGGCTTTGAGATACAAAAGCTATTTTATGGGCGGCGGAGGTGTAACCGTTTCGGGCGGCGAACCGCTCTTGCAGGCGGAATTCGTCGAAGAGCTTTTCAGGCTGCTCAAAGCGAGCGGCGTCAACACCGCTCTGGATACTTCGGGCATACTGTTCAACGCCGAAAACGAGCACAAGTTCGACGGGCTTTTGTCGGTAACCGACCTCGTTCTTCTCGACATAAAGCATATAGACGACGAACAGCACAAACGCCTCACGGGACATTCCAACGCAAATATCCTTGCGTTTGCCAGATACCTTTCGGCAATAAATAAACCCGTCTGGATACGCCACGTGCTCGTTCCGGGCATAACCGACGACGATGAATATTTAAAGAGGCTGTCGGCGTTTATAAAAACTTTGAGCAACGTGCAGAAAGTCGAAGTCCTGCCTTATCACACCATGGGGGCGGTCAAGTACGAAAAACTCGGCATAGATTACCCCTTGAAGGGCGTAAAGCCGCCAGAAAGGGAGAGGGTAATCAACGCAAAGGAAATACTTAAAATATGAATAAAAAATTCAAAATGATAGAAATCGGCGGCGACTCGTGCGCGAGTTGCCACGCGATGGCGCGACAGGCGCATGAAGTGGCAGAAAGCTGCGGCATGGACTTCGAGCGCATAGATATAGAAATGTCGCCCGAAGCTGTGCAGAAATACGGCGTGGAGCGCATACCCACCGTCGTAATATGCGACGGCGACAACATAATAGCAAAGTGTTCGGGCTATCAGCCCGATGAAATACTCTCCCTGTGGGCAGAGGCAAAGACAGAAGAATATATGAGAGGTAAAGTATGACAAACAAGGCATGGGAGGGATTTGTTCCCGGCTTATGGAGCGACGACGAAGTCAACGTCAGAGATTTCATACAGCGCAACTATACGCCTTACGAGGGGGATGACAGCTTCCTCGAAGGTCCCACCGAAGCAACCCAAAAACTGTGGAGCGAAATACTCGATTTGTCCGCAAAGGAGCGCGCCGCAGGCGGCGTTTTAAAAGCGGATACGAAAATAGTTTCCACGCTCACCAGCCACAAGGCAGGATATATAGATAAGGAACTCGAAAAGATAGTCGGACTTCAGACGGACGAGCCCTTCAAGCGCGCCCTTCAGCCCTTCGGCGGCATAAAGATGGCGGAGCAGGCTCTCAACATGTACGGCTACGAAATCGACCCTCAGGTCAAGGAAATTTTTACCAAATACCGCAAGACGCACAACGACGGCGTTTACGACGCATACACGCCCGAAATGCGCCTCGCGCGCAGCGCGCACATTCTCACGGGTCTGCCCGATACTTACGGCAGGGGCAGAATAGTGGGCGACTACCGCAGGGTTGCGCTCTACGGCGTCGATTACCTCATCGAGTGCAAGCAGAGGGACAAGCTCAATATGGACGGCGATATGACGCCCGACAAAGTGCGCGACAGAGAGGAGCTCTCCGAGCAGATAAAGGCTCTTGCCGCGCTCAAAGAAATGGCGGCAAGCTACGGCAAGGATATTTCCCGCCCCGCCGAAACCGCGCAGGAGGCAATTCAGGCGCTTTATTTCGGCTATCTCGGAGCGATTAAGGACCAGAACGGCGCTGCGATGTCGATAGGCAGAAACTCGACCTTCCTCGATATCTATATCGAAAGAGATTTAAAGCGCGGCATTCTCACCGAGAAAGAGGCGCAGGAGCTCATCGACCAGTTCGTAATGAAGCTGAGAATTGTCAAGTTCATGCGCATAAAGGAATATAACGAGCTGTTCTCGGGCGACCCCACATGGGTTACCGAATCCATCGGCGGCATGGGCGTGGACGGCAGAACGCTGGTTACCAAAAACTCGTTCAGAATTCTTCACACGCTCAAAAACCTCGGACCCGCTCCCGAACCCAACCTCACCGTGCTGTGGTCCAAAAATCTTCCCGCAGGCTTCAAAAAGTTCTGCGCTAAGACTTCTATCGATACCTCTGCCATTCAGTACGAAAGCGACGACCTCATGCGCCCCGAAATGGGCGACGATTACTGCATAGCGTGCTGCGTAAGCTGCATGCGCGTCGGCAAGGACATGCAGTTCTTCGGCGCGAGGGCAAACCTTGCAAAGTGCCTGCTTTATGCAATCAACGGCGGCAAGGACGAAATCGCAAAGGATAAAAAGACGGGCAAGGCAATGCAGGTTTCGCCCATGTATGCACCCATCTCGGGCGACGGTCCTCTCGATTATAACGAGGTAATAACCAAGTACGAACAGATGATGGACTGGCTTGCAGGGCTGTACGTCAATACGCTCAACCTCATTCACTACATGCACGACAAGTACAGCTACGAGGCTTTGGAAATGGCTCTGCACGATACAAACGTGCGCCGCTTCTTCGCGACGGGCATTGCGGGACTTTCCTGCGCGGCGGACTCGCTTTCGGCTATAAAGTACGCAAAAGTATATCCCGTGCGCAACGAAGAGGGCATAGCCGTCGATTTTAAGATAGAGGGCGACTATCCCAAGTACGGCAACAACGACGACAGAGCGGACAAAATCGCCGTATGGCTCGTCAAGACCTTCATGAACAAGATAAAGAGCCACTACACCTACCGCGGAAGCGTTCCTACAATGTCGATACTCACCATAACATCCAACGTGGTTTACGGCAAAAAGACGGGCAACACGCCCGACGGCAGAAGGGCGGGTCAGCCCCTCGCGCCCGGCGCAAACCCTATGCACGGCAGAGACAGCAACGGCGCGCTCGCCTCGCTCGAATCTGTTGCAAAACTTCCCTATGCATATTCGCGCGACGGCATATCGAACACATTCTCGATTACGCCCGCCTCGCTCGGTAAAGACGACTGATAAAAGGAGAAAATAATTATGTCAAGAGTAGATAACCTTGTAAATATGCTCGACGCATATGTTGCGGACGGCGGACATCACCTCAACGTAAACGTGTTCGACAGAGACACTCTGCTCGACGCGCAGGCTCATCCCGAAAAATATCCCCAGCTTACGGTAAGGGTTTCGGGCTATGCGGTAAACTTCAACAAACTCACCAAAGAGCAGCAGGACGACGTCATTTCGCGTACCATACACGAATCTTTCTGATGTCTTAGAAAATTCATAATGCGCGCATGCGCGCCCTCAAAGGGCGGCATGCGCGCTTTTTTGCGTTAAATTGAGGTTGTGCTGTTTACAAACGACAAAATGTATGTTAAAATAAAAAAAGGTAAAAATCAACGAGGGGAAAATATGGCACAGAATAATCCCGCCGATTTTCAGATTGAAGACGGCACTCTGATAAAATACACTGGCGCGGACGCTACGGTAACCGTACCGCCTTCGGTAAAGCGCATAGGTCCCGACGCTTTCGCGGGCTGCAAAACGCTGCAAAAAATCGCCACGCCTTACAAACTCGTAAGAATAGGCAACAGGGCTTTCCACGGTTGCGACAACCTTAAAGAAGTTTTAATGCCCGGCGCGCTTTTCAGGCGAGTGAATTTAAGAAAAATATTCTCCGACCCCGATAAAATTTATTTCCGTTTCTATGCTTCAAACGGTCTCGAAGCGGAATTCGATGACAGCGATTACGGCGAAGAGTGGGATAATCTTCTCGAAGAGGGCGAAAGCGCACAGTCCGTGCGCGTGGGCAAAGTGCTCGGCGCGTCCACTCTGTTGATGGAGGTAACCGAGGAGAGCGAATTTTCCGATGAAACGCCGCAGGACAGCGTAAGTTTCCGTCCCCTTCCCGAGGAGGCGGAAGATGAACCGCTCGAAACGCTGCGCGAAAAAATCGACGCGTGCGCGCCCAAAGTTCTTCCCCCCGAAGAGCTGTCAATCGACCGCAAGCGCGAACTTTTAAATCTTACCGATTTTCTTATCGACGACACTACGCTCATAAAGTACATAGGCGACGGCGAGCGCGCCGAAATACCCGATTTTATAACTACGATAGGCGCAAACGCCTTTTCAAACAGCTCTGTAAAGGAAGTTGTCGTGCCCGACAGCGTTAAAGTAATATCTTCCGCAGCGTTCGCGTGGTGCGAAAAACTCGAAAAAATCAATTTCCCCGCAGGGCTTAAAATGATAGACGAAGTCGCATTCGCCAACTGCTCGTCGCTCAAAGAAATAGTTCTGCCCGACGGGCTGGAGTTCGTCGGCGCGGGCGCCTTCCACGCATGCAGCTCGGCAGAAAAAGCCATTCTTCCGCCGTCGCTCACATCGCTGTCTAGAAGGGTGTTCGACTTCTGCGTATCCCTCAAAGACGTAATAATTCCCGACAGTGTAACGGTAATACAGGACGGCGTTTTCTCGCACTGCGAAAGCCTCAAAAGCATACACCTGCCCGACGGCATAACGCGCATCGCAAACTGGGCGTTCGCCGATTGTTCGTCGCTCACCGATTTCAATTTCCCCGCCGCGCTCGAAGAAATAGGCGACGTCGCTTTCCTCAACTGCACATCGCTAAAAAGGATAGACATTCCCGCCTCGGTAACAAAGATCGGCAGACAGTGCTTCGTAGGCTGCAAGGGCTTAATTCTCATCTCCGCGCCCGAAAAACTGCGCTCCCAGATAGAGAGCGGCAGGGTGTTCCGCGGCATAGGCGACGTCGAGGTCGATTACAACGAATAACTCATATAAACGCATAAAAAACCCGCAGGTTGAACTAAAAACCTGCGGGTTTTCGTTTACAAAGCGCAATGGTTATTGTATAATATATTCTGTATAATTATAAGCGGGGATTGATTTTTATAAAGTGGCATCGGTCAAGCGCAAAAAATTATCCAAAGCAAAAACAGCCGCAATAATTTCAGCGGCGGCAGTGTTCGTAGTTTTCGTCTCTTTGCTCATAACAAATATATTCGTGCCCGTAAAATATCTCACGGCGTACATGGTCGTTGCAGAGCAAAGGCAAGAGGGCACTCTCACCGTAACGTATGCCGACGTGGGCTACGGCGACGCGATTTTAATCGAACTTCCCGACGGCAAAGTCGCGCTCATCGACGGCGGCGACGGAGCGTACGGCAATACGCTTTCGCTTCTTCGCCTTCTTAATTCGAGGGGAGTGGATAAAATCGATTATTTAATCTGCTCGTCGGTGAGGGCGGAACACTGCGGCGGTCTCGCCGAAATAATAAAATACAAACAGGTCGGCACGATTTACGCGCCGTACGTCAATAATACATACATAACCGACGCTTACCGCAATTTTTATGCGGCGGCAGAAGATGAGGGCGCGGAAATGCTCATATCGCAGTATGGCGAGGGCATATACAGCGACGAATACTCATATTTTCTTACCTTTCTTTCGCCGGGCGGCGCGGACAACCCTCTGGGCTATTACGCCGCTTTGAATAAAGAGGCTTCGGAAGAAAATATCCTAAACGCCTGCGCCGTCGTCTGGCTTTCGTATGCGGGCACGTCGTTCGTGTTCACATCTTCGGCGGGCGGAGCCGCGCTCAACAGCATAATCCAAGATTACGAGATTATGACGGCCGCGGGCGATAAATACGCGCAGACAGGCAGTTACAGCGTATCGCTTGAAGATTGCGACGTCGTTCAGGTTGCGGGGCACGGCAGCGCGGATTGCACCTCGGCGGAATGGTACGGCGTTTTAAGTCCGTCTGCGGCGGTAATTTCCGTCGGCGACAATTTTGCGGGCTGTCCCTCGTCGCAGGCGCTTTCGGATGTGTGCAGTCAGGTAAAAGAGCCCCTTTCAACGCAGAACAGGGGCAATATAACAATCAGGGTAACTTCGGACGGCTATGCCGTCCTATAAGGAGAATATATGAAACTTACAACCGCAGGCGAATCGCACGGCAAGGCGCTCGTCGGAATTATTGAAGGGCTGCCCTCTAACATGCCCGTCGACGAGGATAAGATAAACGAATATCTCGCTCTCCGTCAGAGCGGATACGGCAGGGGCGGCAGGCAGAAAATAGAGCGCGACCGCGTCATAATACTTTCAGGCGTCAGAAATAAACTGACGCTCGGCAGTCCCGTCGCTTTCGAAATAGAAAACCGCGACTATGCCAACTGGCAGAGCGTAATGGCGCCCGAGGGCGCGGACGTAACGCAGAGGAGGCTCACACGCGTTCGCCCCGGACACGCCGATCTGACGGGGGTAATAAAATACGCCCAGACGGACGCGCGCAACATTCTGGAACGCGCCAGCGCAAGGGAAACGGCTGTAAGGGTTGCGGGCGGAGCTATCGCCATGCAGTATCTTGCCGAACTCGGAGTACAAATTTCAGGTTGCGTCAGGAGCGTCTGCGGCGTAGAAGATAGGGGCGATTACACCTTCGAACAGCTCGGAAAAGTTAAAAGCCATCCCCTTTTCATGCTCGACGAAAATGCTGAAAAGCGGGCTATGGAACTTATCGACAAGCTCAAAGCCGATGGCAATACGGCGGGCGGCACAGTCGAAATAAGAGTAAAGGGCTTAAAGAGCGGCTTTGGCAGCTGCATGCAGTATTCTACAAAGCTCGACGCCATTCTGTGCGGCGCAATGATGAGCGTTCAGGCGATAAAGGGCGTCGAAGTTGGGCTCGGGTTTGAGGCGGCTCGCCGTCCCGGCTCGGAAGTGCACGACGAAATTTTCATGAAAGAGGGCAAAATTTTCCGTTCCAGCAACAATGCGGGCGGAATAGAGGGCGGAATGTCCAACGGCGAAGAGATTGTTCTTCGCGCCGCGATGAAGCCCATACCCACCTTGATGAAGGGTCTTAGAACTATCGACTATGTAACCGGTCAGCCGACGACGGCGGCGGGCGAACGCAGCGACGTGGCGGCGATATGCGCCTGCGAAATAATTTTGGAATGCGTCGTTGCCTGCGCGCTCGCGGAAGTCGTTTCCGAAAGGCTGGGCGGAGATAATATGGCGGAGGTGAAAGAGCGGTACGACCGCTTGCCGTAATATGAAAATAATAACACTCGACACCCCTTCGTGCGAAAGCGTCATTTATTGCGGCGAAGGCGCGTTTCAGGATAGAACGCAAAACTTAAAGGACAAAAAACTTTTTATAATAACGGACAGTAACGTCCATAAAATTTACTCGCAGCTCATAGAGCAGACTTTCGGCGACAATTATGTGTTTGTCATGCCTGCGGGCGAGGGCAGCAAGAACCACGTTCAGCTATTTAAAATTCTTTCCGCCATGCTCGAAAACGGCGTAACGCGCTCATCTACGGTAGTCGCTCTCGGCGGCGGAGTGGTGGGCGACGTCGCGGGGCTCGCCGCCTCGCTCTACATGCGCGGAATAAAACTCGTGCAGATACCCACAACGCTTTTATCGCAGGTGGACAGCTCTGTCGGCGGCAAGACGGCGGTAGATTTCAAGGGCGTCAAAAACGTTGTCGGCACATTCTATCAGCCGGGCGAGGTTATAGTCGATCCCATGTTCTTGAAAACCCTTCCCAAGCGCGAAATACGCTGCGGTCTGGGCGAAATAATCAAGTACGGCGCGCTCGACGCGGGCATATATAAAAGCCTCATAAAAAACCGCGCCCGCCTCAAAGACATAAAGTTTCTGGAAGATATCACTTTCGATTGCATAGCGCACAAGGCGGACGTCGTCCGCTCGGACGAGCGCGATACGGGCGGCAGAAGAAAAACGCTCAATTTAGGGCATACCACGGGGCACGCGTTCGAGCTGTATTTCCGCAGAAAATCTCACGGCGAATTCGTGCTTATCGGCATGTATTACGAGCTGTTCATTGCCCGTCGCCTGGGCATATGCGGGGGTAAATACGCCGACAACCTTGAAAAACTCATAAAAAAGGTAATAGGTAAAATACCCGCCTACGAGGACGCGGAAAAGGCGGCATATTTTGCAAAATATGACAAAAAGAATGCCGCCGCAACCGACGTATCGGTTATAGTTCCCAAGTGCGAAGGTCAGAGCGAGGAGGTAAAACTCCCTCTCGAAGAATACGTAAAATATATTGCCATGTGCCGCGACAGCCTTTTGTAAGGCGGCATAAGGTTATCAGGAGATAAAATGAAATTAGCAGTCATAGGAAAGGACGTTTCGGCTTCAGACAGCCCCAAAATGCACTCGTTCATAGCAAAGAACATGGGCAACGAAATTACTTACGATAAAATTTCCATACCCGTGGAAGATTTCGAAAGCCGCATAGACGACATAATAAAAAATTACGACGGTTTCAACGTTACAATACCCTTCAAACTCAGCGTAATTCCCCACCTTAACAAGATTGTGGACGACGCGCAGCTCTTTGGCGCGGTAAATACCGTATTGAAGAGCGATTTGTCGGGGCACAACACCGACGGCGCGGGCTTCATGCTCATGCTTAAAAATAACGGCGTGCAGGTTTCGGGCAAAAAAGTTCTTCTGCTCGGTGCAGGCGGCGCGGGCAGAGCGGTAGCCAAAAAGCTTGTGGGCGCGGGCGCGCAGCTCTTCGTTTATGACAGAAATGCCGAAAGCGCTTGCTCCCTCGCCGAAGAGTGCGGCAACGTTACCGTGCTCAGCAGCGTCGAACCCGAAGATTATTACCTTATAATCAACGCCACGGGCGTCGGCATGCACAAATCTGTCGGCATATCGCCCGTGGGCGAGGACGTGCTCTCCCGCACGCAGGTCGCCGTCGATCTCATCTATGTTCCCGCCGAGAGCGAGTTTTTAAAAATCGCCCGCACGCTTGGCAAAAAGACGATAAACGGTCAGGCAATGCTCTTTTATCAGGCGTATTTTGCCGAGTGTATCTATTTCGGCGCACAGCCCGACGACGCGCAGGCAAAGCAACTTTTCGAAAAGTATATAAGTGAGGTGTAAACGATGAAATTTCTGTTTATAAACGGAGTAAATCTCAACATGACGGGCAGGCGCGAAAAGGGCGTCTACGGCACGCAGACCCTCGACGAGATAAATGAAGAAATAAAAGCTCACTTCAAAGACGACCGGTGTCAGTTTTTCCAGAGCAATATAGAGGGTGAAATATGCACCGCCATACACACCGCCGACTGCGACGCAATAATTCTTAATGCGGGCGCGTTCACTCATTACAGCTACGCCATACGCGACGCGATATCCTCCGTCGATATTCCCGTCGTCGAGGTGCATATGTCCAACGTGCACGCGCGCGACGAATTCCGCCACAAGTCTGTGATTTCCGCCGTATGCAAGGGCGTCATTGCGGGCTTCGGCAAAAACAGTTATATCCTCGCCGCGGAGAGCTTTAAATTATGAATATAGTTCTCTGCGGAATGATGGGCAGCGGCAAGACGACCGTCGCCGCTCAACTTCACCGCGCCTGCGGTCTTGATTGGGTGGATACCGACGAAGAGATTGTAAAAGCGCACGGCGAAATCAATAAAATATTTGCCGACTTCGGCGAAGAACGCTTCCGCGATATTGAAAGCGAGGTCGTAAAAGAGGTGGTGTCCCGCTGCGACAACGCGGTAATTTCCCTCGGCGGAGGCTGCGTTTTGAGGAAAGAAAACGTGCTCGAACTCAAAAAGAACGGCAAAATTTTCTATCTCCGCGCACAGCCCGAAACTATAATTGCCCGCATTTCGGGCGATACGACGCGCCCCCTTCTCAAAGGCGGGTTGGAGGAAAAGGTCCGCTCCATCAGCGCGGCGCGCTCGAAAGTTTATGAGGGCGCGGCGGACTATATAATAGATACCGATGATCTGACACCCGCGCAGATAGCGCAAAAAATAACGGAGATTGCAGGCAGATGAAAACTGTGCTCATAACGGGCGGAACGCGCGGAATAGGCAAGGCGATAGCCGAAAGATTTCTGCGCAGCGGATACGAAGTTATCCTTAATTACTGCCACGACGAAGAGGCGGCTCTCGCCGCGCAGAACGAATTCAACGAACAGGACTATTGCCCCGTGCTCATGCGCGCCGACGTTTCGGACGAAAAGCAGGTCAAAGATATGTTCGCCGAAATCTTCCGCATTTACGGCAAAATAGACGTGCTCGTAAACAACGCAGGCATTTCCAAAATAAATGTCATACAGGATACAACCCTTTCCGATTGGGAGGAGATCATGGGCGTAAACCTGCGCGGAGTGTTCCTTTGCAGCCGCGAGGCTGCGCGCAGCATGATAAGCTACGGCGGAGGCGCCATAGTCAATATCGCCTCTATATGGGGCGAAGTCGGCGCGAGCTGCGAGGTGGCGTATTCCGCCACGAAGGGCGGCGTAATAGCCTTTACAAAGGCGCTCGCAAAGGAGCTCGCCCCCTCGCACATAACAGTCAACTGCGTATCTCCCGGAGTGATAGACACGCAGATGAACGCGGGCTTTACGCAGGAGGAAATGGAAGATCTGATATCGCAGATACCTCTCGGAAGACTGGGCAGCGGCGAGGACGTGGCCGAAGCCTGCCTTTTCGCCGCCGAAAGCGGCTATATCACGGGCGAAGTTATCTCCGTCGGCGGCGGGTTCGCAAAATAACCGTCCGAAAATGCGACTTGCAAAAAAGCGGATCTTGTCCGAAAAATTGCAAAATAATGTGTCAAACAAAAAAATTTATAAAATTTTTGTATCAAAAAAGGAAATTGCACATTTTTTTCGTATATAAAGGTAGTAATGGAAAAATCGATACGCATTCAGACACAGGAACGCGAAAGGCAATATCTTTCGCCATATGCAACTCTTTCCGAAAAGAGCGCGGGCAGACTGCGCGAAGAGCAGCCCTGCGAAATGCGCACGCCTTTTCAGCGCGACAGGGACAGAATTATATACTGCAAATCGTTCGTGCGCCTTAAAAATAAGACGCAGGTCTTTTTTTCGCCCGAAGGCGACCATTACGTAACCCGCCTGACGCACACGCTCGACGTGTCGCAGATAGCCCGCTCGCTCGCGCGTTGTCTGCGCCTAAACGAGGACCTCGCCGAAGCCATAGCTCTGGGGCACGACCTCGGTCATACGCCCTTCGGACACAGCGGCGAGCGCATACTCAATAAACTCGCCCCGGGAGGGTTCAGACACAACGAACAGTCTTTGAGGGTGGTCGATGTGCTCGAAAAAGACGGCAGGGGGCTCAACCTTACATACGAAGTGCGCGACGGCATAGTCAACCACAACAACCACAAAAACGAGGACAAGCCTTCAACTTTGGAGGGCAAGTGTGTCTGCATAGCCGACAGAGTGGCTTACATAAATCACGACCTCAACGACGCCATCCGCGCGGGCGTGCTCAAAGCCGAAGACGTCCCCGAAGATATAGTCAGCGTTCTCGGATCTACTTCGCGCGAGAGAATAAATACGGCTATAACTTCCGTCTGGCTCAACAGCGCGGACAAGCCGTATGTCAAGATGGGCGACGAGGTGCGCGAGGCGAGCGACAAACTGCGTGCTTTCATGTTCGAAAGGGTGTATCGCACGCGCTTTGCCATGGGCGAAGAGGAAAAAGCCGAAAGGATGCTCTCGGCTATGTACGATTATTTTATAAAATATCCCGAAAAACTGCCTCAGACGTACCTGATGTTAATGCAGACATACCCCCGCGAACAGGTCGTATGCGACTATATTTCGTCCATGACCGACAGGTATGCGGTAAAGGTATTCAACTCTATATTCGTTCCGCGCGGCTGGACTTTCGTGGACGAACTCAACTGACGGCAATGTGCGCCGCCGAAAATCAAAGGAGATAGCCGCAAGGCGCAATGGACCAGGAATTTTTAAGAACGCTTAAAGATAAACTGAATATCGTCGATGTAGCGAGCGGCTATTTCACGCTCGAAAAGAAGGGTGCAAACTACTGGGCTTGCTGTCCATTTCACCACGAAAAGACGGCGTCTTTTTCGGTAAACGAGAGCGGACAGTTCTATCATTGCTTCGGCTGCGGGGCTTCGGGCGACGTCATAAAACTTGTGTCCGAAATGGAAAGCCTCGATTTCATGGACACGGTAAAACTGCTCGCCGAGCGCGCAAACCTGCCCATGCCGCAGTCGGACTTCGACAACCGCACCACAGCGGAGGCGAAGAGAAAGAGGGACACCCTTTTAAAACTTTTAAACGACTGCGCGCACTTTTACCTCGATAACCTCAATTCGGGCAAAGCCGACGCGCACATTCAGTACATACTCAACAGAAATATCCCCTCGCGCGTCGTCCGCTCGTTCGGGCTGGGCGCCAGTCTTAATTTTACCGACCTCCCGAAATTTTTATTGTCAAAGGGCTATTCAAAACAGGATATGCTCGACAGCGGCACGGTAAACGAGGTGGACGGGAGATTGGTCGATGCGCAGGGCGGAAGATTGATTTTTCCCATAATCAACGCGCTGGACGAGGTAATCGCCTTCGGCGGCAGGGTGCTCAAAAAGACCGATTTCGCAAAGTATAAAAACACGAAAGAAACTATAATTTTCAATAAAAGCAAGACCCTTTACAACATAAACCTTTTAAAAAAGCTCAAAAGAAGCCAAAATATAAAGGAAGTAATAATGGTTGAAGGGTACATGGACGCCATTTCGCTCTATTCCTCGGGCTTTAAAAACGTAGTCGCCAGTATGGGCACGTCTTTAACGCAGGACCAGGCGCGACTGATAAAGCGATATACCGATACCGTCCTCATTTCCTACGACGGCGACACGGCGGGCAAAAAGGCGAACATGCGCGGGCTTGAAATTTTAAAGGGCGAAGGGCTCAACGTAAAGGTCGTTCCCCTGCCCGAAGGGCTCGACCCCGACGACGTGATAAAACAGCGCGGCGAGGAAGGGTACAAAGCCTGTCTGGACGCGGCTATGCCGCTTATCGACTATAAACTTTCCGTCCTCGGCGAGGGTGCAGACCTTTCAAAGACGGAGGATAAGCGCAGATACGTCGCCGATGCGATAAAGATTATCAAAACGGCGGACAGCTCCGCCGAGCAGGAAGAACTTTTAAAGAAGCTGCGCGACAAGACGGGCATAACTTACGAAAGTTTAAACCGCGACCTCAACGCGTTGCCCAGCCAGATGGAGATAAAATCTGACAGGCACGAGGACAGGGCGGACAACGCCACGGCTTCATTGAAGGCTTCGCGGTTTGTCATAGTAAGTTATCTGTTCGGCGCCGATTATACGGCGGATACCGACATAGCCGAAATACCTTTCACCAATCCCATTCACCTCATACTCGCCAGGTATGTAATATCCAAAAAACTGCTCGGCGAGAGAATACATTTAAGCGAAATTTTCGAATTTTTCGAAGAAAAGACGCCCGAGTATGAGGAACTTACCCGCATACTCGACTATTCCGACGGCGACAAACTGTCGGGCGATGTTGCGGCAAAATATTTTGCCGACAGCGTCGTAAGGCTGAAAATGGACTATATAGACGAAGAAATAAGTTCGCTCACCGCAAAGACGGCTTCACTCACCGACGTCAACGACAGAAGGCAATGCGCCGCGCGGCTTAACGAACTTTTCAAACAAAAGGAAAAACTTAAAAACGGGGTACGTTAAATGAATTTATCCGACCAGAAATTAAACGAAATACTTAAAAAGATTATCGACGACTATTCAAACAAAGGCTCGATAACGACAAACAACCTCTGCGATATAATGGAAAAGTACGAAACCACGCCCACGCAGATGGATTTCGTATATAAATCTATTGCGGAGGCGGGCATTCAGATAATCGACGAAGCCGAAAGGGACAACGAACTGTACGAACAGGCTCTCTCGGATATCGGGCTCGACGACCCCGTCAAGATGTATTTAAAGGACATAGGCAGGGTGCCCCTTCTTTCCGCCGACGACGAAATAGAACTCGCCCGCAAAATGCAGGAGGGCGACGAGGAGGCTAAAAAGAAACTTTCCGAAGCCAATTTAAGGCTTGTAGTTTCCATCGCAAAGAGGTATGTCGGGCGCGGCATGCTGTTTTTAGACCTCATTCAGGAAGGCAATCTAGGTCTTATGAAGGCCGTCGAAAAATTCGATTATCAGAAGGGCTTCAAGTTCTCTACCTATGCAACCTGGTGGATAAGGCAGGCTATAACCCGTGCGATAGCCGACCAGGCCCGCACCATCCGTATCCCCGTGCATATGGTCGAAACAATCAATAAACTGACGCGCGTTTCGCGCATACTTTTGCAGAAGTACGGCAGAGAACCTACCCCCGCAGAAATCGCGCAGGAGATGAACATTTCCGAAGAGCGCGTGCGCGAAATACAGAAGATTGCGCAGGACCCCGTCTCGCTCGAAACGCCCATAGGCGAAGAGGAAGATTCTCACCTCGGCGACTTCATCGAAGACGACAGAGCGGTTACGCCTTCTGACAGCGTATCCTCCACAATGCTTAAAGAAACGCTTTTGTCCGTCCTCAACAGTCTCACTCCCCGCGAGGAAAAGGTTCTTCGCCTCAGGTACGGCGTGGACGACGGTCGTCCCCGCACGCTCGAAGAAGTCGGCAAGGAATTCAACGTAACGAGGGAGCGTATCCGCCAGATCGAGGCAAAGGCGTTGAGAAAGCTGCGCCATCCTTCGCGCTCCAAGCACCTCAAAGATTTCCTCGATACCTGATGGACAGAATAGAGCAAATCTGTTCGCGGTTCGAAAGGTGCGGCGTGTTCGCCGACGTCGGTTGCGACCACGGCTACTGCACGCAGTACATGCTTAAAAACAACCTCTGCGACCGCGCTGTAATTTCGGATATAAGCCAAAAAAGCCTCAATAAAGCGCGCCTGCTTTTAAAGGACTATTTTGCGGCGGGAAGGGTAAGCGCCGTCTGTTGCGACGGTCTGATCGGAGTAAAAGAAGCTGACCTCGTGCTCATCGCGGGCATGGGCGGCGACGAAATTTTAAAAATTCTGCAACAGGGCTACATACCCGAAAAATTCGTCTTTCAGCCTATGAGCAACGTTGCAAAACTGCGCGAATATCTTCTTGAAAGGGGCTGCGGCATAACAGAGGACAATATTTTCAAAGACGGAAAATTTTATTTTATCATAAAAGGGGTGCGGCAGGGCTGTAACGAAAAATACTCTCCCGAACAGCTTGCGTTCGGCAAAGACAGCCTGAAAAATCCCGTGCTCAGAGAATATCTCGGCGAGGAAGCGGAAAAAATCCGCGGCTATCTCGCCCGCGGCATGCGCGAAGAAAACAGACAAATGCTCATCGGCAGGCTGAAATTTTTAACGGGGGTATATTCAGGTGAAACTTAAAGAGGCGTTTGCCATAACCGAGCGTTGCTGCGCGCCCGTCGCGCTCAGCGACGAACTGTGCGCAAAGTATAACCACTACGACAACAGCGGCATACTCGTCGAAAACGAGGGCGAAATAACGGGCGTTCTGTTCTCTCTCGATTTCACGCCCGCCGCGGCTGAAGAAGCGATAAAGCGCGGTTATAACTTAATCATAACTCACCACCCCGCAATTTATCACGGACAGCACAGAATAACGCCCTCCAACGACCTTATTTCCCAAGCTCTCGTAAAGTGCATACGCGGCGGAGTGGGCGTCATTTCCATGCACCTCAATTTCGACTGCGCGCGAGAGGGCATAGATTATTATTTAATGAAAGGTCTCGGCGGCACCGAGGCGGAGATAATGGATAAACTCTCCGTCGGCGGCTACGGCAGAGTTTACTCGATACCCGAAATTAAATTTTGCGATTTTGTCAGAAAAATAGGCAAAACATTCAACACAAAGCGCATCTTTTCTTATGGCGACCCGCAAAGACCGATTAAAAAAGTCGCGTCGTTCTGCGGCGCGGGCGCGGACGAAAATGCGGGCGGTTTTGCCATAGCAAACGGCGCGGACGTAATTGTGTCGTCTGATTTTGCTCACCACATGATAACGGGGCTGTACTACAACGGAGTAAACGTCGTGCAGATGACGCACTACGCATCCGAAGTTTACGGCTTTACGCATATGGCGCGCAGGCTCATACCCGAGCTCGGCGTGCCGGCATACGTCTTAATCGACGAGGAACTTTTGTAATTTCAAGGAGAAAAATTATGTCACAGGTTGAAAAACTTTTAAAATACCAGCAGGAGGACAGCCGTCTTTTGAAGATCGAGCAGGAAATTTCTGCCAGCGACGAGCGCAAAAAGTACATTCAGACGCGCAACTTCCTCACGAAGGCGTCCGAAAAGCTCGACCAGTTAGAGAGCAAGGCGAGCGAGATAAAATCGCTCATCGACCGCCTTGAAAAGAAGTATTCCGAACTGGTTGAAACGCTCAAAGATTTCGACAACCTCGACAAACTCGTCGAAGCGGGCAACGATATATCCTTCTACAAGCGCAGCGCGCAGTCGCTGGCCGACTCTTTCAAAGCTCTAAAAGGCGAGATAGCAAATCTCACCGCGACGGCAAAGGAAACTTCCGACGAATATCAGAATTTGAAAAAGAAGGTCATTTCCGCGCAGAAGGAATACCCCGTTTTGCAGGACGCTTTCAAAAAATACAAGGCGGAAAGGCAGGCGGAAGTGGACAAGATAACCGCAGAGCTCAAAAATCTTTCCAAGGATATCGACGAGGAAGTGCTCAAAAAATATCAGGCAAAGCGCAGCGAAAGAGTTTTCCCCATACTCTGCAAGCTCAACGCCGATATCTGTCCCATGTGCGGCACATCGCTGTCCATTGCCGAAAAGGAAGCGGCTTCGTCGGGAAGGGTGGTTGAGTGCGAAAACTGCCACAGATTTTTATATAAAGGTTAAAATTGCAGTCATAACCTGCTTGCGCGGACATATAATATGTAATGTGCTCCGCGCGGAGGAAAAACTGCGGGAGCATATAGTTTGCGGGCGCGGCGGGATGTCGCGCCCGTTTTTTAGTTAGCAAACGTATTTTAACGCGATATTTGCCTTCTCTGAAATTTTTCAATGTTGACAGTACGCTTTCAAGGTAGTAAAATATAAAAAAACAAAAAAGGAGTGTAAATATGAAAGTATTGATGATAAACGGCAGCCCCCACGAACACGGCTGCACCGACGCGGCTTTAAAAATTATAGCCGAAGAATTGAAAGCGCAGGGAGTGGAAAGCACGATATTCTGGATAGGCACAGGCGCTGTTCATTCGTGCATCGGTTGCCTGAACTGCCGAAGGACGGGCAAGTGCATTTTCGACGACGACGTCGTCAATAAGCTGGGCGCAATGGTAAAAGATTACGACGGTTACATCTTCGGCTCGCCCGTGCATTACGCATCCCCCGCAGGCGCAATGGTCTCCGTGCTCGACAGGCTCTTCTATGCCTACGGCACATATATGAAGTTCAAACCCGCCGCAAGCGTAGTTTCTGCAAGAAGGGCGGGCACTACGGCTTCATACGACGTCCTCAATAAATACATAGGCATATCCTCCATGATACAGGTTCCCGCAACCTATTGGAATATGGTTCACGGTAGCAAAGCCGAAGACGTCTTGAAGGATGAGGAGGGCGTGAGCGTCATGCGCGCGCTGGGCTCTAATATGGCATGGCTTTTAAAACTTATCGATAAAGCCAAGGGCACCGAGCTCGAAAAACCCGTCATCGTCAAAAAAGTCATGACGAACTTCATAAGATAAGGAAAGTAAGGAATATCTTACAATATTTTATATAATTATTGCTCATAAACAGCGCTCATGATAAATTGTTTGTCCCTGCTGTTCTGCGCAGACGGATACAGCTGCCAGCAGGCTGCAATCGCGCATTTTGCCAAAATTGCAAACACAACAGATACAGCCTCGTTTACATAAGCCTTAAAGCCTTAAAAGTTTCGTTCACGAAAACAAAAAGTTTTGACCGAATAAATTAATCAAGTCGCTATACAAATTAATTAAGCCACAACAAAGCCCCGTCCGCAAAAAGCGGACGGGGCATATTTTATTTATGGTTGTGAAGTTTAAGGGGTAACTCTGTTTATGTCTCTGGGGAACATGGCTGCATAGCGCACGTTCTTGAAGCCTAAAAGGTGCATGGTAAGTCTTTCAAGTCCCAGACCTAATCCGCCGTGAGGGGGAGCTCCGTATTTGTGAAGCATAAGGTAGGTTTCAAAGTCGTCGGGGTTCATGCCCAGTTTTTTCATCTTTTCGACCTGCATGTTGTAGTCGTGAATTCGCTGTCCGCCCGAGGTAATCTCTATTCCGCGGAACAGAAGGTCGAACGAAAGGGTAACTTCGGGGTCTTCGGGGTCGTCCATCGTGTAGAAGGGGCGCTTTGCGCTTAAATAGTGAGTTACGAACAGGAAGTCGGAGTTGAACTGCTGTTTTGCCCACTTGCCGAGGAATGCTTCCTCTTCGGGCTCGAAGTCCTTCATATCCGTAATATTTTTGAGCTTTTTCACGCACATTTCCTTTGCGTCCTTAAAGCGCACGCAGGGGATAGAGGTGATTTCGGGTATATCCACTTTCAGAAGCTCGATTTCGGGCGCGTACTGCTCTTTGAGCAGCTTCATTATATATTTAAGAACGCCCGTTTCCATATTCATAATGTCGGTAAAGCTGTCGATAAAGCCCATTTCGAAGTCCATCGAAATGTACTCGTTGAGGTGCCTCGATGTGTCGTGGTGTTCTGCTCTGAAAACGGGACCTATCTCGAATACTCTCTCATATACGGGAACGAGCGCCTGCTTGTAGAGCTGGGGGCTCTGAGCAAGGAAGACGGTTTTGCCGAAGTAATCGAGCTTGAACACGTTCGTGCCGCCCTCTGCGCCCGCAAAGTTGATTTTGGGCGTGTGAATTTCGGTAAAATCCTGGCTCATAAGGTATTCTCTGAAGCCGCGCTGAATGCCCTCCTGAATTTTGAAAACTGCGCGCTCTTTGGGGTTGCGCAGCGTTACGGGGCGGTAGTCGAGATCTACGTTCAGATCGCAGTTGACCTGTTTTTTGGATATAACGACGGGGGGAATGGCTGCGGGAACGGAAAGAACCTCTATATTGCTTATCTGCAATTCATAGCGATCGCTGCCGTCGCGCGTCTGGCTCTTTACGACCTTGCCCGTAACTTTGGCAGAGCACTGTTCAACTACGTCCTCGGTAAGTCTGTAGTCCGAAAATTCGGGCGAATAGACGCACTGTATAAGCTCGCGCGCCGTTCTGACTATAATAAAAGCGAAGTCGCTCATGTCTCTTATATTGTGTATGGCGCCCTTTATGGTAACCTGTTCGCCGACGTGATTGCAAAATTCCGAGTACGGCGTAGAGGTGCGCTGTATGACGCCTGTCATTTCCTGCATAAAAAACCTCCGATAATCGATTTCGCATTAAATTTTACTTTAAAAAGCGATAAAAATCAAGTATTTACGCCGATGCGCGCAAAATAAATGTGTCCGCTTGCGGCAAACTTGCGTGGAGGAATATAAACACCTGTAAAATATAAATTGCGCCCGCGGCTCAACGCCGCGGGCGCAAACGTTACCCCGCTCTCTCAGATATAACAAGGGCAACAAATTATTATAACCGCTTAATTGCGGTTTTTTGACACAAAAAATCCGCTTATGCCGTGTTATGAAAAAGTATTAACCCGCTTCTCGCAGGTGGGTGCGCCGAGGCGAAAAATATTCGGACTTTCCGTAAAAATACAGACCTTGCCTATTTCCGCGAACGAAACGCTCCCTGAATTATATTGTGGATTACGAATTTCCCATACCACGCACACAGCAGACTTATACATAGTATAGCACACAAATCAAAAAAATGCAACATCCGCAAAATAAAAGTTAAAATGCAAAAAGCTGTTAAATATTTTCTTAAAGTTGAGAAAAAAACTTTTCAAAAAAAAGCCCCGCCGTAAATTTCGGCGGGGCTTAAATAAGAAATTGTTACTGAATTGTTTCTACGTTTATGAGGTTGGAGTTGCCGCTCTTGCCGTTGGGCGTGCCGCCGGTGAGCACGATTTTGTCTCCCTTTTTGACGAGACCCGACTCGATAGCCGCGCGCTTTGCGTAGTGGAAGAGTACGTCGACGGAATAGAACTCTTCGCTCATCACGGGAATGACGCCCCATGAAAGTCCGAGCTTTCTGTAAGCCCTTTCGTCCGTCGTCATGCCTATGATATCTATCATGGGTCTGAATCTCGAAACAGTTCTCGCCGTTGCGCCCGTTCTGGTGCAGACTACTATGACTTTTGCTCCGATATCCTGCGCGAGCGTGCACGCGGAGTGAGAAAGCGCCTGTGCGAGGCCGTTTATGTGGTAATCGCTGTCCTTGATGTAAGCGATGTATTCGGTGTTTGCTTCGGCTTGCTTAGCAATTCTCGACATTGCTTTTACAGCTTCTACGGGGTAGTGTCCCGCAGCCGTTTCGCCCGAAAGCATTATTGCGGAAGAACCGTCATATACGGCGTTTGCAACGTCGGAAATTTCTGCACGGGTGGGACGGGGCTGGTTAATCATCGATTCGAGCATTTCTGTCGCGGTAATAGAGCGTTTGCCGTGAATTCTGCACGAATTGATTATGTGTTTCTGAATTGCGGGCAGTTCCTCGTAAGGCACTTCCACGCCGAGGTCTCCGCGGGCAACCATTATGCCGTTGCTGACCTCCATGATATCTTCAAGATTTTTAACGCCCGCGCGGCTCTCTATTTTAGCAATAATTTCAATTTCGTCTTTGGTATCGCCGCACTGACGCAGCCAGTTTCTCACGTCGATTATATCCTGAGCCTTGGAAACGAAGGAGCAGGCAACGAAATCTATGCCCTGTTCAACGCCGAATTTAAGGTCGTCCTTGTCCTGTTCGGAAAGATATATCATTTCGAGCTCTTTGTCGGGGAAGAACATGGACTTTCTGTTGGAGAGCACGCCGCCAACGAGCGTCTTGCATATAACTTCGGGCTCTTTAACGCTTTCCACTTCGAAAATCATAAGTCCGTTGTTAAGAAGAATTTTATCCCCGGGCTTCATCTGTTTGCAGATGTTTTTGAAGGAAACGGAAACCTTTGTCTGGTCGCCTTCAATATCTTCCGTAGTAAATGTAAACTTATCGCCTTCTTTAAGCGTAATTTTACCGTCTTTGAATGTCTTAATTCTGAATTCGGGACCCTTCGTGTCGAGCAGAATGGGGAGGGGAACCTTCTTTTTGTCCCTTACCTTTTTGATAGTTTCAATCTTTTTAAGGTGTTCTTCGTGCGTTCCGTGCGAAAAGTTTAATCTGGCAACGTTCATGCCCGCATCAATCATTTTGGAAAGAACTTCTTCGGACTCGCTTGAAGGTCCGAGAGTGCATATAATCTTGGTTTTCTTCATTTATTAACTCCTGTGCAAAATCATCCGCATATATTTTAAATTATTTTTTCGCAAAAAGCAATAAAAGTAAATAAATACTTTTGCATAATTTGCAAAAAGGTGGTAAAATAATTGCGAATTCGAGTTAATCGTGCGGTTGCGGGCAATGAAAATTGCGTGAGGAAAGTCCGAGCATCGCAGAGCAGGGTGCCTGCTAACGGCAGGTGAAGGCGACTTCAAGGAAAGTGAACAGAAATATACCGCAGACCTTTGGTCTGTAAGGTTGGAATGGCGAGGTAAGAGCTCACCGTGGCGACGGTAACGCCGCCAGCCAATTAAACCCCACCCGATGCAAGATTGGGGCGCAGGCTGACCTTAACGTCAGGGCTGCTCGTCCGTTTGCGTCCGTCAACATCGCTTGAGCTTGCAGGCGACTGCAAGACTAGATAGATAACCGCACCAGACAGAACTCGGCTTACAGATTAATCTCGGATTCGCTTTTTTTAATTCCGCGGCTTGCCGCGGATTTTTTTATAGACGGCTTTTACGGTTAAAGTTCAGACGCCTGTTTTTAATTAACGCCGAATGGTGGTCAAAGTAATCAAAAAAGCGCGCCTCCGCGCATAAATGTGCGCGGAGGCGCGCTTTTTTTCGCCGTAATATTGCAATTTTTTTTGCCGTGTTGTATAATTACATTATTAATCGGGCGCACATCGCGCCCCGAAAGGAGTAATATGGTAAGGTTCAGACAAGGTTTCTATGCCGACGTCAGGATAGAGGAAAGATTTTCCACGTCCGTGAGATATATGAACGGCGCTCTCGAAGAGAGCAAGTCTTCCACGGTCAAAAAGGCTTTCATCCGCGTGTTCGACGGCACTATGTGGTATTACGCTTCGACCTATAAGCTCGACGACATTCAGAGCGAGCTCGACGCGCTTTACGCCAACGCGACGCCCAACCTTAAAATTTACGAGCATCCAATCGTAAAAAATTTTCAGGTTCACAACAAAAAACTTACAAGTTTTGCGGGCGAGTGCGTAAAGGACGTCCCCATGAGCGACAAACACAAACTTCTCACCGACGCATTCGATGCCCTCAAATCGGAATATGTAAAGATGACGGTGGCGAGGTATGTCGACAGGTACAGCGTCTATGAGTTCATCTCTTCCAAAGGCTCGGATATAAAATATGATTTCCAGCTCTGCGGCGTCATTTTCGGCGTTGCGCTGGCAGACGGCGAAAACACTTTCGACAACGCCCTTCAGCGTTCGGGCTATAAATTCAGCCAGCTGAAAGTCAGCGAAGAAGAAGTAAAGGGCATGGTTGACGAAAGCATAAACTACCTTCTCAACGCCAAGCCCGTTCAGCCCGGCGTCTATCCCGTAATTCTTGCGCCCATAGTCGCGGGTGTGTTCGCGCACGAGTCCTTCGGACATAAGTCCGAAGCCGACTTTATGATAGGCGACGAAACAATGCGCCGCGAATGGGAGCTCGGCAAAAAAGTCGGCTCCGACATTCTCTCCATTTACGACAGCGGCATTGATTTCGGCTCCGGCTATGTGCCTTTCGACGACGAGGGCAACAAGGCGGGCAAAGTATATCTTATTAAGAACGGCGTTCTCACGGGCAGGTTGCACAGCGCGACGACGGCGGCTGACCTTTGCGAAGAGGTAACGGGCAACGCGCGCGCAATAAATTGCGACTATGAGCCCATAGTGCGCATGACGAGCACGGTCATAGACGGCGGCGACAAGACGAAGGAAGAGCTGTTCGCAGGCATAAAGCACGGATATTTCATAAAAGATCTCAAACACGGTTCGGGCATGAGCACGTTTACCATCGCGCCCTCGCTTGCTTACGAAATTGTCGATGGAAAGATAGGCGACCCCGTAAAGATTGCCGTCATAACGGGCAACGTGTTTGAAACGCTCAATCTCATCGACGGACTTTCGGACAAGGTCGAAATTTTCTCGTTCGTCAGCGGCGGTTGCGGAAAAATGGAACAGTACCCGCTGAACGTCGGTTTCGGCGGACCTTATGTAAGCATTTCCCGCATGAACGTAAGTTAAGTCAGGAGCAGCACTATGGAATTTGAAAAGTTAGTTTCGACAACTGTATCTTACAGCATAAACGTTTCCAACAGCACGGTGGAATCGCTGCGCATAAGCAACGACCTTAAAACCGTCGTAAGGGTTTACGACGACGGCAAGATAGGCATAGCGGGCAAGATAGGCGAGTGCGACGAGCAGGAACTTTTATCCCTTGCAAAGGAAAACCTTGCTCAGGGCGTGCCCTATCCCTGCAATCTGACGGAGGGGGCAGAGCGCAGCGAAGACGCGTCCTGCAAAATAATCGACGGACAGGAAATGGTTTCCGTCTGCCGCCAACTCGTGTCGCGCCTCGCTTACGAGCATCCCGACTTTATATTCGCCAACAAAATAAATACTGAAAAGTGCGACATAAGCTATACCAACAGTCTGGGCACTTCGTACAATTTCAAGTCGGACGACATAGTTATTTCCCTGACTATAAAAGCAGCCGAAAGCGCCAACATAATGGACCTCGGTTACGGCACGTACCAGAATTATTACGACGAAGACGCAATCTGCCGCGACGTAGATAAACTGCTCTCCGTCTATCGCAAAAAGGAAGAAATTCCCGAAGATGTACCCGTTATAATATCGACGGATATCATTCAGTACGCGCTCGCCGACCTCATAGCCGAAAAATATATGTCGGGCGCGAGCATTTTCAACGGCAAGCTCGGTCAGCAGGTCTTCGACGGCAGGCTCAACATAGCCGTTGACCGCACGGTGGGAAACAAGACCAATACGCCCTTCTTCGACGCGGAGGGAACTATCTGTCAGGGCGATAAGTTCTATCTTATAAGGCACGGCGAGATATGCGGGCTGTTCACTTACAAGCGTTCGGCTTCCAATTTCAATCTGCCCCTTTCTGGAAACGTAAGCGACAGGTTCGACAGCGTTCCTTCGTTCTCGATAGCGGATACAAAGACTTATATAACCTGCGACAGCTTAAAAGAGCTGGTAAAGGGCAAAGCAATATATGTCTCTGTAACTTCGGGCGGAGATATGACGCCGAGCGGCGATATGGGCATGCCCGTAATGCTGGCATACGTCTATGAGGACGGCAAACTTACAGGCACTCTGCCCGAATTCACTCTTTCCGGCAACGTTTTCGACGTGTTCGGCAAAGATTTTCTCGGCGTGGCGAAGAACGACGCCTTCGAATATATGGACGAAACGGTAGTTGTTACCAGATTTAAAATCAATAAATAAATTTTATAACAGCCTATAAAAGCGCCCGAGCGGGCTTAAAGCCCGCTCGGGCGCTTTTTACATAATATTCATTCTCAAAAAGAAGCTATGTCGGTAAAAAAAATTTGTGTTTTTCTCTTTTTTTGTGTTATAATCTAAAATGAAATAAAATGTCGTAAAAATTGAAACAGGTAAGAAATGTCTAAGTTATTGGGTATTGATGTCGGCTCCACGACGGTAAAGGTAGTGGCAATCGACGAAAATTCTGAAATAATTTATAAATCATACGTCCGCCATTTCGCGCAGGTGAGGCAGACGGTTTTATCGGAGCTAGATAAAGTGCTCAAAACCTGCCCAGGCGATTACAGCGTGTCCATAACGGGCAGCGCGGGTCTGGGACTTTCGCAGCGCAGCGGAATTAATTTCGTGCAGGAAGTGCAGGCTGCGTACATAGCAATAAGAAAGTATTATCCCGACGCCGACGCGGCGATAGAGCTTGGCGGCGAGGATGCAAAAATAATATTCATAACGGGCGGCGCCGAACAGCGCATGAACGGCAGCTGCGCGGGTGGGACCGGTGCGTTCATCGATCAGATGGCGACCCTTTTGAATATTACCGTTCAGCAGATGGACGAACTCGCCCTCAAAGCCGAAAGGGTTTATCCCATAGCTTCGCGCTGCGGCGTTTTCGCAAAATCGGACATTCAGCCGCTCATCAACCAGGGCGCGAAGAAGGAAGATATTTCGGCTTCCATTTTTCAGGCTGTCGTTGACCAGACCGTCTCGGGGCTTGCGCAGGGCAGAAAGATAAAGGGCAAGGTTCTCTTTCTCGGCGGACCTCTTTACTTCTTGAAAGCGCTAAGAAAGGCGTTCAAAACCACCTTAAAACTTACCGACGAGGACGCAATATTTCCCGAGGACGCGCCCTGCTTTATGGCGATAGGCGCGGCTCTCCATTCGGCGGGCAATAAGGCGGAAAGCCTTTCTTCCGTAATTCAGAAGCTGGGCAACGTGCGCGACAGCGACGAGATAGTAACGGGCGAACCGCTCTTTTCGAGTAAGGAGGAATACACTCAGTTCGTCGCGCGCCACCGCGCAACCGACCTGCATTTCGCCGAAATAACCACTTACAGCGGCGACGCGTATCTCGGCATAGACTCGGGTTCTACGACAACAAAACTCATTTTAATAACCCCCGATTGCCGCATACTCTATTCGCATTATCAGTCCAACAACGGTCAGCCGCTCGATATAGTCATAGATAAATTAAAGGAAATTTACGCTCTTACGGGCGGCAGAGTAAAGATAAAGGGCAGCGCGGTTACGGGCTACGGCGAGGACCTTATAAAGGCGGGCATAAAAGCGGACTTCGGCATAGTCGAAACGGTCGCTCATTTCAAGGCCGCCCTTCACTTCAATCCCAAGGTCGATTTCATAATCGATATCGGCGGACAGGACATAAAGTGCTTCAAAATCAAAAACGGCGCAATAGATTCCATAATGCTCAACGAGGCTTGTTCCTCGGGTTGCGGCTCGTTCATTCAGACGTTCGCCCGCGCCATGGGCATGGAAATAGACAAATTCTCCCACGAGGGGCTCTTTGCTTCCCACCCCGTAGAACTCGGTTCGCGCTGCACGGTGTTCATGAACAGCGCGGTAAAACAGGCGCAGAAGGAGGGTGCGACCGTGCCCGATATCTCTGCCGGGCTGTCGTCGTCCATCGTAAAGAACGCCATTTATAAGGTAATAAGGGCGTCCTCCGCCGATGAACTGGGCGAAAATATTGTCGTTCAGGGCGGAACGTTCTTAAACGACGCCGTTCTGCGCTCGTTTGAAAAGGAAACGGGCAAACAGGTAATAAGACCTGGCATAGCCGGCTTGATGGGCGCGTTCGGCGCGGCATTGTATGCAAAAGAAAATATGCGCGGCGAAAGCACCACGGCGGGGAAAGAGGAGCTTGAAAATTTCTCATACTCGTCCAGATCTATAAATTGCCACGGCTGCACTTCAAACTGCAACGTCAATATAATAACGTTCAACGACGGCACAAAATTTATTTCGGGCAACAAGTGCGAACGCGGCGCAGGGCTCAAACCCGCTTCTTCCGAGCTCGACATATATACATACAAGCAGGAGCGGCTTTTAAAGACTGTAACGGGCGCAAATGCCTCGTCGCCCCGCGCGAGGGTGGGACTGCCCCTGCAACTCGGCATGTACGAACAGCTCCCGCTGTGGTCGGGCTTTTTCGAAAAACTCGGCTGTCAGGTAGTGCTGTCGGAAAAGTCTTCCAGAAACCTCTATTTCAAAGGTCAGCACACTGTTGCCTCCGACACCGCATGCTATCCCGCAAAGCTCATGCACGGGCATATAGAAAGCCTTCTCGACAGCGACGTGGACTTCATTTTCCTGCCCTGCGAAAGCTACAATCTCGACGAGCACGACTCGGTAAATCACTACAACTGCCCCGTCGTCGCTTACTATCCCGAGCTTTTGAAAGCCAATAACGAACGGCTCGACGATAACAATTTCCTTATGCCCTACCTCGACCTCAACGAGAGGAAGAATACCGAAGGCAAGCTGTACGCTCTTTTAGGCAAACGCCTTAATGTGCGCAAAAAGGATATAGCCGCGGCGCTCGACGAGGGCTTTTCGCGCCTTGAAAAGTACAGGTCGGATGTTTGCGCCAAAGGCGACGAAATATTGAAAAAGGCTAAGGAGCAGGGCAAGCAGGCGATAATTCTCGCCGGCAGACCTTATCACCTCGACAACGAAATAAACCACGGCATAAACAAACTTTTAACCTCGCTCAATATGGCGGTTCTCTCGGAGGACGCGGTATATGACAAGGGCAATATGGTCAAGGTCAACGTTCTCAACCAGTGGACGTATCACGCCCGCCTTTACAGGGCGGCGGAGTTCGCTTCGCGCACGGAAAACGTCAATCTCGTTCAGCTCGTATCCTTCGGATGCGGCATAGACGCAATCACCACCGACCAGGTGCGCGCCATACTCGAAAAGAACGGAAAACTCTATACGCAGATAAAAATAGACGAAATCAACAACCTCGGCGTAGTAAAAATACGCCTCCGCAGCATGCTCGCCGCAATAGAAGAGGCGAAGCGCAACAAGGTATGATATGCAGCAAAAAATTACAGTAGATTACCGCGAAAAATATCCCAAGTGGAAGGACGAATACAAGAGCAGCTATAAAATTTTAATTCCCGACATGCTGCCCTGGCACTTTTCCATAATCGAACAGCTTTTAAAGATGGAAGGCTACGACGTAGAAGTGCTCAAAAACGATACCCGCGCCGTCATAGACGAGGGCTTGAAGCACGTGCACAACGACACCTGCTATCCCTGCCTTTGCGTCGTCGGACAGTACATAGACGCGCTGAAAAGCGGCAAATACGACCCCGACCACACGGCGGTTTTAATATCACAGTCGGGCGGCGGTTGCAGGGCGTCCAACTATGTCGCGCTGATAAGAAAGGCTCTGCATGCCGAGTTTCCCAACGTTCCCGTCGTTTCGCTCAATTTTTCGGGACTGGAAAAGGACTCGTCCTTTAAAATAGGCTTAAAGCTTTTATTAAAACTTGCTTATGCCATATTCTACGGCGACAGCATAATGTGGTGCTATAACCAGACGAAGCCTTACGAAGAGGAGAATGGCGCGACCGACAAGGCGCGCGCCGACGTAATGAAGCTCGTCCTCGACGCGTACAGGAGCGGCAAGTACAGAAAATACAAAAAAATCAACAAAGCTATAATATCTTCTTTTGCCTCCGTAAAGCGCAAAAAGATAAATAAAGTAAAGGTGGGAATAGTGGGCGAAATTTACGTCAAATATTCTTACCTCGGCAACAACCATCTCGAAGATTTTCTTCTTTCAGAAGATTGCGAACCCGTCGTGCCCGCGCTTATGGATTTCGTGCTCTATTGCATAGTCAACAACATAAACGACCAGCGTTTTTACGGCAGAAAGGGCATTTTCTATACGGCGAATAAAATACTCTATAAAATTCTGCACGGCATGCAGAAAAAAATAATCGCGCAGTACAAAAAGGAGGGCATTTTCGAGCCCATTCACGATTTCGAACATCTTCGCGCCTGCGCCGACAAGGTGCTCAATCAGGGCGTAAAGATGGGCGAAGGCTGGCTCATTCCCGCCGAAATGGCGGCTCTCGCCGAGACGGGAACGGAAAATATAGTCTGCGCACAGCCGTTCGGCTGTCTGCCCAACCACATTGCGGGCAAGGGCACGATAAGAACGCTCAAAAACATGTACGCCGACGAAAATATCGTCGCCGTCGATTATGACCCCTCGGCTACCAAGGTCAATCAGGAAAACCGCATAAAATTAATGCTCGCAACGGCGCGCGAGCACCTCGCCGCGGCAAATAATGCCGATAAATAAAATTTGCTTTCCTTTTGCAAAACAGCAGTTGCGGAAAATTAAGTTTTAAGTCAAAAAATAAATAAGCGGCGGCTGACCGTGTACGGTCAGCCGCCGCTTTTATATGCTTATCAATTAAAATTCAAAAAGTTTCGTGCGACGAATGTCAACAGGCAATCGCTTTCATGCGTAGCCTTACATAGTCTGCATACCAAATTCCGTCGCGGTACAGCTTATCTTTCAGAGCGGCTTGCGCAGAAAATTTTATGTCTGTCGAAAGCTCTTCTTCCAAGCCGTAAAAAGGCGCTTTGACAAATGTATCCATCCATTCTTTCAGCCCGTTTTCTCCATCGAGCGGGGTGGGTCTGTCAAACAGAACGGCATACACAACTTTAAATGCCGCATTTTCCAGAATTGCGGAATATTGTCCGACGGAGGGGAAGTAGAAGGGCATTTTGTATGCGAGCCCGCGCAGAGCGAATTGCCTTTCAAGCTCGGCGTGAATAAGCGCGTTGTTGCCGCGCCCGCCCATTTCAAATACGAACTGCCCGCCGTCTTTAAGGCATCTTCGTACATTAACCGCAACGGCAGGTTGCCGCGCCTCATCGACCCAGTGCAGAACGGCGTTCGAAAAAACCGCGTCAAACTTTTTGCTGCAATCGAAAGAGCATGCGTCGCCTTTGATAAATTTTATCTGCGGATAAGTCTTTGCCGCATACGCAAGCTGGCTGTCGGATAAATCCATGCCGACGACGTTGTACCCGCGGTCGTAAAGCTCCTTTGTGAGAGCTCCGCTCCCGCAGCCGAGGTCGAGTATGTCCGACTTTTCCCCGCTTAAAAGGTTAATAAGGTCTTTGCCGTATTCGGGAACGAACGAAAAGTGCTTTGAATAATTTTCAGCGTCCCAATCGATATTCATATCAGTGTGAAAATCTTCCCAGCTTTACATTCTCAATCGAGCGCTTCGCCTTTTCGGCAACGTTTTCGGGGGTAAAGCCGAAGTATTCGAAAAGCTGCTTTGCGGGACCCGAAGTGCCGAAGCCCGTCATTGCGATAACTTCGCCATAGTCGCGGCTGTAACGGTACCAGCTGTAATGCGAAGCCGCCTCGACGCACACTCTCGCCTTGACGTCTTTGAGTATTACGCTGTCGCGGTATTCTTCGCTCTGGCGCTCGAAGACTTCCATGCACGCCATAGAAACTACTCTCGCTTTGACGCCTTCGCCGGCGAGAATGTCCTTTGCCTTCATGCAGAGTTCCACTTCCGAACCGCTTGCAATAAGAAGAACGTCGGGCGTGCCCTCACAGTCGGCGAGAACGTACGCACCTTTGAGCGCGGCTTCTTCGCCTTGTCCGTAAGCGGGCAGGTTCTGTCTCGTTTCAACTACTACCGTAGGGCGGTTGTCGGTAAATGCGACTTTGAATGCCGCATATGTTTCCGAGCCGTCGCAGGGGCGGTAAACGTTTATATCGGGAATGGAGCGCATCATAAGGAGCTGTTCCATGGGCTGGTGAGTGGGACCGTCTTCGCCGACGCCTATCGAGTCGTGCGTCATGACGTAAACGACGGGCAGCTTCATGAGAGCCGTCATTCTCACGCCCGCCTTCATATAATCGACGAACGAGAAGAAGGTAGAGCAAACGGCTTTAAGTCCGCCGTGAAGCTGAATGCCGTTGCAAATAGCCGCCATGGCGTGTTCGCGTATGCCGAAATGTATGTTGCAGCCTTCCCTGTGTTCGGGCGAGAAATATTCAAAGCCTTTAAGCTCCGTCTTGGTCGAAGGGGAGAGGTCTGCCGAACCGCTCATAACGTTGGGAAGAGTTTTTGCTATTGCGTTGAGCACTTTGCCGCCGCACGAGCGGGTGGCTTCGGGCTTGTCGAATGCGGGAAGTTGTTTTTCAACCTCAGCCCAGTCGGGCTCAATGCCGCTCATGAAACGCTTGTATTCTGCGGCGAGAACGGGGTAAGCCTTTTCGTATTCTTCGAAGAGTTCGTTCCACTCGCGCTCTTTTGCCGAGCGTTCTTCCGCAATGTCGAGGCAGTGCTTTTTCACGTCTGCGGGAACGGTGAAGGGAGCTTCCGTCCAGCCGAGTTTTTCCTTGGTTGCGGCTATGTTAGCTTCGCCTATGGGCGCGCCGTGGCAGTCTGCCGTGCCCGCAAGGGGAGAGCCGTAGCCTATGACCGACTTGCATATAATTATTGTCGGTCTTTCTTTTTCCTTCTTGGCTTTTTCTATTGCGTCGCCGAGAGTGAAAAGGTTGTTCGCGTCGTTGACGCGCAGAACCTGCCAGCCCTGGGCGATAAATCTCGTTGCAACGTCCTCGGAGAAGGTGTTTTTCATGTTGCCTTCAATGGTGATGTCGTTGCAGTCGTAGAGCAAAATAAGTTTTCCCAGCTTCTGCGTGCCTGCAAACGAGCACGCTTCATAGCCGATGCCCTCTTCGAGGCAGCCGTCGCCCGTAAGAACGTAGGTGTAGTGGTCAACGACGGGGAAGCCGGGTCTGTTGAACAGAGCGGCGAGGTGCGCTTCGGCTACGGCAAATCCTACCGCGTTGCCGACGCCCTGACCGAGGGGACCTGTGGACGTTTCCACGCCTGCGGTCTTGCCGTATTCGGGGTGTCCCGGCGTGCGCGAGCCGAGCTGGCGGAAGTTTTCGATGTCGTCCATGGTTACGTCGTAACCGAACAGGTGCAACAGCGAATAAAGCAGCATGGAGCCGTGTCCCGCGGAGAGGACGAACCTGTCTCTGTTTTCCCATGCGGGGTTGCGGTAGCTGAAATTGAGGTGCCTTGCAAACAGCTCGTAACCTATGGGAGCTGCGCCCATGCAAATGCCGGGGTGTCCCGACTTGGCTTTTTCAATCGCTTCTGCCGAAAGAATTCTGATAGTGTCAACGCTTTTCTGCTCAACGGACATTTTAAGTATCTCCTTTTATTTCAAGCCTGCCCCGCCGTACTTAATTGGGTGGGTTCAGACCTTTTGTATAAATTTATAAAGATTTGTAAGGTCGAGGAAGCCGTAAGGTTCAAGAATTTCGCAAAGTTTTTGTGCGATTTTTCTGTTTCCGCCCTTTTCGTTGCTTTCGAAGTTAATTGGCATTACGGGGTCGTGTACGCTCATGCGCACGAGAAACCATCCGTCGCCGTCGCCCTTTGCAAAACTTACTTTCACGCCCTCGTAATTGTCGGGCGCAAGGCGCATGTCGCACCTTTGGGCGGCTGTATTTTTTATATCTTCAATAATTTTCAGCCCTTCGGTCCTGTAATCGGACGACTGCGCGCCGAAAGTTATCCTCACTTCGTCCTCTTCGAGGGGGCGTTCTAAGTCGGCAATAAGGTCGGTTAAATTCTTCCCCGATTTAGTTTGTTCGGCGAGGCAGATAAGTATTCTGGTTATCAGGTAAGCGCCGTCGTCGAGGAAGTAGTTGTCGTAAAAAGCCACGTGCCCGCTCGTTTCAGCCGCCAGCGGACAGAATTCTCCCGCTTTGCAGCGCGCCTGCGCCTCGTTTATAACGTTTTTATAACCGCGCTTGAAGCGCACGTGCTTTCCGCCGAGTTTTTCTATAAATTTTGTGAGCCCGTCGCTCGTAACGCTGTCGGTAACAATAGTTCCGCCGCCGTTTTTTAATACCATAGCCGCTGCGAGGGCGATAAGTTCGTTTCTGTTTATCTCCTTTCCGTCGCCGTCCACGGCGCCCGCCCTGTCAACGTCGGTATCGAAAATTATGCCGAGGTCGGCTGTGTTTTCGAGCACGGCTTTTTTAAGACAGCCTATCGCCTGACTGTTTTCGGGGTTGGGTATGTGGTTGGGAAAAGTGCCGTCCGGCTGCAAAAAAATGCTGCCACGCGTGTTCGCGCCGAGCGGTTTAAGAACGCTGTCGGCAAAAAATCCGCCCGCGCCGTTGCCAGCGTCTACGATTATCTTTTTGCCCTCAAGCGGTCGCTCTTGTCCGCAGGCAGAGCGCACCTTTTCAACGAGAGACGCGCAGTAGTCGGGCATAAAATTGAGCGTAAAGCAGTCGGCTTTATCCCCTGTTTTTTTCCATTCCTGCGCGGAAAGGCGAAGAATGTCATCTATGTCGCTCCCGTCGGGTCCGCCTTCGGGAGTAAAAAATTTAAGTCCGTTTCTGTCATAAGGCAGGTGGGAGGCGGTAATCATTATCGATGCGTCGCAGCCGCCCTTTCCGCTCTTTAACAGCATAAACATCGAGGGGGTGGAGCACAGTCCGCACAGCGCGGCACTACAGCCCGCGTCGTTTATGGCTTCAACCGTTTTTGCCTGTATGCGCTCGGCAGAAATTCTCACATCGTGCCCGACGGCGATCTTTTCAGGTTTTGTGCCGCATCTTTTTTCCAGCCACGATATAAAACCTCTGACTATGCAATAAACCGCTTCGTCTGTCAGCGTTATATTGCCGCCTTTGTCGGCGACGGCAATGCCGCGCACGTCGCTTCCGCTTTTGAGTTTTTTAAGCTCATTATAGTTCATACAATTTTAATTATACAATATTAATTGTCCATTGACAACTATATGGGCGGAATTTATCTTACTTTTACGCTTTTAAAGTTTTGTAAAACACCCCTCAAATATTTTGCTTATCTTTTCGCGTTATGCTATAATATCGTGGAAATAATCATTTCAGGAGAGTATTATGGCAAAAGAAAACGCCCAGAACTTTGTCGAACAGATAGCCGATATCGACGTTGATTTCCCCAAATGGTACACCGATGTCGTAATAAAGACGCAGCTCGTCGACTACGGACCCGTAAGAGGAACAATGGTCATCCGCCCTTACGGCTATGCAATCTGGGAAAATATACAGAGGGAGCTCGATAAACGCTTCAAGGCGACGGGGCATAAAAATGCTTATTTCCCCCTTTTAATACCCATGTCTTTCTTCACGAAGGAAGCAGAGCACGTAGAAGGTTTCGCCCCCGAAGTGGCGGTTGTTACGCATGCGGGAGGAGAGGAACTCGCCGAACCCCTTGCAATCCGTCCCACTTCCGAAACTATAATAGGCAACATGTATTCCAAGTGGCTTCAGTCCTACCGCGATCTGCCCATACTCATCAACCAGTGGGCTAACGTCATGCGTTGGGAAAAGACGACAAGACCTTTTTTAAGAACTTCCGAATTCCTCTGGCAGGAGGGGCACACCGTTCACGCCACCGAGGAAGAGGCTATGGAAGAGACGCTTAAAATGTTGGGCGTCTATAAGGAATTTGCCGAAAATTGCCTCGCAATCCCCGTTCTCACGGGCAGAAAGACGGAAAAGGAAAAGTTTGCGGGCGCGGTTGCCACATTCGGCATGGAAGCCATGATGAAGGACGGCAAGTCGTTGCAGGCGGGCACTTCGCACTACCTCGGACAGAATTTCGCAAAAGCGTTCGATATAAAGTTCCTTGACAAAGACGGAACGCAGAAGCTCGGCTATACCACGAGCTGGGGCGTTTCCACAAGGCTCATAGGCGCGCTCATTATGGCTCACGGCGATAAGAGGGGACTTGTTCTTCCCCCTCAGGTTGCGCCCGTGCAGGTCGTCATTGTTCCCATTGCCGCCAAGAAGGGCGGAGTAATGGAAGCCTGCGCAGATATCAGAGCAAAGCTCGAAGCTGTGGGAATGAGGGTGGAACTCGACGACAGCGACAACTCGCCCGGCTGGAAGTTCAACGAGTGGGAAATGCGCGGCGTTCCCGTCAGAATAGAAGTGGGACCGAGGGACCTCGAAAACGGCAAAGTCGTTCTCTTCCGCAGAGATACCTGCACAAAGGATTTCTATGCGCTTGAAGGCGTCGTTGAGGAAGTTTCGTCTTTACTTACGACCATTCAGAAAGATATGCTCGAAAGCGCGCGCAAGCGCCGCGACGAGCGCATAACCGACGCCGACGATATGGACGGCATACTCGCCGCCGTAGAAGGCGGAAAATTCGTGCGCGCGGGCTGGTGCGGCTGCCGCGAATGCGAAGACACCATAAAGAATTCTACCGCGGCGAGCGCGAGAATAATGACCGAGCAGAACACGCACGAAAAGTGCGCCGTATGCGGCAAGCCTTCAAAGCACACGGTCATATTCGCAAGGGCATATTAAGGGGCCAATCGCATAACGATATGCATTAAATTTAATTCAGAGCCCGTCGGGCAAGTATTTTGCCCGACGGGCTTTTTTACGTCTTTTCGCGCCTTTTGCCTGGGTTGATTTTCGGGGTCGGCATTGACAATATCGTTGACTTATGATAATCTGTAATTGCGGAAGGATATGCCTTCCGCGGCAATGTTTTTATTTATAATTTGCCTCGCGGCAAAAGGTGAACGATATGAACATAAACAGAAGATTATATCTTGCTACGCAGATACTTTATCCCGTAATACTGGCCGTCGTTGCCGTCGTCTATATAATCGACGGCTCTGTCGCGCTCAAAGCGGCTTCGAGCGGCATTTTTCTCGTCGGCTGTGCGGCATATGTCCTCTGGTCAGTGCGTCTCGGCAATAATGGTTATCCCGCGTTCAAATATTTCATGCTCGCCGCGGCAGCTCTCTGTTTTGCGGGCGACGTCTGCCTTGAATTTAACTTTGTGACCGGCATGGTGCTGTTCGCCGCAGGACATATATTGTTTATATGCGCTTTCCGTTCGCTCAACAGCCTAGGCTGGCGCACGTTGCTGCCCTTTGCTTTGCTGATTGCGGCATCGCTTTTATTTATGTTCCTCAATCCAGCATACGACTTCGGCGACATCGCGGCGATAGCGGCGGTATATGCGGTAATCATATGCTATATGCTCGGCAGGGCGATAGGCGTAGCGCTCGATTTTACCGTTAATGCAAAACTGCGCGCGTGCGTTCTGGTCGGCGCGGTATTTTTCTACGCCTCCGACCTGTTTCTCACGATAAGGAATTTCGCGGACGGAGGAAGAGTTTTCGGCATTCTCTGCCTTGCGTTTTATTACGCTTCGCAGTACATACTTTCGCTCGCCGTGTTAAAGGCTTCCGAGAGCGGCGAATGCGCAATAAAGCCTCAGATGAACGTCTTCAAAAGGCTCTATTGCCGTGCATATCAGGCGGTGTTCAGACTTGTGTTGCCGTTTCTTCCTTACCGACAGCCCAAGCCTCTTTCGGGCAGCGAAGAGGCGGCGCAGCTCATAAAGAGCAAGGGTTGCGTCAGGGCGCTTATCGTTACCGATAAGAATATATATTCTTACGGTCTGTGCGACGGGTTGATTGCCGCTCTCGGCGATAAGGGAATAAAATGCAGTATTTATTCGGATACTGTTGCTAATCCTACCGTTTCCAACGTCGTCGCGGCTGCGGATATGTACAGAGCCGACGGTTGCGACTGCATAATAGCTGTCGGCGGCGGCAGCGCCATGGACTGTGCCAAAGCCGCGGGCGCGCTCATAATAAAACCTAAAAAAACATTGAAGCAGATGCGCGGCGTCCTCAAAGTGTTCGGCAGGCTTCCGCTTTTTATAGCCGTGCCCACGACTGCGGGAACTGGCAGCGAGACAACTATTGCGGCGGTCATTACCGAGGATAAATCTCGCGATAAATTCACAATAATTTCATTCTGTCTTGCGCCTCATTATGCTATAATAGATCCGTCAATGACGATAGGGCTTCCGCCCGCGATTACATCGACTACGGGAATGGACGCGCTGACGCACGCCGTCGAGGCGTACATAGGTCGCTCGACAACAAAAAAGACGCGCGCCCTTTCGGTGGAAGCCGTAAAAATAATCAGAGCAAATTTATTAAAGGTATATACTCACGGCGACGACGTCCAGGCTCGCAGGCGCATGCAGTACGCCGCATATTGCGCGGGCTTTGCGTTCACAATTTCATATGTCGGATATGTACACGCGGTTGCGCACTCCCTCGGCGGAAAGTACAACACGCCTCACGGACTTGCCAACGCCGTAATTCTTCCCTATGTGTTGAAGCGCTACGGCGCGTCCGCCCGCAGGAAACTTGCGCGCCTTGCGAAAGAGAGCGGGGTCTGCGACGTGGGAGTAAGCGACGAAGTTGCAGCTGAGAGATTTATAAATTTCGTCGAAGAGCTCAACCGCTCGATGAATATACCCGACAAACTCAAAGTAAATGAGGGGGATATTCCCGAACTTGCCGCGCATGCAGACAAGGAAGCAAACCCTCTCTATCCCGTACCGTTACTTATGGGCGAAAAAGCCCTTGAAAATATTTATTACGACATAATGGAGCAATCAAAATGATAGAATTACTCGAAAAACAGCGCGCATACTTCCGCACGGGAGCAACCCTCCCCGTCAAGGCGAGAATTGCCGCGCTCAAAAAATTAAAAGAAGTTATAATTTCACGCACGGACAAAATTTCGTCTGCGCTCAAACTTGATTTAGGCAAGAGCGCGGCGGAAAGCTACATGAGCGAATTAGGCATGACGCTCTCCGAAATCAACTATATGATAAACCGCACGCCCGACTTCGCGCGCGAAAAAGGCGTCGCCACGCCCATGTCCCAGTTCAAGGCAAAAAGCTACGTAAAAAAGAGCCCTTACGGCTGCGTACTCGTCATGAGCCCCTGGAATTATCCTTTCATGCTCTCGATGGATCCGCTTGTCGATGCAATCGCCGCGGGAAATACTGTAATTTTAAAACCTTCTGCATATTCCCCCGCAACGAGCGCGATAGTTGCCGAAATAGTTGCCGAGGCGTTCCGCCCCGAGCTTGCCACTACGGTATTGGGCGGCAGAGCGGAAAATTCGCAGCTACTCGATATGCCTTTCGATAAAATTTTCTTCACGGGCAGCGTGGCTGTCGGCAAGGAAGTAATGCGCCATGCATCCGAAAGGCTCATCCCCGTAACGCTTGAGCTCGGCGGCAAAAGCCCTTGCATAGTCGATAAAACCGCAAAAATAGATATCGCCGCAAGGCGCATAGTTTTCGGCAAGTTTTTAAATTGCGGTCAGACGTGCGTCGCGCCCGACTATATTGTAGCTCACGAGAGCATAAAAGATAAACTGCTCGAAGCGATAAAGAGCGAAATCGTGAAGCAGTTCGGCGAATACCCGCTTGAAAATGCAGACTACGGCAAGATAATAACCAAAAAGCATTTCGACAGAATATGTTCGCTCATCGACGAAAAGAAAGTGTGCTTCGGCGGCGAGACGGACGAGAAGGCTTTAAGAATTTCCCCCACAGTGATGGACGGAGTAACGCGCAGCGATGCTGTCATGGGCGAAGAGATATTCGGACCGATACTTCCCGTTATGACTTTCTCGAACATCGATGACCTTATTAGCGACATAAATTCTCATCCCCATCCGCTCGCGCTCTATCTGTTCTCGGAAGACAAGCCTACAATCGAAAAGGTTACTTCAATGTGCGATTTCGGCGGCGGTTGCATAAACGATACCATAATTCATCTCGCCACAACCGAAATGGGCTTCGGCGGAGTGGGAGAGAGCGGCATGGGCTCATACCACGGCGAGGAAGGCTTCTATTGCTTCACACATAAAAAGTCAATAGTGGACAAATCAACCTCGTTCGATATGCCCGTGCGCTACCAGCCGTACACCGAACGCAAGTTCAAATTCATCAAACGCTTTATGCGCTGAAAATAAATAATTTAAATTTTCATATTTATATTTATTTCATAAGTAAACTTTGAAATATCTCAAAGGCCCTCACGCGTGGCAATTCCGCGCGTGAGGGGCTTTTGTTTTATTGCGGGCATTTTGCAACAAAATTAAACTTATTATATGATTAATTTCTTTCAGTCCCAAAAAGCGTTATCAAAACGTTTTAAAATCTTACATTCCTTACAAATTGTTGTTTGGTTGCTACAACTCAAAAATTTCATTGTATTATCTGTAATATTTGTATTAACTGAATTATTATAAATTTAAAATAATAAACATTTTTACTGATTTTGTAGTTTAAATACGGTAATAATTTCAACTTTTTATAATCAGCGTGTTTTATTAAGAGGCGAGTACTGTACAATGAAAATACGCATTGATTTGCTTTACATGCTTTTGTGTGCAGATGATTGCTTGCGCAACTGATTACATATTTATTTTTATTTGGCTTTTATTTATTTTTATTTGGCTTTTAATATCTTCCAGCTAATCAGTCTTATAAAAACTTATGAAAAGCGAGAGTGTAAGCGGCGCCTGGCGGACGGGGAAGAATACAGACCGGTTTGCGCTTCATATTCATTATAAAATATATATAGTTAAGTTTCCTCATTATAAATCAGAATAATGAGGGTGAGCATTTTGTGTGCAATTACGGTTGTCGAACGCGGTTTTAAGTAAATACCTAATTTAGATGCGGCAGATAAATGTGCCTGTCGACTGTTTTAATTTTTTAATTAAAGACTAAAATTTTAGTTTTTTTGTCGCTTCGGGAATATATTTATTTTTTCTTTTGTACATTATTTCAACGGATGTTTAAAAGAACAAGCAACAAACTTTTTTGTAGTTTTTTGTTAATTAATTTAAAATTTTGTTGATTTTTTAAATTCTGTGTGGTATAGTACTTGTAATAATGGTGCAGAATTTGTTAATTATTTGCTAAATCAAAATTTTTTCAAAAAATTGACTATTTTTGTTTAAATTACCGTTTGTTTTTGTCAGATGTTTAATGCGGCAATGCAGATAAGCCAGATTGTCAAGTCATGAAAGCAAAATTTTTTGCCGCGTTGTAATAAAACTGTTGGAGGAAGATATGAAAAAGACCTTTATTGCGTTTTTAGCAGCGATAATGGCGGTCATGATTGTTTTCACTGCTTCTTGCGCGTCATCGTGCAACGAAGAGCAGCATACTCACAATCTGACGCATGTTGCCGCTGTTAGCGCAACCTGTACTGAAGCAGGCAATACGGAATACTGGTATTGCGATGATTGCGATAAGTATTTCTCCGATGCCGAAGCAGATGTTGAAATATCTGTTCACGACACCGAAATTGCCGCACTCGGACATGACTGGGCAACAACCTGGTCTATGGACGCAGACGGACATTGGCACGCTTGCACGCGCTGTGGCGCCAAGGCAGACGAAGCTAATCATACGCTCGTTGACGGCGTATGCTCCGTATGCGGATATGGTCAGGCAACGCATACCCACAATCTAGTAGCTACCGATGCACAGGAAGCAACCTGCACCGAACCCGGTAATATAGCTTACTGGTATTGCGCAGATTGCGATAAATATTTCTCCGATGCCGAAGGCACCGTTGAAATTACTCTTGCGGATACGGTAATCGCCGCACTCAACCACGTTGAAACGACTGAATGGGAGCATGACGATACATATCATTGGCAGATTTGCTCGCGTTGCCAGCAAATAATAAATAAAGCAGTTCACGACAGCGACGGCGAAAACGGTGCTTGCTCGACTTGCGGTTATGTTTCCGAAACGCCTCACGTTCATTCGGGCACGCTCGTTGAAGCAGTTCCCGCAACCTGCACAACGGCAGGCAACAGCGCATATTACACCTGCGATTGCGGAAAACTGTTCTCTGACGAGGCTTGCACAAATCAGATAACGCTTGCCGACACGGTAATCGATGCTCTCGGACACGTCGAAACGACTGAATGGAATCACGACAGCGTATATCACTGGCAGGTATGTTCGCGTTGCCAGCAAATAATAAACAAGGCTGAACATGATACAAACGGCACAGACGGAGCTTGCTCTGTATGCGGCTACAAAGTTGACGCATCCCACGTTCATTCGGCAACGGCAGTGCCTGCAAAGGAAGCAACCTGCACGACGCCAGGCAACACAGCATATTGGTATTGCGAAGGCTGCGAAACTTATTTCTCCGATGCTGCATGCACGCAGGAAATAATGCTTGAAGATACTGTAATACCTGCCCTCAACCACGCAGCGGCAGTTGCAGTTCCCGCAAAGGAAGCAACCTGCACGACGCCGGGCAACATAGCATACTGGTATTGCTCCGATTGCGATAAGTATTTCTCCGATGCAGACTGCACCACTGAAATCGCTCAGGCAGATACGGTTATAGCCGTAAATCCTGCAAATCACAAATGGGATACCGCATGGTCCATGGATGAAACCAACCATTGGCACGCATGCCTCAACAGCGGTTGCGGTGAAACCTCAGACCTTGCATCTCATACGTTGGTTAACGGCATCTGCTCGGTATGCGGCTTTGACGCAAACGGCGATATTGAATATATTGAGACAAAATATGCCTTTGATTATGACGCATTCATAGCAAATTGCGGCTCGACAGAAAAGGTAAAAACCACTATTCCTGTAACAGTCGGCAAATATACCGTAAATGCAGGCGTATATTATGAAAATTCCAGCTCTGGACTTACCGGTAAGGTAATCAATACTCAGGGTGCGGCAAATGCATTCACTATTGAGCTTAACGGTGTCAAGAACAGTATAACAGGTACAATCAGGGGTGCAAGCAGCACTTCGCCTAACGCAGTAACGGTATCGAGAATTGATGAGAACGGCACAATTCTTTCTACTATAACCGTCAGCGCCGACCTTACAAATAGTGCTACAATGGCTCTCAACGTAACAGACCTCCCCGCAGGTACTTACGTATTTACGGCTGCCAAGTCTATCCGTGTAGCTCAGCTGAGCGTAACCGAATACACGCTTCCTCACATCTGTGTGGGCGTACTCGTCGAAGAGGCAACGCCTGCAACCTGCACCGAAGCGGGCAACATAGCTTACTGGCAGTGCGAAGGCTGCGGCAAATATTATTCGGACGCAGCATGCGAGAATGAGATAACCCTCGAACAAACCGTTATCCCTGCAACCGGACACGAAGCAAGCACGGCTTGGTCCTATGACGAAACAGGACACTGGCACGTATGCCTCAATAACTGCGGCGAAAAACTTGAATTTGCTGCACACGATACAAACGGCGCGGGCGGCGCATGCTCTGTCTGCGGATATATTGAAGGTCATACCCATACCGCACAGAAAGTAGTCATCGATGGCGCATGCTCTGCGGCGCTTACCGAATACTATCAGTGCAGCGGTTGCGGAACTATGTTCAAAGACGAAGCCTGCACGCAGGTTCTTACCGCAGCCGATATTGAAGCACTCAGCGCGCATACGCTTGAACATCACGCAGCAGTAGAGGCAACCTGTACAGAAGCAGGTTCAGTAGAATACTGGTACTGCACGGCTTGCGACAAGTACTATCTTGACGCAGAAGCAACAAATGAAACCGACATGTATTCTCTTGAAATCGAAGCGCTCGGACATGTGCTCGGCAACTGGGAATATGACAGCCTCACTCACTATAAGTCCTGCACAAGATGCGGCGAAGTAGATGAGACGACGAGAGGCGAACACAGCTTCGATGCAAACGATGACTGTACGGTTTGCGGATATCACGTTGATACGTCCGTCCTCGAAAATATCGATACATACGGCGCTTACAACGAAAGCATGTATGCAGTACTTAAGTCAACCAGCGCAGACGGCATTACTGCACAGTACAGCGTCGCTAATGCAAATGACTGGGTAGATGTTGACAGCCAGCTTATAAGAGTTGTTGACGGACAGACAAGAGTTGACGTGGTAGGCGTTACAGAAGGCAAATACGATCTCAAGATTGTTATTGCAAGCAAGGATGTAGTTCTTGAAGATATCGCTGTCGAAGCATATGACCGCGCAGGCTATGCATTCTTTAATTACGACAAGGGTATAGGCGCATACGACCTTGACGGTACGCTCAAGGACGGCGCACTCGTTATATACGTAACCGACGAAAACAAGAACGACATTTCCAACGATGCTTATGTTTACAGCGAAGCAACCAAGTCTGTTGCGCCTGTAAGTATCGACAAATATTTCCAGAGCGGAACAGACAAGAGCATAGGTTACTTCCTCAACAACAGGCAGTATTCCGATAAAGATACCTATGGTATTAAGGCAGCGTGCGACGATTTCGGCGCAGTCGATATAAGAATAATAGGTAAAGTAAATGCCGAAGTTTCAGGAGATGCCGCATCAAGCGCAATTTCCGGACTGACCGTATATGACTCAACAGAAAACGGCGGTTCTGTCGGCGATAACGGCAGAATGGCTCGTATGACTGACGTTTATAACCTTACGATTGAAGGTATAGGCGAAGATGCGCAGGTATTCGGTTGGGGCTTCCATGTAGTTGCCGCAACAGGCGATATGACCCAATACGGCGTACACGAAGGCGAAAGCTTTGAAGCCCGCAATATAACCTTTGCTAACTATCCCGAAGACGCAATCGGTATGGAAGGCATTCAGGAGGGAAGCGTAATAACTGTTCCCGTACAGCGTTGCTGGGTACATAACAACACGTTCATGCCCGGTTACTGTGCTTCTCCTGCCGAAAGCGATAAGGCAGAAGGCGACGGCTCCTGCGACTTCAAGCGCGGTTACTATTATACATTTGCATACAACTATCTCGAAGGATGCCACAAGACAAACCTCATTGGTTCCTCCGACTCGTCGTTGCAGTATAACATAACCATGCATCACAACATGTGGAAGAACTGCGGCTCGCGTATTCCTCTCGCTAGACAGGCAAATATCCACTTCTATAACAACTATATCTACGGCGAACCCGGCGCTACGCTTTCGTACGTAATGTCGCCCAGAGCTAACAGCTATCTGTTCGTTGAAGCAAACTACTTCGATGGATGCAAGAATATTGTTGATGGTAGCGGCGGCGCAACCAAGTTCTATAAAAACACATTCTATGCATGCTACGACGATATACCCGCTCAGGTAACCGATCGCAATGCTACAGTTTCCAACAACTGCGCTTATAACGGCACCGATTACAGCAAGTTCGATACCGATGCTGAATTGTTCTATCTCGATAATTACTATGTAACCGATTCCGTAACTGCGCGTAAGGAAGTTCTCGAAAACGCAGGCTCTAACGGACATTACAACGGCGCGATCGATATGAACGAAGTCAATCCTACACAGACTGTATCTGTCGGTTCCGAAGGACTTACGATAGATCTTTCGCAGGTTCAGAAGGGCTCCGTATCGTATGTAAGCGGCGTAGCATTCAATAACATTTCCGGCATGTCTTCCGGCACTGTAAAGGGTAAAGGACAGATTGCAACCTTCACTCTTACTAGCGAAGCACAGTTGACGCTTTCAGGTTCCGGCAGCGGCGCTGCAGCAGGCGAACTTGTATGCGGCGACGGTACAGTCTATGCAAGCAAGATCAACGGTACCGTAACGGTTGTACTTCCTGCAGGCACTTACTTCATAGCTTCTGGTATAAAGGATAAGGAATTCACCATTTCAGGCATTTCGTTTGCTGATACCTCGGCATCCTCCGCGGCTCGCGTAGAGGCGGCTACAAATGCAATCAATGCAATTCCTTCAACTGTAACTATAAGCGACGAAGCAACTGTAGTTGCTGCAAGACAGGCATACGACGCACTCACTTCTTCCGAGAAAGCTGAATTCAGCTCTGCACTCGTAACTAAACTTGAAAATGCTGAAAAAACTTTAGGCAACATCAAAGTTGATAACGTTATTGACCTTATAGACAACATCGGTCAGGTAACTGCAGACAGCTACAATGCAATCAATGCGGCGCGCACTGCATATAATGCGTTGACGACAGAACAGAAAGACCAGGTAACCAACTACAATGTTCTTACTGCTGCAGAGGCAGCATTCGAAGGCTTCGAAGTTACCAATGTCAATAATATGATTGATGCTCTCGCTGCTACAACTTCTGTATCCGTCGGCGATAAGACGGCTGTACAGCAGTCATACGATGCATATAAGGCGGCATACGACGCATACATGTTGCTTGACGACGCTCAGCTTAATCAGGTTGGCAGTGCACGCTATGACAAGGTAACCGCTGGTATGGCATACCTTGAAAGCATAATTGCAGTTTACGACTTCCAGGAAGTTCTTGCAGGCGTAACTGATCCTGCAACTGCAAGCATGGCAGAACTCGGCGCAGTTGTTACTGCTTACAACAAGCTCGTTGCTTCTGTTGCAAGCCAGGTACTTACATCTGAAGAGCAGACCAAGTATGAAGCAGTGGTTGCTGCATACGAAGTATTTGCTACGCAGACGACAGTAATTACTTTCGTTGAAGGAGATGAAAATTTCTATACCAACCATTCATCAATGGTAACTGTCAGCGGTAATCTGAGCACAAGCAAGGGTTCAGTTGTCTATAACGGAGTAACTTATGATGGATGTCTTAAGATAGAATCTTCTACCAATATCACGCTTAATCTTTCAGGCAAGCAGACTATAACAATGTATTTTGGTGAAGCTGGTAAGAAGATTAAGATTGACGGAACAGCTTATACTGCTCAGTCGGATGCAACTGTATCTACTACGCTTGAAGCAGGTACACATACAATTACAAAGGGCGATACAATGAACCTGTTTGTAATCGTGCTCGGACCTGCGGCATAACAAATCAACAACATATAGAGCGGTAAAACTTTATATAAAATAAGTGAAAATGCGGCGGAGGGTCCTTCCGGACCCGCCCCGCAAACAAAAACTTATAAAAACAGTCCCCACCGAATAGCGGCGGGGACTGTTTATTTTTATGCTATTCAAACTTTTGAAGTCAGGCTATTTAAATAATTCTCAGTATTAAAATTTTACGGATTTAAAGAACAGTATAATCTTATAAAAAATATTTCAGGCTGCTTAAAGCAGCCTGAAAGTTATATAATGCAGTTTAAATTCCTGCTATGCAATCGGGATTATCTTAAAAATTAATCATAATTCATTGCAGCAGATTTAAGACATGCATATTAGCATTTATAGATTTACGCCTGTGTCGGGTAATTCTTTATCTGTATTTACCACGGGTGCGCTTTCAGTGCCGGTTGCGTCAGTCATGGCGCAATCGGGACAAATTTCGTCTGCGCTAGCGCCGTTGCAAGCAACATAAGTGTCGCCGACAGCCGCAACCGCGCCGAATTCTACGGGAACTTCAACGCAGATGTCCTGGCTTATCGTAAATACGCACTGACCGTTTTTAATGCCGTCGCAGGTATATCTGCCCGCAGTTACTGTGGGCTTTGTGCAGCATTTGGTAACAGTTGCGCCCGCTTTTGCAAAGGGAGTTACCGTAACGGGAACGCAAACTGAGGACAGCTGATATGCCACAGTGGGGCAGGTCTGGTTTTCATCTATAAAATCTGACATAAATGTCTCCTTGAAATCATAATTGAGATTGCTCTCTATGCAGTATATGTTTGCGTAACTCATTTTGTCCATAGCACATAGACTGTTATCGGGGTGTAAAATTGAATAAGGCTAAATTTTTTAAATGGCTCAAAAGCGCAATAATAAAAGCCGTAAAATCTATGGCTCAGACAGCCATTGCGAGCATAGGCACAACATCGGTAGTTTTGTCAACTTTTAATTGGCAATTCGTGCTGAGCACTGCGGGCATGGCGGGAATAATTTCCCTGCTTATGTCGCTGGAAGCTCTGCCCGAAGATGAAAATAAATAAAAAAGCCCCGCGGCGAATTTCGTCGCGGGGCTTTTTATTATTAAATTTATTCTTTTATATCAGATTGTTCGGGTGCAGCATTTTTTCTGCCCGTAAAAATAAAGTTTGCAACGGGCACGGTTATTTTGCTTAATTGCTTTGCAATAAGTCCGACGAAAATTGCCGCCGCGAGCGTGCCTTCGCGCACACCCTCCAATTTTTGAAGGAAAATCAAAGAAAGGGCGACGGCGATTACGACGAGAAGACAGTCGCAAAAAACCTTCATATATCCGAATTTGACTTTGGGTAAGAGCACGCACAGCGAAAGAGCCAAACCCTCGCCCGCAAGCGTAACCACATTTGCGGCGACTTCGAAGCTGACGCCTACGGCTACGAGAATGACGCCCGCAATGCATATTAGCCATTGCGACCAGTATTGAGTGGGGGCTACGCCTTCAAGGCAGGAGAGCGAGACGTCGCACAACAGTCCGAAGACAACGCATACTGGTATCTGAAGAAGCTGAAATATTTTAAAGCGCTTTCTTAACAGCACTATCTGTACAAGCACGATTATGGTATTTACAATTATAGTCGTTGTTCCCACGGAAAGACCCGTAATTCTGTAAAGTACGGTGGGAACGCTCGATATGGGCGAAGTGCCAAGCGATGCCTTGATTGATAGCCCTACGCCGAATGACATTATGACCAACCCAATGCATAGCACTATGCACCGCTTTATGTATTCTATAACTTTTGACTTAACGTTGACCTTTGATTTTTTTTCTGCTTGTTCATTTGTCTCAAAAGTCTCCTCGCTTTCGCACGATAAACTGTCCTCTTCAGAAAAGTCGCTGTCTTCTACCATGTAATATCCTCCGAATTAACTGTATTTTGATAAATTTTTCTCAGGTTGCGGCACAAAACTTCTTTTTCATCGTCAGGTATGCCTTCGAAAGCCCGCCTTTCGACCTCCTCGAAAATGGCATTTACCTTTTCAGCCGCCTCGCGTCCGCGTTCCGTAATGAAAACGTAAATCGAACGGCGGTTGCCGCCCAATCTTTTTCGCTCGATAAGCCCTGCGTTTTCCATCCTCGTCAGTATGCTCCCCGCAGTCGCGCTTTCAATTTCGCAGTGCTCGGCAATTACTTTCTGCTCCACGCCGTCGCGCATGGCAAGAAATTCAAGAATTTTGGGCTGCCCCGAGGTAAGACCGATGTTTTTTGCCTGTTCCATAACCGCGCGGTGAAAACGTAGATACGCTTTCATAAAGGCGTAGTGAAAGGATTGTTTCATAAGCGTTCCCTTTGAAAGTTAAATAGTAAGTATTCTTATAATAAGCATTATTATAATATTCAATAATATATTTGTCAAACAGTTTTTTAAATAAAACTATAAAAAGGAGGAGGGGCTATATGTGTAAGATATTTAATGGAAAAACTCAAAAATTTAAAATATATTAAAACATCGCGTAAATTTAAAAATTTGCAAATTTATATTAAGAGTAAAAATTGCCGCATAGTCGTAACCACGACTATGCGGCAATGTATTAATATTTTATAAAAAATCAATGCAAAAAGCTGCAAAAAAAATCTCAAAGCGGAAAAATTACAGAAAAGATGCAAAACCGAAAAATCAAAGCCGTGCGGCGACAAACCTGTTGGGACGATTGAAATGTTCCGACCTTTAAATTCCTCAACCGCGCAAAAGTTATGTTTTCTGACAGCGGATTTGGTGGGCGGGGAATTGAGGGATTAAAACATAAAATTTGCGGGAAAAGTTGAGCTTTTAAACTTAAATTTTATCAGTCTTCCCAGCTTATGGCAGAAACAGGGCAGGAGTCGATAGCGCTCTGCACGTCATCGGCATTTTCTTCATTTGCTTCGCCGTAAGCCACAGATTTATCGTCGTCATCCATGCGGAAAACATCTGCGCATGTCGCGCAGCAAAGTCCGCAACCTATACATAATTCTTTATTTACAAATGCTTTCATATGAATAATCTCCTTTTATTAAAAAATAACTACAAGCATCATCTTGAATGCTTCTTCGCCGTAAACGGCGTGGGGGTGTCCCGCAGGCATAACAATCGATTGTCCCTCTTTAATAAGGTATTCCTTACCGTCAATCGTAATCTTTCCCAGCCCTTCCAGACACGTAACCAAAGCGTCGCCGCCTGACGTGTGCGTGCTTATTTCTTCACCTTTTGCGAATGAAAATAAAGTAACGCTGACGGCGCTGTTCTGCGCCAGAGTTTTGCTTATAACTTCACCTTCGCGCAGGGGCAACTCGTTTTTAAGGTTTAATATTTTTGACTTTTCTATATTTTTAATTTTCAAATCCATAATATTTTCCTTTTCGTTTTATATTTTGTAAACTCAGTTTACAGAAATTATAGCTTTCCGCATATCCTTTTAATCCAGAATTTTCCCGTCAACGGAAATTGTTATCACCTGCCAGGGAATAAATTTGCCGCTGCTCTGAATAGCCGTTTTAGCCGCGTGCTCTATTCCTCCGCAGCAGGGAACTTCCATTCTTACTACGGTAACGCTTAAAATGTCGTTGTTCTGTATAATGCTGCACAGTTTTTGACTGTAATCTACGTTATCCAGTTTGGGGCAGCCTATAATTGTAATTTTTCCGCGCATAAAATCTTCATGCAATCGCGCATAGGCGTAAGCCGTGCAGTCAGCCGCAATGAGCAGCTTTGCCTTGTCAAAGTACGGCGCGTTTGCGGGAACCAGCTTTATCTGGCAGGGCCATTGATTTAAACGCGAAATACATCCGACCGAAGCTGCGGGCTCGGCTTGTTCCTTGTGGAATTGGCGCAACGCCTGCCCGGGACAGCCGCTGTGAGGTTGACTTTTGTTTTGCTTGTTTTTAAGCACGGCTTGCTCGTCGTATTCGGCGGCTTCGCGCTCTATAAAAGTTATCGCCCCGACGGGACAGGAGGGCAGACAGTCGCCCAGCCCGTCGCAGTAATCGTCCCGCAGCAGTTTTGCTTTTCCGTTTACCATGCCGATGGCTCCTTCATGGCAGGCTTGGGCGCATGCGCCGCAACCGTTGCATTTTTCTTCGTCTATATGAATTATTCTGCGTATCATGTATTTCCTCCTTGTTTTTTCGGTTACAGTATAGTACAATGGGAAAAATAAGTATGTGGTTAAAACCACGCAACGGGGATTTTTTATGACTTTTATAAAACATGTCATTTTCAGAGGGATAGAGCAGGAGGAGTACGACCAAATGCTGTCGTGCGGCGGCATACGCATTCAGGAATACAAAAAAGGTTGTACAATTTTCCGCACGGGAGACGTAACTTCGGAATTCGGCATTCTCATTGACGGTATAATTCATATAGAGAGTATCGACGTTTGGGGGAACAGAATAATTCTGCATAATATCTCTGCCGGACAGGCGTTTGCCGAAACTTATGCATTCTGCAAAGTGCCGATGATGGTTGACGTCATTGCTGTCGAGGACAGTAAAGTGCTCATGGTCAGTCTGGGCGTTCTGCTTTCCGACAAAAATAAAGGCAAAACGTGGTATGGTAAATTGATTTTCAATCTTTTAAATCTTTCCACAAGCAAAAATCTTGTCCTTCTGAACAGAATATTCTGCATTTCTTCGAAGGGTATACGCACAAAAGTCATGACATATCTTTCGTCCGAGGCTTTAAAGGCGGGCTCAAAGCAATTCACCATACCTTTCGACCGCCAGCAAATGGCAGATTACCTCAACGTCGAGCGCAGCGCTTTATCTAAAGAGCTCGGGCGCATGCAAAAAGAGGGGTTGTTGTCTTACCGTAAAAATACTTTTCACCTGCACGACTGATTAATGTTCGCAAGGCGTTTTGCCGTATTGATTTCACTTAAAATTGCGCTTCGGTTAATACAGGAAGTTGAAAGCCGCGAAAACCTTTCATGCGACCATATCCGCGCAAAGCAAATTACCATATCCTTGCAGAGAAATAATTTGAATAATAAATCAGCCCCGAAGGCATTTTGCCTTCGGGGCTGACTAAAATAAATTCAGGGGCGTCGTTAATCACCGACGCCCCTGAAACAGCATTTAATTTACCAGATATATCAAAATTTGTCTAGGAAAGCTCGCCGATTACTTGGTCATAGCTTCCTGAACTGCAACTGCGACAGCTACCGTTGCGCCGACCATGGGGTTGTTGCCCATACCGATGAGACCCATCATTTCGACGTGAGCGGGAACGGAGGAGGAACCTGCGAACTGCGCGTCGGAATGCATTCTGCCCATAGTGTCGGTCATGCCGTAACTTGCGGGACCTGCAGCCATGTTGTCGGGGTGAAGCGTTCTGCCCGTGCCGCCGCCGGAAGCAACCGAGAAGTACTTGACGCCGTTTTCAACGCACCACTTCTTGTAGGTGCCTGCAACGGGGTGCTGGAAGCGGGTGGGGTTGGTGGAGTTGCCGGTAATGGATACCGAAACGTTTTCGAGCTTCATTATTTCCACGCCTTCGGGAACGTTGTCCGCGCCGTAGCACTTTACCTTTGCGCGGGGACCGTCGGAGAAGGAGATGGTGTCAACAACTTTGACGGTTTCGGTATAGGGGTCGAACTTCGTCCTGCAATAAGTGAAGCCGTTAATTCTCGAAATTATATATGCCGCGTCTTTGCCGAGACCGTTGAGGATAACTCTCAGGGGCTTAACGCGCACTTTGTTTGCGTTTTCTGCAATTTTAATTGCGCCTTCCGCAGCGGCGAAACTTTCGTGTCCCGCAAGGAAGCAGAAGCAGTCGGTATCTTCGGAAAGGAGCATAGCACCGAGGTTGCCGTGTCCGAGACCTACTTTTCTGTTTTCAGCGACAGAGCCGGGAATGCAGAAGCTCTGCAAACCGATACCGATAGCGGCAGCGGCGTCGGCAGCTTTTTTGCAGCCTTTCTTTATGGCGATAGCCGCGCCTACGGTATAAGCCCAGACTGCGTTTTCAAAGCAGATAGGCTGTGTGCCGCGCACGATTTTATCGCAGTCAACGCCCTTTGCAAGGGTGATGTCTTTGCATTCTTCAATGGAATTAATGCCGTATTCTTTCAGAACGCCAAGAATTTTGGCTTCTCTTCTCTCGTATCCTTCAAAAAGTGCCATAATAATCAGTCAACCTCCTTGTCGTTTCTGGGGTCAATGTATTTAACGGCGCCCTGTTCCTTGCTGTATCTGCCGTAGGTGCCGATAGATTTTGCGTAAGCCTCGTCGGGGGTGAGACCCTTCTTTATAAAGTCGGTCATTTTGCCGAGCGAAACGAACTTGTATCCGCACACTTCGTTGTTCTTGTCAAGCGCCATGGAAAGAACGTAACCTTCAGCCATTTCGAGGTATCTTACGCCCTTTGCGGCGGTGCCGTACATAGTGCCGACCTGCGAACGAAGTCCCTTGCCGAGGTCTTCGAGACCTGCGCCGATTACGAGACCGTCGTCGGAGAAAGCCGACTGGGATCTGCCGTAAACTATCTGCAAGAAGAGTTCTCTCATAGCGGTGTTGATTGCGTCGCATACGAGGTCGGTGTTGAGAGCTTCGAGAATTGTCTTGTGGGGCAGAATTTCTGCTGCCATAGCGGCGGAGTGGGTCATGCCGGAGCAGCCGATGGTTTCGACGAGCGCTTCCTGAATGATGCCATCCTTTACATTAAGGGTCAGTTTGCACGCGCCCTGCTGGGGTGCGCACCAGCCCACGCCGTGGGTAAGACCTTTGATGTCCTTGATTTCCTTTGCCTGAATCCACTGACCCTCTTCGGGGATGGGAGCGGGGCCGTGTTCGAATCTTCCCGAAACGCCCTTGGCAACGCAAATCATGTTTTCAACGTCTTTTGAATATTGCATTACGTGTTCCTCCAAAATTTTATGAGCGCCGTCCTTTAAGAAATCAGCGCACGAGCATTTTCAATCATAACGAGTATAACATAAGCTCATTTATTTTTCAATTAAAATTGAGCAAAAATGCGGCTTGCCGTTTAAAAAATTAACAAAGAGCAAAAAACTGTTTACTAATTTCAAAATTGCTTTATAATATTATGTGAAGTATTTTTTATTAAGGAGCAAAAATGGCGCTAATCTGTCAGCATTGCAAAAAACGTCCCGCAACGGTCAACTTTATCGAAACCGTCGGCGGCGAGACAGTCGCTCTGCATCTTTGCGAGCAGTGTTATCAGTACAAATACGGTGAATTCGAACAGATTACGGCTAACGCCGTGTTCAACGGGCTGTTCGATTCGCCCAAGCCGACAAAGCAGAAAGTTTGCAAAGTCTGCGGCATGCGCTTCGAAGATTACGAAAAGACGGGGCTTATGGGCTGCCCCAGCTGTTACGACGTCTTCAAGGAGGAGCTAGTTCCGTACATAGCCAGAATACAGGGCAAGACGGTGCACATAGGCAAGGAGGGGGGCGATCACTCTTCCGAACACGACCTGCGCATAAGGCTCAAAGATTTGCAGGAGCAGCTCGAAGTCGCGCTCATGCGGGGCGATTTCCGCGCAGCCGACAAGCTCAACAGGCAGATGACCGCAATCAAGAAAAAAATGAACGGAAGCGACGCGCATGAGTGAGAATTTGCAGAATACGGTAGTTTCATCGCGCATCCGCCTCGCGAGAAATCTAAATTCATATCCTTTCCCCGCCAGGCTCAAAGACGACAAACAGGCAAAGGAAATTATAAGGGCGGTTTCGTCGGCGATAAACAAAATCGACGAATTCAAACTTTATTATATGGACGGCATTTCGGAGGAAGAGGCATTGAACCTCGTCGAAAATCACCTCGTAAGTCCGCTGCTTTTAAAGCGCCCTCATTATTCTGCCGTCGTCATAAACGAAAGACAGAATATATCTATTATGATAAACGAGGAGGACCACCTCCGCGAACAGTGCATAGAAAAAGGTTATTCCCTGCGCTCGGCGTACGCCACTATGTCGCAGAAGGATAATATAATAGCTCGCTCGCTGCAGTTCGCTTACGACGAGCAGCTCGGTTACCTGACCGCCTGCCCAACCAATCTCGGAACGGGACTACGCGCGTCGGTGATGCTCTTTCTCCCCGCGCTCACAATGGCGGACTATATGCCCAGAATAATCGCCAGCGCGAACAGGCTGGGTCTGACGGTCAGGGGCATGTACGGCGAAGGCAGTCAGGCGGAGGGATACATGTATCAGCTCTCCAACGAGGTAACTTTGGGCGTTACGGAGGAACAGATACTCTCGCAGGTCGAACAGGTCGTCGTCCGCGTAGCGGAAATGGAGGCGGCTGAAAGGAAAAAACTGACTTCTGGCGACGCGTCGGTTATAAAGGATAAGTGTATGCGCTCGTACGGCATACTCACAAACTGCGCCATGCTGCCCAGCGAGGAATTTGAAAAGCTGTGCGCCAACCTCAAACTCGGCATCTGCCTCGGCTTTTACAGGTCGGACGGTATAAGCTGGGTAGATGAACTTATGATAAAAATGAAGCCGTCAAACATCAATCTGCTTGCGGGCAGAAAACTTTCCCCCGCCGAGCGCGATTGTTTCCGTGCGGAGTACGTTTCCGCGCATATCCGCAAGGGCGTCAGATAAAGCCGCCGTTTGCTTACACCGCACAAAAGGAGGTGCAGACAATGGAAAGCAAAAGATTTTCCCAGAATTTACAGTACGTCATAGCCCGTTCGCAGGAAATAGCCGACGGGCTGGGCACAAAATACATAGGAAGCGAGCACATCGTTTATTCCATGCTCGCAACGCCCGAATGCACGGCGTTCAGAGTGCTCAACGCATGCGACGTCTCCGAGAGCGAATTCAGGCACTACCTCATCAATTCCGCCGACCGCAACTCGACGATAGACGGATTTACTCCGCGCACGAAGCACATGCTTGAACGCGCGGTGGAGATTGCAATCGACTACGGCGGCGAGGACGCGCTCGCAGGCACGGAGCACCTTCTGTATGCTGTTATGGAATCGCCCGAATGTCTCGCAATGCGCATACTCCGCGCAATCGGAGCAAACGTAACCCACCTCGCTTCCAAGCTCGAAATGCTCATAAGCAACGAAGAGGAGGACGACGAGGACGATTTCCCTTCGCCTTTCGCTTCGTTTTTCTGCGAGGGAAGTTCCTCTCGCCAGAAGAAGCCCGCCGCTCATTCGGTAAAGGGCGAACATATCGGCAAAGGCGACAATATAGACGGCGACCTCGCCCAGTACGGCACCAACCTCACGCAGAAAGCGAGGGAGGGTAAAATCGACCCCGTAATAGGCAGAAAGAAGGAAATTGACAAAATAATTCAGGTTCTTTCCCGCCGCACGAAGAACAATCCCGTCCTCATAGGCGAGCCGGGCGTCGGCAAGTCCGCCGTCGTCGAGGGGCTCGCCCAGGCTATTGTCAACAATCAGGTGCCCGACCTTTTGAAGGGCAAAATCGTCTTTTCCCTCGACCTTGCGGGCATGGTTGCGGGCGCAAAGTACAGGGGCGATTTCGAAGAGAGATTGAAAAACGCCATAAATTCCATAAAGGAAAACGGCAATATCATACTTTTCATCGATGAAATTCACAATATCGTCGGCGCAGGTTCGACTTCGGAAGGAAACATGGACGCGGCTAACATTTTAAAGCCCATGCTCGCCCGCGGCGAATTGCAGACGATAGGCGCGACCACGCTCGAAGAATACCGCAAATATATCGAAAAGGACGCGGCTCTGGAGCGCCGTTTCACGCCCGTTCAGGTCGAAGAGCCCTCTGTCGAGGACACCGTGGAAATTCTCCGCGGTCTGCGCGACAAGTACGAAGCTCACCACAAGGTCGTAATTTCCGACGAGGCGATAATCGCCGCGGCTACGCTTTCGGACAGATATATAACCGACAGATATCTTCCTGACAAGGCAATCGACCTCATTGATGAAGCGGCTTCGCGCGCCCGCCTCGACAGCTACAACGCGCCCGAGGAGCTCAAAGAGCTCGAAGAGCGCTTAAAGCGCCTCAATATGGAAAAGACCAAAGCCGCTCGCGGAGAAAATTATACGCAGGCGCAGAAACTGGTCGATGAAATAAACGACGTTCAGGCAAAAATCAAGTCCATGAGCTCAGAATGGCGTCCGGGCAATCACGCTTCCATACCGACCATCGGCAGCGAAGAGATTGCAAAAATCGTCAGCGGCTGGACGGGCGTGCCCGTACTGAAACTTACCGAGCAGGAGAGCGAAAAACTTCTTCACCTCGAAGACAACCTGCATAAAAGAATAATCGGTCAGGACGAAGCCGTCTCCGCCGTCTGCCGCGCAATAAGGCGAGCGCGGGCGGGGCTCAACGAGGCCAACAAACCGATAGGTTCGTTCATTTTCGTCGGTCCCACGGGCGTAGGCAAGACCGACCTTGCAAAAGCTCTCGCCGAGGCAATGTTCGGCGACGAAAAACTCATGATAAGGCTGGATATGTCCGAATATATGGAAAAGCACACCGTCTCCAAACTTATCGGCGCGCCTCCGGGATATATCGGCTACGATGACAGCAACGGCGGTCAGCTCACCGAAAAGGTCAGAAGAAAGCCCTATTCGGTTGTGCTCTTCGACGAAATCGAAAAAGCTCACCCCGACGTATTCAACATTCTTTTGCAGATACTCGACGACGGTAGACTGACAGACAGTAAGGGCAGGGTAATCAACTTCAAAAATACCATAATCATACTCACTTCCAACGTCGGCGCGGGTCAGATCAAAAAAATGACCAGCTTCGGCTTCGGCAACGAGCAGAGCGACGGCTACGACGATATGAAAGACAACATTATGGAAGCTCTCCGTCAGTCTTTCAAGCCCGAGTTTTTGAACAGGCTGGACGATATAATAATTTTCCGCAAACTCACCAAGGAGGAGGCGGGTAAAATCTGCTACAAGATAATCGACGGTCTGCGCGCAAAGCTCAGGGACAGAAATATCTCGCTCGAAATAACGCCTGCGGCAATGGATAAACTCATTGACGAAGGTTACAGCGACGAGTATGGCGCCCGCCCTTTGAAGAGGGTAATCCAGCGCCGCGTGGAGGATAGGTTGTCCGACGAAATACTTGCGGGCCGCGTTCTCAACGGCGAAACTGTTACCATAGACGTCAAAGACGACGCGCTTTGCTTTCGTTCAGACAGCAGAGAGGACTGAAAATAAATAAAAAATTCCCGCGCACCCCGCGGGAATTTTTTTATTATAGGGCAAAATTTGCGCCTGCGTTTTTCGACATAAATTGACAAAGTGTATTGCAAGTGATAAAATAAATATAATTTATTTGGAGAGAATATTTTAAATATGATTGAAGTTGTGCAGATATCGGGAAAACGCAAAAAAAAGCAGTTTTTCAAATTTCTCATAGACCTTTACAAAGGAAATCCTTACGCCGCCCCCAATCTTTACGCCGACGAATTCGCCGAATTCGACCCCAACGTCAACGACGCGTTCCGCTTCGCCGACTGCAAGATGTTTCTTGCCTATAAGGACGGAAAAATCGCAGGTCGAATTGCGGGCATATGGCACAGGGGCTCTAACAACAAAACGGGGCTTAAACAGCTTCGCTTTACCCGCTTCGACGTTATAGACGACTTCGAGGTTACAAAGGCGCTCTTTGATAAACTTTTCGACTGGGCGAGAGAGCTGGGCATGGACGAAATCATAGGTCCCATATCCTTTTCCGACCTCAACGAAGAAGGCATGCTCATAGACGGCTTCGATAAAGACAGCACTTACATAGAAATTTACAACTATCCGTATTATGTCGAGCATATGGAAAAACTCGGCGCGTACAAGGTGGTGGACTGGAACTGCTACCGCATGTCCGTTCCCGCAGAGATGGACCCCAGGCTCGCCCGCCTCGCCGAAATGATAAAAAAGAGGGGCGGTTACGAAGTTTTGGACGTAAAAACTCTGCTCAAAAAGGATAAAAAGTCTCTCGACAGGTACATTATGGAGTGCCTCGACGTGCTCGACGAGAGTTTTGCCCACCTTTACGGCACCAGCCCGCTCAACGAGAAGCAGAAGCGCAGGGAGATGGCTACAATCTATCAGGTGCTCGTGCCCGAGTTCGCCGCCGTCGTTCTAAAAGACGACCACGTCGTTGCATACGGGTTCGTCATGCCTTCCATGCTTAAAGTCTTGCAGAAAGCCCGCGGCAGCATTTTCCCGTTCGGCATAATTCCTTACATAAAGGCAATGAACAAGTGCGAAGTTGCCGACATGATGATTATCGGCGTCAGACACGAACACGCCAACAAGGGCACCGTTGCCATAATAATGCACCACATCCTCGAAGGGTTGATTGCAAGGGGGGTCAGGTATCTCGAGACGGGTCCCGAGCTCGAAACCAACCTCAACGTGCAGAACCTTTGGAAAAATTTCGACAGACAGCTCGTCAAGCGCCGCCGTTGCTGGGGCTTGAAAGTCGAAGATAAAGAGTAATAACAATGTGAAAAAATAGAATAAAACCCGCCGATTTTCGCAAAAATCAGCGGGTTTTCGCTCTGCGGCGACATAATTCTGCATAAAGACAAGTCCTTCGGCATAGTTTATCATAAGCCCTATCGGGCAAGAGGGGAAATATCTTTATGTGGGAATATATCGTAAAACGAGTGATTACGGAGGGAGAATATATAGTAAGCAGCGGCGCAACCGTCAGGGCTGCGGCCGCGCATTTTTCTGTAAGCAAGTCAACAGTACATACGGCAGTCCATTAAAGGAACGCTTCATCTGGAAATTGACATAACCGCCCTCAAAGCCCTTTAAAACCGCTCATTATTTGCAAAACTAGCCGTTCCTTTTGCGGACAACCATAACGCAAAACGTAACGGTTTGTTAATACATTTTTTATCTGCCTTAAAAAAATTGCTTAAAATTTAATAAAATTACCTGCGGGGAAAGCAAAATTTTGCTTTCCCCTCTATGTTTTTAGTGGTATAAACCAGATATGCTACAAAACGAAAAAATAATTAAATTTTACAACAAAAGTGAATTTAACTATTGTAAATAATAACAAGGTGTGGTAAAGTATTACTATAATAACTAGGAATTATTGAGAGTAAATCATGTTTAATATTAATGAAAATTTTCAT
>CAJLKN010000008.1 GCA_905207235.1 uncultured Eubacteriales bacterium
AGGTGATCCAGCCGCACCTTCCGATACGGCTACCTTGTTACGACTTCACCCCAGTCATTGGTATTACCTTAGGCGGCTCCTTCCTTGCGGTTAGGTCACCGACTTTGGGCACTCCCAACTCCCATGGCGTGACGGGCGGTGTGTACAAGACCCGGGAACGCATTCACCCCGACATGCTGATTCGGGATTACTAGCAACTCCGACTTCATGTGGGCGGGTTGCAGCCCACAATCTGAACTGAGACTATCTTTTTGAGATTCGCTCCACATTGCTGTATTGCAACTCTTTGTAATAGCCATTGTAGCACGTGTGTAGCCCAGGCCGTAAGGGCCGTGATGATTTGACGTCATCCCCACCTTCCTCCGTGTTAACCACGGCAGTCTATGCAGAGTGCCCAACTGAATGATGGCAACTACATATGAGGGTTGCGCTCGTTGCAGGACTTAACCTAACATCTCACGACACGAGCTGACGACAACCATGCAGCACCTGTTTTCGTGTCCCGAAGGAGGGTCTTATCTCTAAGACTTTCACTCAATGTCAAGGCCTGGTAAGGTTTTTCGCGTTGCGTCGAATTAAACCACATGCTCCGCTGCTTGTGCGGGTCCCCGTCAATTTCTTTGAGTTTCAACCTTGCGGCCGTAGTCCCCAGGCGGAATACTTAATGCGTTTGCGGCGGCACAGAGGGAGTCGATACCCCCTACACCTAGTATTCATCGTTTACGGCGTGGACTACCAGGGTATCTAATCCTGTTTGCTCCCCACGCTTTCGTGCCTCAGTGTCAGTTACAGTCCAGCAATTCGCCTTCGCCACTGGTGTTCCTCCTAATATCTACGCATTCCACCGCTACACTAGGAATTCCAATTGCCCCTCCTGCACTCAAGTCCAACAGTTTTAGTAGTAGTTCCGAGGTTGAGCCCCGGGGTTACGCTACTAACTTGTCAAACCACCTACGCACCCTTTACGCCCAGTCATTCCGGATAACGCTCGCCTCCTACGTATTACCGCGGCTGCTGGCACGTAGTTAGCCGAGGCTTATTCCTAAGGTACCGTCACTTTCTTCGTCCCTTAGAAAAGAACTTTACAATCCGAAGACCTTCATCATTCACGCGGCGTTGCTGGTTCAGAGTTTCCTCCATTGACCAATATTCCCCACTGCTGCCTCCCGTAGGAGTTTGGGCCGTGTCTCAGTCCCAATGTGGCCGATCACCCTCTCAGGTCGGCTACTGATCGTCGCCTTGGTGGGCCGTTACCTCACCAACAAGCTAATCAGACGCGAGCTCATCCATATCCGATAAATCTTTGATCATTAAAAGATGCCCTAAAATGATATTATGCGGTATTATCAGTCGTTTCCAACTGTTATCCCCCAGATATGGGCAGATTGCTCACGCGTTACTCACCCGTCCGCCATGTAGTAAACTACATTCGACTTGCATGTGTTAAGCACGCCGCCAGCGTTCATCCTGAGCCAGAATCAAACTCTTGAGTTTAATTTGTATAAAACACAAACTTTAAAAAGTTCGTGGCTCTATCTCGACTATTTTAGTCATTATCTTTGCTGACTTTGCTTTGTGGTACTAATGTACTTCAAAGTTATTGACAGAAACTTTTTATCAAATTCGATAAATAAAATCGTTTCCTTCTATTCAATTTTTAAACTGCATTTACCGAACTTCGTTCGGTGCTCTGTCGCGAGAGCTTTTCTATATTAACACATCGGTTAATACTTTGTCAAGCATTTTTCAAAACTTTTTTAAAAAGTTTTTTATTTATTTCGCTTGGCTTGTCCTTGAAGGACATTTCCTTGCGACAGCTTGACTATCATAACACAGTCGTTATTGTTTGTCAAGCATTTTTCAAAACTTTTTTAAAAATTTTTAAATGCTTTTTGAAGCTCCGTGAGCGGCTTTTTGAAGCACCGCTCCGTCACACAGCTCGTCTATAATATCAATATTTGTGTCCCAAGTCAACACAATGCGAAACTTTTCGACAAATTTTTATTTTGGATAATACATATAAATTTTTGTTAATTTGTAACATAATTTACAGCTTAACAGACCCGTTTTGAGCCTGCTCCCTCTTTTGCTTGCATTAATGCGCGATAACATATATTATATATGTATGAAACGCGATATGTACAGAACTTTACGCATTATCTTCTGCGTGCTGGCGGCTGCGCTCTGCGCGGTTACGATATTTGTATTTGTTTACTTCGATTGGTGGTGGGGCGTGCTGTGCGTCATATGCGCCGCAGCCTGCACTTTCCTCATGTTGCTTTTCAAAAGATTGCAAAACAACTGCGAACCAAAGGAAAACGCCCCTTCCGTCGGAGATTTTATCACGGGTCCAAAAGACGACAACCGCGAATGAAGCGCGGCGCACGTGCGCCCGAACTGATTTTAATTTTCAGGCACGTGATTTTATACGCACTTATATATTATAATAGTGCGCACGCATATGTGCGCGCATACATGCGGACAGTAACGCTTTCAAATCAATTTATAACCGCCGCCCGGGACGGCGCCGCCAACTGAAAGTTTTATAATAAAACAGAATGAGGCGCGGACGCATTTATGCGTCCGCGCCTCTGCGCTTTTTTGTACCGTCAGTTTTAAATCATTCTCTGCGACTGAATGTAGTAGCTCCAGCGGGTAGAAGATATCTGTTCTATCTTCGCATAGTCCGAAGCCGTGTGAAGAATGTAATTGTTGCCGAGGTAGAGAGCGACGTGCCCGATGCGCTCGACGCCAGTATTGTTCTTGCGCGAAGCGTTTGTGAAGAACATGAGGTCGCCGCGCCTGAGCCCGTCCGTAACAGTTTTACCCTGAACGACCTGCGTGCGGGTAGTAACCTGCAAATTGACGTCCGCGCCCTTCTTGAACATATACTGCATGAGCGAAGAGCAGTCGAACGCCTGCGCGGAAAAGCCCGAAAGCAGGACGCCCTTGCCGTTGTGATAGCGCGTTGCGCCGTAAACGTACTTTACGCCCATGTGTTTTGTGCCCTCTTCTATCACCTTTTCGACCTTGTCCGAAGCAGCTTCGAACTCGACAAGCAGACAGAAGTCTTTGTATATGTACGCCTCCATTCCTTTATAATATGTTTTGTACCAGTTACCAACGGTATCGGATACGGAATAAAGGGTATTTTTTTCCGCATAGCCGAGCGATTTGTAATTCGCACCCGCACCGCTGCGTATATTTACTCCGTCAGCGGTCATTTTTATGTAGGTTACGTAATTAATCTGCGGCTGTTCGTTTTCGGGAAGGTCCTCGGGCGGATTTAAAGGAGCGTCGGGCAGAATAGATTCTTCCCCCTCCGTTACTCCGCCGTCCGCCACTTCGCCTGCGGACGGTGCCGCCGCGCAACCGGCAAAAGTCATTGCGGACAGCACTGCCAGAGCGCACAGCCATTTGCAATTGCGTTTCATATGTATCCTCCTGAATTTATTTGCAGGATTATTATACAATACCTCCCCGCGCAAGCGCAATGCAAAGATTTTGGCATAAATGGTAAAGCGCGCCAACGCATAATGCGTTGGCGCGCCCACTCTTCAATAGATCAGTCTGCTCAATTTTTGCGAAGCGGAAGCAATCAGTCCTTCACGCCCTCGTTGAGCTTTGCAAGCAGAGCGTCGAGGTCGTTGCCGTGAACAAAAACGGCTTCCTCGATAGTTTCGCCGTGAGCCATTGCACAGCCGAGGCAATGCATGCCGACCGCCTGCAAAATTTCAGCGCTGTTGGGATTAATTTTGAGGCAATCCACAATGAGAGTATCTTTGGTTATCTTAGCCATAAATGGTATCTCCGTATTTTTATATTTGTAAATACAGTATAACACATTGCGCCGCATTTTACAAACATTTTTTATGTAGCCTTTTAAAAAAAATGCGCACGCGGGGCGTGCGCATTTTTATTATTCATCTTCTTCGTTTTCTTTGGGAGCAACCGTAACGTGAAGTTCGGTTATGCGCCTGAACTCGGTACGGGTAACCGTTATGGTAAGGTTTTCGTAAACGAGTATGTCGTTAGTCGCGGGAACCTTGCCGAGCATATCCATTACCCAGCCGCCGACAGTCTGGCTGTCGCATTCGATGTCGCCGAGATAGAAATAGTCGGCAAAATCGTTTATTGACACGCTGCCGAGCACCTTGAACTCGTTCTCGCCAATCTGGGAAATATCGGAAAGAACTTCATCGTGTTCGTCCCATATTTCGCCGACAAGCTCTTCGAGGATATCTTCCATCGTAACGATGCCTATGATATCGCCGAACTCGCCCGAAACAACCGCCATATGCGATTTGGACTTCTGGAGCTGCTTTAAAACGTCTGAAATTTTAGCCGTAGCAACTACGAAAACAGCGGGTTTTACAATCTTTTCTATGCTGAAATTCTGCTCTTCGCGCTGCTTGATGAAATCTTTTTCGTGAAGTATGCCGACGATGTGGTCTATCGTATCCCTGTAAACGGGAAGACGCGAGAAACGCGTTTCGAGGAATATGTTGCAAACCTCGTCGGGAGGCGTGTTTATATCCACCGCAACTACATCCACGCGGGGGATGAGTATGTCCTTTATTTCGAGATCGTTGAACTCTATCGCGCTCTTTATAAGCTCGGATTCCTGAGCGTTGATGCCGCCCTCATGTTCGGCTTCATCGACTATAGTGATGAGTTCGTCGTCGGTTATCGTGCTGTCTTCTTTGCTCTTGAAAATCTTATTCAACAACTTTTTCCAAAGAGAGAAAAGGAAGTTGACGGGTATAAGCACATATATGAGCGCATTTATTATGGGCGCAGAGAATGAAGCGAACGTTTCGGGATATTCTTTGGCGAGGCTCTTGGGAGATATTTCGCCGAAAATAAGCACGAGAATGGTCAGCGCAACCGTTGATAGCACGGAAGCGAGGTCCGAATTGCCGTTACACCACTGTATAAACAGCAACGTACCCATCGACGATGCCAGAATGTTGACTATGTTGTTACCTATAAGTATGGTTGACAACAATCTGTCATAGTCATTGACGAGCTTTAAAACGAGCTTTGCCCTCTTGTTGCCGTCCTCTGCCTTTGTCTTTATACGCACTTTATTGAGCGTCGTAAACGCCGTCTCGGTCGCCGAGAAATAGGCCGAAAACACGAGACAGACTAAAATTATTATAATTAAAACTACCTGATTCATATACTCCTCCAATTTATTTTTTAAGCGATAGTGTAAAACAAGTCAGCTCTTACAAATTGAGAGGAGGTCTTTCCAAAACGAAGTGAGCGCGCAGCCTCAAACAGTTGCACGCGCAACTTGGCTTAGATGGGTCGTCCATATATCCCCCTTATTAAAAAATTTTTTATATTATAACATTTTACACGCGTCTTTGCAAGTGTTATGAGGCGCTTTTTTATAATATATACGGGTATATTAGTTTTATACAACTATTTTAGCCTCATAAACCGAATTGTCCGATGATTTCGGGCGGGAAAGCACCTTTACAGCGCCGCGGTAAGCGAATATGAAATAGATTATCTCCGCCACCGCCGTTATCGCCCACGAAACGGGATAAAGAAGGTATAAAATCGTAGTCGTGCCGCCAATGGGGAATATGACGTAAACCCAAAAAATTCTGAATACGCACGAACCGAGCATGACTATTATCGTCGGTATGAACGTTTTATTCAGACCGCGGGCGGCGGCTATCGAACCGTCCATAAACGCAGAGATCGAATAGGAAAGACACATTATGGCAAGTCGCTTGACTCCTGCTTCGATGACAGCTGGATCGCCCGTAAAGAGCGACAAGAATATATCGCCGAAAGCAAACAGCAACAGTCCGAACACCAACCCGAACGCAAACGCATATCCCATACTTATAAAGTAACAGCGCAGTATTCTTTCGCGCTTGCCCGCACCGTAATTCTGACCCATAAAACTCGTGCAGGCGGTATAGAACGCAGCCATTATTTCAAAGACGAGAGTATCGGCGTTGACGGCAGCGGTGTTGCCCTCCACCACCGTTCTATCGAAGGAATTTATGCCCGACTGAATAAAGAGATTTGCCGCCTGGAACACGGCGTTCTGCACGCCCGCAGGCACTCCGAGAAGGAGCACGCGCTTTGCTATGATAAGGTCGGGCTTCATGCAGCTCAGCCTGAGCCTGTAAGGGCGGCGCGACCTGAACAGCGCGACAAGTATGAGCGCGGCGGACAGCCATTGTGATATCGACGAGGCCGTAGCGACGCCGGCGACAGACATTTTACATACTATCACGAAGAACAGATTGAGAAGGACGTTGGTTATGCCCGCCGTCGCGAGATAAATGAGCGGTCTTTTGGTGTCCCCGTCGGCGGAGAATACGCCGTTTCCGTAGTTATAAACGGAAGTCGCCGCAGAGCCCGTGAAATATATGTAAACGTACAGAAGCGCGCCGTCGATGAATTCGGGCTTGGTGCCCATAGCGGTAAGAACGGGGCGCGCGAGCGCTATTCCCGCCAGCGAAACGAAGACGCCGAAAGCAATACTTACAAGCAGCGCGGTATGCGACGTGCGGGAAGTTCCATCGTCGTCGCCCGCACCTATTCGCTGGGCAATTATAGAATTGACGCCCGTGCCCATGCCTATGAGCAGCCCCGTAAAAAGAGAGACATACGTAGTCGTGGAGCCGACTGCGCCGAGCGCGTCGGGCGTGCCGAAACGCCCCACGACGGCGACGTCTGACATGTTAAAAAGGACCTGCAACACATTTGAAAGCATGAGCGGCAGGCTGAAGATAAAAATGTTTTTGAAAAGCGAACCCTGCGTAAGCGAAAGCGTGCGCGCGCGGCGATTTGCTGACATAAAAAAATAACCTCTCTACATGATACCTCAAAGTAGTATATCACTTTAAATTTATAAGTCAACAGTATTTGACATGTTAATTGTTACGCCTTAATTATCATCCTTCGCCGCCCGCCGCACAGACAATTTAAAATTATATAAAGATGGTTTTTAACATTGGCTCGCCGACTTAAAACCTTACGAAAATTATATTTTGTGGACAAAAAGAATAAAAAGTATTTGACAAAATAAAATTCATTTAGTAAAATAATTAGGCTGTTCGGGGAAGCCCGCGTCGGGGAAGCCCGCGCAGCCGCAACAAATATGCACCGTTAGCTCAACTGGATAGAGCGTTGGTCTACGGAACCAAAGGCTAGGGATTCGAACTCCTTACGGTGCACCACAAAAAACCTAAGTCGAATTCGGCTTAGGTTTTTTTGTTATATGTATAGAGCTTATCCCCATGACTTTGGTTCCGTCGAACCGAAGGACGAAAAACGCGTTTTCAAAACCTGCCTTGATTTGGCAGATTTTGGCGTTTTGAGATGAGCGAGCACATAGTAAAGTGCGAGCGATGACCGAGCGAGGCGTTTCCCTTACGCCTTGCGAGACGGGTGAGAACTCCTTACGGTGCACCACAAAAAGAACGAAAGGTTTTGCCTTTCGTTCTTTTTGTTTTACAGCTAATCGGAGGCGAGTTGCGTAGCGGCGCACATGTATTGAAATTATTGCGCAAAACTTATTGCGCCGCTAGTCTCGATTGGTCGGCTTTGTATAAAATTATTGGAGCGAGCACATTACCGTTAACAGAAAGAAAATATACGGGCCGAAGCCCGTATAAACCTATGCCACGACATTTCAGCCGTGCAACGCATAAAGCGAAGCCCTTATTTATTAAGGTATTTATATTCTATGTGAATTTTTATAAAAAGTCAACATTAAACTCTGAAATCATGGCAAGATGCTGACAACACATAAATTTTAAATTACATTCTTTGCATTATTGAAATTTCAGATTTCCGTGCTATAATTATCCTATAAAATATTAAGGCTTTGACAATGAAAATTATTACAATTTGCGGAAGTATGCGCTTCTCTTAGCAGATGAAGGATATAGCTTTTAAACTCGAAACCCAAAAGGGTTACTGTGTATTGCAGCCCGCGTATTGCGACGGCGGCGATATAGGTGGGGCTCAACTTAAAAATCTTGAAACGGCGCATTTTAAAAAGATAGACATATCCGACGGCATTTACGTTGTTAATATTGGAGGCTATATAGGCAAATCTGTTTGGGAAGAAATAAATTACGCAAAACAACGCAATAAAGAAATCATTTATCACGAATAGACAAACAGAGCGGCGGTTGCTCATGCAAAGTAACCGCCGCTCTATTTTATTTAAGTTTTCACATTGCAACATAAAAATTACCTTCTGAGTAAATATGCCATTTTACTAAACTATATTTCCACCTCCATTGTCGTCATAAAACAGACTACATTCTTTACCATTTAAATAAGTCCCCGCCCTGCACTTTTGCGCTAGCTTAAAATAATTTGCACTATATTTTATTTTCGCCAAAAAAAATATCATTTTTTAAGCCATTCGCTTGACATATCCGCCTGCGCCTGTTAATATTTTTCCTGTTAAATAAGTTAGCCAAGGTTAACTTTCGGGCAGTCCGACTGCCCATTTATGTGGAGATGTAAAAAATTGAGTACCTTTGCACTGATTGTGATTATCACGGCAATCGCAGGCATCGGCGGAACGGGTTTAGGCGGACTTATAGGCGCGCTCTTCAACCGCAATTCCGAAAAGGTTGTCAGCCTGCTTTTAAGTTTTGCCGGCGGCGTTATGCTTGCCGTAGTATGTCTTGACCTGCTTTTGGACGCTTTGGGACAGAACGGCGGCGAAATATGGAATACCTTTATGGTAATAGGAATGGTTATCGTCGGTTACGGAGTTGTATATCTTCTCAACTTCTGGATAGACAAAGCTACCAACCACGAAGTGCCGCACATCGACAAAAACCACCCCAAGACTGCCGACCAGCTTTCCGAATTAATTCACAGCGACCACTACGAAGTACATAAAAAGAGCAACACGAGGAGCGGTCTTTTCATTGGCGGCATAGTAATGGCTTGCGCAATCGCGCTGCACAACCTGCCCGAAGGCATGGTTATAGGCACATCTTACGCGCAGACACCAGATGCGGGACTTGCTTTAACCAGCGGTCTTGCCCTCGCCATTGTTATAGGTCTGCACAACATACCCGAGGGATGAGCGTTTCCGTCCCCCTAATTGCGGGCGGAATGAGCAAGCCGAAGGCTACAATTATTACAGCTATTACGGGCGCCCCCACTATCGTAGGCGCTATGATAGGTTTCGGTCTCGGCACGATAGGTCCCGTAAGCCTGTCCCTTTCGCTCAGTTTTGCAAGCGGCGCCATGCTTTATGTGGTATTCGGCGAACTTCTGCCCGAATCCATACTGATATGGCGTTCCAAAGCGCCCGCGTTTGCAATGCTTATAGGGCTTCTCGTCGGCGTACTTATTATCTTTATTTAATCAATAAAAATTTGTTCAGCGCATCTGATTTCAGATGCGCTGTTTTTTATAACTCTTGCCCTTTCAAAATAAACCGCGGGGACGGAATTTCCGTCCCCGCGGTCGCAATTTTTGCTTTATAAGACTGCTTTTTTATAAAATGCCGATAATCACTACCGATGCGGCAATCGCTCCGCCCAGACATATGAACCAGATTACAAGCGAAATCCAGCCGACGGCGCGCTTATTGAGCTTCATCTGATAAATTACATATATCAGCGCGCCGATAACCCCCTGCACAAGCACCGCAAGTCCGCACAACAGCGATAAAACTCCGCCAAGTATTAACAACAGTCCTGCAAGCTCGAACTCCGTCTTTGAAAAGCAGAATACGCCGCCGAACACGAACAGCACGACGAATGCCGCAGACAAAATTGCCTGTATTATGCCGCGCACTCCGAGACTTACGGAATTTTCCCTCTTCTCCTCGTCGGCTTTGAGCTTGTTATACTTTCTGTCCGCCTTAGACCAGAAATTAATTATGTTTCCGAACCATGACCTTGCCATAATCATACGCTCCTTGCTTTACTTATCTGAATTATACCATATTGAGCGCCTGCGGTCAATATGCAAAATTTTGCCTCGAGCCGCCTTAATTTTTCGTCAATCCCTCAAGCGCATAAATATTTATGCAAATGTTGATAACTTTATTCATTATGAGACTGACACGGCATAAAAAAAGCTCAAATTATACTGTTTTTTGTCGCTTTTTGAATAAATTGTTGATAACTTTTCGCAAATATATGTTTTTTATTCATTTCGAAATAATTTTTGTGCACAACTTTTTGTTGATAACCCGCCCGTTTAAGGCTTAAAAAAACGGTTTTGGGGCAGTTATCAACAATCTGGCGGCGTTCCAACGACAATACCGAGAGCAACTGTCGATAATATTCACAAGTATCGGACAGCCATATTGCATTTAAGACAAAAAAATATCCGCGCAGAAGCGCGGATAAATGAAACCATTATTGTTTGTCGATGTTTCTGCCGTAAACGGCGGAGACGTTGCTTGAAAACCTCTGCATGTTGTCGCACGACCTTAAAGGAACGCTGTCTTCGAAGTCGGTCAGCTTCTTTATCTGGTCGCGGGTGAGCTTGGTGGGGATATCTATCTGCACGTCAACGTACAGATTGCCCGTGCCGTTAACCGTCTTGACGCCCCTTCCCCTTATGCAGAAGCGGGTGCCCGAGGCGGTGCCTGCGGGAATTGCAAGCTCTATCGTGTCGTCAATCGCGGGGACCTGGATTTTGCCGCCGACGACTGCCGTTTTATAAGAAATGGGAACGGTAACGAACAAGTCTTTGTCTTCCCTTCTGAGCAGTTTATGCGGCTCTATCTGGAAATAGATATACAGGTCGCCGGGCTCGCCGCCCTGAACAGCCTGACCATAGCCGCGCTTGCGCATTGAGCTGTCTTTATCTACGCCTGCGGGAATATTAATCGTAAAGCGCGTTTGGTTGCGTATTACGCCCTTGCCTTTGCAGTCGGGACATTTGTCTATTATGTTTTTGCCCGTGCCGCCGCAATCGGGACATACTCCCACCTGAATGGTTCTGCCGAAGATTGTATCCTGCTGATACTTTACTCTGCCGCTGCCGCCGCACTTTGCGCATTTTTTGAACGCCGTTCCGTCCTTTGCGCCCGTGCCGTTACATGTGCGGCAGGGCTCGTTGCGGAAATAGCTTATCTCCTTTGAACAGCCCTTTATGGCGTCGAGGAAAGATAGCCTTACCGTCTGCTCGATATTCGCGCCGCGCGCGGGACCCTGCCTCTGCGAACCGCCGAAACCGCCGCCGAACATAGACGAAAAGATATCGCTTATGTCGCCGAAACCGCCCGAGAACGGATTGCCCCCGCCTGAGAACGGGTTGCCGCCGCCCGAGAACGGATTGCCCCCGCCCATGCCGGGATGTTCGAGCTCGTAATCGTACTGCTTGCGCTTCTGTTCGTCGGAAAGAACTGCGTTCGCCTCGTTTATCTCCTTGAACTTTTCAGCCGCGGCGGCATCGCCGGGGTGAAAGTCGGGGTGATACTGCTTGGCGAGCTTTCTGTAAGCCGACTTTATTTCGTCCTGCGTCGCAGTCTTTGAAACGCCGAGTATTTCGTAATAGTTTTTCTTATTCTCTGTTGCCATAATCTTTTATAAACCGTTATAGCAGCGCGCGGGGAAATCCGCGCGCTGCCTTAAAACAAAATTTCTTTATCAGTTATGTTGACTGAATTCGGTATCGTCGCCGTTGCCGCCGTCAGTTGAAGTGCCCGCAGCACCCTGTGCCTGCTGATACATCTTTGCAACTACGGGCTGAACATCGCGCGTCAGTTTTTCGTATGCTTCTCTTATGCGGCTGTCGTCTCCGCTTTCGAGTTCGGTCTTTGCAGATGCGATTGCGTCTTCAACCGTCTTCTTGTCGTCTTCGGAGAGTTTGTCGCCAGCTTCCTTCAAAGTCTTTTCGAGGCTGTCTATCATGCCTTCGAGGTTGTTCTTGTTATCGACTGCCTCTTTACGCTTCTTGTCTTCTTCTGCGTACTTTTCGGCATCCTTGACCGCCTTGTCGATTTCCTCTTCGGAAAGATTTGTCGAAGCGGTAATAGTGATATTCGTCGATTTGCCCGTACCGAGGTCTTTTGCCGTTACGTTGACTATGCCGTTTGCATCGACATCGAACGTAACCTCTATCTGAGGAACTCCTCTGGGTGCGGGAGGTATATCGGTGAGCATGAACCTGCCGAGCGATTTGTTGTCGCGGGCAAATTTTCTTTCGCCCTGAAGGACGTTGATTTCAACGCCGGGCTGGTTATCTGCCGCGGTGGAGAATACCTGGCTCTTCTTTACGGGAATAGTGGTATTCCTTTCGATAAGAGGCGTGGATATGCCGCCGAGAGTTTCGATACCGAGCGTAAGGGGCATGACATCGAGAAGAAGGACGTCCTTTACTTCGCCGGAGAGCACGCCGCCCTGAATTGCCGCGCCGATAGCGACGCATTCATCGGGGTTGATGCCCTTGAAGGGTTCCTTGCCGGTAATCTGCTTTACTTTTTCATAGACGGCGGGAACTCGCGTCGAACCGCCGACAAGTATTACTTTCTTGATATCTGCGTAGGTGAGACCTGCATCCTGCATAGCCTTTCTCATGGGTTCGACCGTACGCTCGACGAGGTCGGATGTAAGGTTATCGAACTTCTGTCTCGAAAGGTCGATATCGAGATGCTGAGGCTGACCGTCAACTACCGTTATGAAGGGAAGGTTGATGTTGGTCGTGGTCATGCCGGAAAGCTCTATCTTAGCCTTTTCTGCCGCTTCCTTGAGCCTCTGCATAGCCGCTCTGTCTTTGGAAAGATCGACGCCCGTTTCCTTCTTGAAGGTATCTACGAGGTAATCTATAATCTTGTTATCGAAGTCATCGCCGCCGAGGTGGGTATCGCCGTTGGTTGCAAGCACTTCGAATACTCCGTCGCCTATTTCGAGAATAGATACATCGAACGTACCGCCGCCGAGGTCGTAAATCATGACCTTCTGGCTGCCTTCCTGCTTGTCGAGGCCGTAAGCGAGAGCTGCCGCCGTGGGCTCGTTTATTATACGAAGAACGTTAAGTCCCGCGATTTTGCCCGCGTCCTTGGTTGCCTGACGCTGGCTGTCGTTGAAGTATGCGGGGCAGGTTATTACGGCGTCGGTAACCTTCGTGCCGAGATAACTTTCCGCATCCGCCTTGAGCTTGGAAAGGATCATCGCGGAAATTTCCTGAGGGGAATATCCTTTATCGATGTTTACCTTGTAATTTTCACCCATATGGCGCTTTATGGATATGACAGTTTTATCGGGCTGTGCGACTGCGAGACGCTTTGCCGCCTGACCGACTATTCTGCTGCCGTCAGATTTGAATGAAACCACCGAAGGAGTGGTTCTGTTGCCTTCGCTGTTGGGAATGACGACAGGTTCGCCGCCTTCCATAACCGCTACGCACGAGTTAGTTGTTCCTAAGTCTATACCGATAACTTTTCCCATAATATTATAAACTCCTTAACTTTTCTGTGAATTTCAGATTGTAACCACTACCTGCGCGAAGCGGATTACTTTTCCGTCGCGGCGGTAGCCTTTTTTAAGTACCTTGTTTATGGTGTTGGGCTGTTCGCCCTCGCCGCAAGGCACGTTCATTATTGCTTCCGCAACGCTTTCATCGAACGCGTCGCCGACGCTTATGGCTATTTCTTCTACTCCGAGAGAGGCGACGATGGTATTGAAATTCTTTATTATCTTATCGATACCAGCCTTCGTCTTTTCGTCGGAAGCGCTTTCGTAAGCGTAACCGAAGTTGTCTGCGACGGGCAGAAGTTTCAAAATCGCTTCTGCCTTGCCGTCGGCATAAGCCTGAGCCACAGCCGCCTGGTTGCGCTTGCGGAAGTTGTCGTACTCGGCGGAAACCGAATACCACTTTCGCCTGTAATCTTCAGCCGAAGCGAGAGCTTTTTCCAGCTCGGAGGGTTCTGAAGTTTGTTTCTTCTCCTCTTCCGGCGCCGGGGTTTCCTGCTCGCTGTTTTCAACGGGCATCAGCTCCTCTTCGTCGCTGTGTTTCAGTTCATCTTTTTTCTTTGACATTTTTCTTTTCCCGTATTTGGTTTACAGTTTAAATATAACTCGCAAAAGGCGGCGTTAAACATTCGGACACAAATTTTTTGTATCTTTATATAATTATTGTCCCGCGCAGCACTTCAAAGACGCCCGAAGCAATTAAAAAAAGAATAAAAGGCAATAATTAACCCAAAAAAATAGCCGACAAACGACCTTTTCCGCTCTTGACGAAAATAAAAGGCTGTGATAAAATAACATTATGCACATAAAACGACTGCAACTGAAAAAGCTGTTCAATACCCGCGACCTCGGCGGAATGCCCGCCGCAGACGGACGGGTTATAAAGCACGGCAAGCTGATACGCAGCGGAAAACTTTATAAATTGCCCGACGAAACGGTTGAAAAATTAAAGGCTATGGGACTTAAAACCATAGTTGACCTGCGCATTTTTACAGAATGCGAGGAATATCCCGACACCGTGATCGAGGGCGTAAAATATATCCATCTGCCCCTTCTTTGCACGGCGACGCCCGGCATAACTAGGGAAAAGAGCATGACGCGCACGATGGCTATTGAGTCGCGCAGGATAAAAAACGAATTCGGCACCGCGGACAATTATATGGTCGCGATGTACAAAATGGTGCTTTTTTCCGAAGAACCCGTGGCGCTTTTAAAACAGCTCATGCGCATAATAACAGAAAACGACGGCTGCATGCTGTGGCATTGCAGCGGCGGAAAGGACCGCGCGGGGCTTGTTGCAATGCTGGTTGAAAGTCTGCTCGGCGTAGATGAAAAAATTATCGTCGAAGATTACGTAGCCTCTCACCGCTTCCAGAGGAGAAAATTTTTCTGGAACAGGTTCGGTCTGGTGATTGCTCCCTTAGTCGGCAGGTTCAAAAAAATACTCTTCGGAATGATGGCGGCAAAGCCCAGATACATCGAAGAAACCATGAACGAAGTCAAGACAAAGTACGGCAGCGTGATAAATTACTGCAAGGAAGTTTTAGACGTTACCGACGAAGACATAAAAACAATGCGGGACAAATACCTTGAACCCGCAAAATAACATTATTATAATTATATAAGGCAAAAAATCAGCCGCGGCGGAAAATTTTCCGCCGCGGCGTTTTTTTTAATTTATGCCGCTTTGAGCTTTTCAGCAGTTGTAGCCGTCGGGATTGCCGCTCTGCCACTTCCACTGCGAGGCACACATATCTTCGAGATTGTATTTAGCCCTCCAGCCGAGCTCGCGCGCCGCCTTTTCGGACGAAGCATAGCACGCAGCGATATCGCCGGGGCGTCTGCCTTCGATAACGTAAGGGAGCGTCTTGCCGCACGCCTTTTCGAAGGCGTGTATCATATCGAGCACGCTGTAACCGTTGCCCGTGCCAAGATTATAGGTATAGACGCCCGCCTCTTCGCAATGGCGGATAGCCGCTACGTGCCCCGTCGCGAGGTCAACTACGTGGATATAGTCCCTCACGCCCGTGCCGTCGGGAGTGGGATAATCGTTGCCGAATACGTGAATGCATTTGAGTTTGCCCGAAGCCACCTGCGCGACGTATGGCATAAGGTTGTTGGGAATACCCTTGGGGTCCTCGCCGATAAGTCCGCTTTCGTGCGCGCCGACGGGATTGAAGTAGCGCAAAAGCACTATGCTCCACTCCTTATCCGCCGCATAGACGTCCCTGAGCATAATTTCCTGAAAATATTTGCTCGTTCCGTAGGGATTGGTAGTGCCGCCCACCCTGCAAGTTTCGTCCAAAGGCAGCCTTTCGGGCGTGCCGTAAACGGTCGCAGATGACGAGAAAACTATCTTCTTGCAGCCGTGTTTTCTCATTACATCGAGAAGAACGAGCGTGCCGCACAGGTTATTGTCGTAATACTCAATAGGCTTTGCGCACGACTCACCCACGGCTTTCAGACCGGCAAAATGTATTACCCAGTCGATTTTGCGCGAAGAAAACACGCCTTCGAGAAGCGCCCTGTCGCGCACGTCGCCCTTGACGAATTCGACGTCTTTGCCCGTTATCTTTTTTACGCGTCTGAGGCTTTCCGCGCTTGAATTTGACAGATTATCCACGACGACAACGCCGTATCCGTTATTTAAAAGTTCAACAACGGTGTGGCTGCCGATAAACCCCGCGCCGCCCGTTACGAGTACCCATTGCATATTCTCACCTCGCCAAAACAAAGTTTACAGACATTATACTTTTTTGCTTTTTACATGTCAACTCTTTGTTATATAAGGCTTGCGAGGAAAAGTTTACTCGACGGTAACGCTCTTTGCCAGATTGCGCGGCTTGTCGGGGTCCCTGCCTGCGAGCACGGCGGCGCGGTAAGCTACAAGCTGAAGGGCTTCCGCCGAAACGAAGTGCGCAAGGTGCGAGGGTACGTGCGGAAGCAGCCACGCCGCGCTCACCCTCTCGTCAAGTTCGCTATAAACTTCGGGAAGGGTTGTAACGAGCGCCACTTTGCCCCTCCTCGACAAAATCTGCTCGACGGCGGTCTTGCTCTTTTCGGCGAGGGCCTCGTCGCATATTATCACGACGGACAAAACATCCTCGTCAATGAGCGCGAGCGTGCCGTGTTTGAGTTCGCCCGCGGGATAGCCGTCGCTGAAAATATACGAAACTTCTTTGAGCTTGAGCGCGGCTTCCGTGGCGACGTCGGCGTCCCCTCCCCTGCCTATGAAAAATACCGCCCGCGAAGCGACGCACAGCTCTGCGATTTTTGATGAAAACTCCTTGTCGAACGCGAGTTTTTCAACCTCGTCCGCCACCTTTAAAAGCTCGCGGCTGCGCTCGGAAAAATCGGGCAGAGAAGCCATGAGGTGAAAGCAGGCGAGCTGACCGGTATAGCTCTTTGTCGCAGCGACGCAAATTTCGCTTCCCGCGCAAACGGGCAGAACTTTGTCGGCAATTCTCGTTATGGCGGAATAGCCCGTATTTGTTACGGCTATGAGGTAAGCCCCCGCCTCCTTTAAGATTGAAGCCGCCTTTAACGTGTCCGCCGTTTCGCCGCTCTGACTGACGGCTATCACCACTGAATTGCCCGTTACCGCAGGGGGATTATACCTCGCCTCGCTGGCGATTACCGCCTCCACGAAGCAGCCGTATGCTCCGCAAAACAGCCTCTTTGCCGCCAATGTTGAATTGTATGCCGTGCCGCAGCCGACAAACACTATTTTATCCGCGCCGTGCAGGCGCAAAAAAAGTTTTTCTGCGTCCGCAGCAAAGCCGAACTTCTGGCATGTAGCCCTTATCGTGCGGGCGTTGCAGCGTATTTCCTGCAACATATAGTGCGGGCAATCGTCTTTCAGCCCGTCAGAAAAATCGCTTTCGACGGGCACGAAAGCTCGGTGCGCTTCCTTGAATTCCCCGTCGTAAATTATACACCGCGAAGGGGTAACGACGGCACAGTCGCCGTCTTCGAGCACGCAGTACCTGCCCGCGCGGTCGGCTATCGCGGGTATGTCGCTGGCGGCAAAATATTCACCCTCCCCCTCGCCTATTATGACGGGACTTCCGCGGCTGACGGCAACAAAGCCCTCGGTATCGCGGCAGAGAATGGCGAGCGCCCAACATCCTTTAAGGCGCGAACAGGTCTTGGCAAGGGCTTGCATAACGTCGCCGTCATAATAATAATCCAACAGGTGCGCCACGACCTCGCTGTCGGTCTCCGAAAGAAAGACGTGCCCGAGCGAAATTAGTTCGGCTTTGAGCGCGGCATAGTTTTCTATAATGCCGTTGTGCACGACAGAAAACTTACCGCAGCTGTGCGGATGAGCATTCAAATCGTTCGCCTCGCCGTGCGTCGCCCAGCGCGTGTGCCCTATCCCCACCCTGCCGCGCATAAAGGGGATATATTCCTTCAATTTAAGCACTCTGCCGCCGTGCTTCACCGTCTGGAACTTTCCGTCGCACAGCGTTGTTATGCCCGCGGAGTCGTATCCGCGGTATTCGAGCTTTTCAAGCCCCGAATAAAGCAGTTCGGCAGCGGGTCTTTCGCCCGCATAAGCGACTATTCCGCACATAACGAGCCTCCTTCCACGGCACAGACCAGCCTGTCGCACAACTTTATGCACAGGTTTTCGTCTGCGCCCTCGACCATTATTCTGACTACGCTTTCAGTTCCCGAAGGGCGAACGAGCACCCTTCCTTTATCACCGAGAAGCGCTTCAGCGCGCCTTTTTTCTTCCTCGACGCGCAGAGAAAATGCCGATTGTTTATCGCGGACGGCGACAGACGCGCACACCTGCGGAAAAATAATAAGTCCGTCCGTAAGCTGAGAAGCGCGCACGCCCGCATTTTTCATTGCCTGCGCCATATACAGCGCTGTAACCACTCCGTCGCCCGTATTTTCGACCTTGCCGACTATTATATGCCCCGACTGTTCGCCGCCGAGAACGGCTCCGCAGCGGCACATTTTTTCATAGACGTATCTGTCCCCGACGGCGCACCTTTCGACGCTTATTCCCAGCTCGCCGAGGGAATGTATAAGCCCCGAATTGCTCATTACGGTTGCAACTATTTTTTCGCCCGCAAGAGCGTCGCAGTCGTTGAAATAGCGCGCAAGGACATAAAGTATGCCATCCCCGTCGATTACGCAACCCTTTTCGTCCACGCAGATGCAGCGGTCGCCGTCCCCGTCGAACGCAAAGCCTATGTCGAGCCCTCTTTCCGAAACGAGATTTCTCAGCGCTCCGATATGAGTCGAACCCACTCCGTCGTTGACGTTAAGACCGTCGGGTCGGCAGCCGACGGAATGCACTTCTGCTCCGAGCGAGCGGAACACCCTTCGGGCTATGTTGTATGCGGCTCCGTTTGCACAGTCCAGCCCTATTTTCATATCCGTGAACGGCACGGAAACTATCGTCATGAGGTGCGCCATATAGCTGTTTCTTCCCGCCACATAATCTACCGCCGCCCCGATATCCGCGCCCGAAGCAAAACCTATATCCGCGCCGCAGGGATTGTCGAGGTAGTCTTCGATAAGGCAGACGACGTCGTCGCCCAACTTTTCCCCTTTGCCGTTGAGCAGTTTTATTCCGTTGTCGAAGTAAGGATTGTGGCTGGCGGAAACGACTATTCCGCAGTCGAACATGCCGCACCGCGCCGCAAAGGAGACCGACGGCGTCGTGGTTACGTGCATTATATAAGCGTCCGCGCCCGAGGAGGTCAGCCCCGCCACGAGGGCGTATTCTAGCATATATGACGAACGCCTTGTATCCTTGCCGATTACGGCGCGGCAACGCCTGCCGTTGAGGGCTGAATAATACGAGCCCAGAAATCTGCCTATGCGGAAAGCGTGTTCGGCGGTAAGTTCGCTCCCCGCGCATCCGCGGAAGCCGTCGGTACCAAAATATCTACTCGTTCAGATACCTCCCCGCGGCTCCGCCGCTTTTTGTTTTTAGCGCACTGCGACCAACGGCGAGCGCAAGCGGTTCGATATCTCCGCCCAAAGTTGTGCCCGCGGCAATATATGCGCCGTCGCCGATATGCGCGGGGGCGATTATGTTGCAGTTGCAACCGATAAAGCACCTGTCCCCCACGCTCGTGCGGCTCTTTTTTCTGCCGTCATAGTTGGCAAACACCGCGCCGCAACCGATATTGACCCTTTCGCCGAGGTCGGCGTCGCCTATATATGCAAGGTGAGCCGCCTTACAGCCTGCCGCAAGGCGGGAATTTTTAATTTCGACGAAGTCGCCCACCCTGCATTTATCGCCTATCCGACTGCCTTCGCGGATATTGCAGAAAGGTCCTATCGTGCAGTCGGAGCCTATGTGCGAGCGCGCAATGCGACTTTGTTCAATGCGCGTTCTGTCGCCTATTTCCGAGCCCTCTATTACGCTGAATGCACCGACGACCGCGCCGCTGCCCACGCGCGTTCCGCCCGTCAGACGACAGGGGGAATGAAGTTCGGCACCCGCACACACGACGCAGTCCGCCTCCACTTTAACATCGCGGCCGAAGACAATCACGCCGCTTTTTTTCAGGCGGCGCAAAGACTGATACCCTACATTTTTGTAACCCATGTATGATATGATATGCCGTACGTGCAAATGTTTGTTACGCCGAATATGCGGCGCGGGCAAATATCTGCCAAGGCAAATATTACAGGCAAATCTTGTACATAAAATATAAGCGAGGCAAAGTTTTATTGCACAAAAAAGCCGCCCCGTTTCCGATTTTCCTCGGAAACGGGGCGGTTTGCATTATAGTAATTTTACAATACAAATATAACAAGCATATTTAGTTTTGCTTACTGCTTTTTATAAACCTCCGCAATCAGATCCTGCGAACTGAAATCTGCAACCGTGCTTACGAGTTCACCTTTATTTTCCGTCGAAAGTATTGCAACCGTCTGTCCGTTTTCACCGATAGCCGAAGCGTTCGCCGTTACGGTATAATTATCAGTCATATCGATTGCGCCGATACGGGTATTTCTTTCCGTACTAACGACTACTCCGTTTACAGTTACGCTCGAAAGAGTACAGAATGTGTATGTGCCTGGCTGTGAGATAACGAATGAAATTTCATTCATTGCACCCGTTACAGTGTAAACATTTAGGCTATCGTCCTTCTGTACATTTGCCGAATTATAAGTACCCGCAATATAGTTACCGTCAGGTCCCTTTATAGCTATAGCCGAAGTATTGGAGTTACTTGTAGATCTGGCCTGAATTACAAGAGTACCCGTACCCTGATAGGTTACGCTGAGAGCTTCGTTCTTGATTTCAAGAACGTTGTTCGAAGGTCCTCTGTAATTTACAATCACATCATTTCCTGAAAGAATGGTTATAAATGAGTTTACTCCGGTGAAATCTGCCTGAGTAAGAGCGAGTTCTCCTGCCGCGGGATTAGAAACAACAGCCGCTAGAGCGTCGAAGCTGTAACTATTTTTTATCGTCTGCTGAATTCCGTTAGGCGTCCACTTTGCGTAAAGGGTGGTATCCTCTGTAATTTGTGTATTTGTAAAATCAAATTCATTAATACATTCAGGTTCTTTATACCATCCGCCGAAAGTATAACCATCCGCAGTAGGCTCTGCGGGCTCAGTTATAGTTGAACCATCAGTGACATCATAAGGGTCAATAATGCCGTTTACGGTTGTACCTTCAAGATTGCCATCAAACGTAACCGTGAACGAATTATTATGTCTTGAAATGATTATGGTTAGCTTTCTTTCGCTTAGTGTAATCTGCTCGCTTCCATCATTACTCTTGCAGGTTACCTGAATGTAGAACTCATGAGTGCCTTCTTCCACATTCACGCCAGTATCCTCGCTTATTACCTGATCGTTGTACTTAACTGTATAGCTGGTTATACTATAATTTTCATCGTCAGATAATTTAAGTGTAAAGCTGGAAGGTTTGATTGTTATATATTCTTCTGCCCCTTCAAGAATTCTCGAACCGTTGTAAGTATAGTAGCAAACAAGTTCGGTGGGTCCGACGATTATATCGTCAGGAATATCGTTACCTTCAAGCTCCTGTACTTTATGATTTTGTCCGTCAAACGGCAATTCCTCAATGCCGTAATTATTATAGGCATTAACATAAACATTGTTGGTTTTTGCCACTTCTCCGCTCAACGCGTCGGTCTCATCGTTGAACGATGAATATAACGTTATGCCCAAAGTATATGAGGAATTGAGGTTTTTCCTTGTATAAGATACATAAATTGCGTTTGAAAGCGCGTTTATAAACACCCATGTTTCCGTAGGATTATAAGGCGAAGTTCCCGACATTATATTGCCATCGGAAATAACATCATTTTCTTCTATAAAGTCGATATTGTCGAGCGCAAAACGCTCTGTTGCGGGCGGCTCTCCGCCCTGCCCGTCAGCTACGCCTTCGACCGAGAGATAATAGAAATTTATACCGCTCCTTGTTGACTGTATGTGATAAACGCCGGGGCTCGTTACCGTAAAATAACATGCCGCCGCTGTCCTGTCCGCAGGCAAGTCCAGTTGCATTAACGGATTATCTTTATCTACCAACGTCTCATACTTGTTTGCTCCGCTCGCAGCAAAATCTTCATAAGAGGGGTTGTTTTCGCTGCTGATTTTATAAAGACCTACCGACCTGACCTGATTGCCCGCGCTGGCGGCTATAATAAATATTTTTGAAGGATTGGTCTCTGACGCTTCGGTTATATTTACCTTTATACCGCCCGTATTAACATTATAATTGGACGGCGCGCCAACGCTCTGATCCGCCGCGACAGATCCGTCATACGCCATGTAGTTGTTATCTTCACTGATGACGGTAAGATTGTTCTGCACATAATCGATATCCCCATAGGACATATCAGTACCCGTAGTCGTGGTACTTTCAAAATACCATGCATAATGCAGAATATTAATATGATTGCCGTTTTTATCCACGACATCGTCATATACGGCTGCAGCCGTTGCATCGCTCGGTCTTGAAGAGAGAGACAAAGAAATCGGTGTGCAGGTTGACGAAGAGAAAACATTGCCTTCAGACGCAGGATAATAACTAAAATTATCTACCGTCGTCGATCTTATTTGATCACTGGAGGAGCTTGTTACTACTGAAAACGAACCGAGACCGAGAGTATTACCTTGCCCGGAAACGAGCCAGGTATTAGAAGAAACAACGCTGCCGTTGTTGTTAAAAAATTTATCTACGGAATTGATATTCCCCATTATACTATCGGGAATGAAGTAGCCAGTATCGCCGTCCATATTGCCAGAACTGCCGGCGCTCATGTTGTTCTGAGCAACTGCGCCGAGTTCGCCTAAAATACTGTTGAACGATTTATATCCGCTTACCTCGACGGCGAGGTTACCTTCCCTTACGCCTATCGACGAGGCGCTGTCGGCAACGTGTCCTATCGCAAGACCGACAACCTTATTGCCGGCAGAAGAATACTTTGAGTTGTCAGTTGATACTACGACGGTCGGATCTTCAAGTATAAAATTAGTTATATTGCTGCCCTCAGCTGTCTTTCCGAAGAAGCCTACTGCGTTTGAAAAGGTATAATCAGCCTCGGTTACCTGTGCATACGCCGAACCATAGAGAGAATTTTTAAGTTTATTTTTATCAGTCGTAACTTTGAGACCGCTTATCGTCGCGCCCTGACCGTCAAATTCGCCGTAGAAAGGATTGCTGTCCGTTCCTATGGGAGGTATCCAGTCATTATCCGAAACAACCACATTGTTAGCAACTTTGAAGTAATATTTATTAGTGCCGAACCTGCCCGTGTTATTGAGCCATGCAAGATTATAAATATGCCTTTCGTTGGTTATTATAAAAGGATCTGCCTGCGTGCCGCTTCCGTCTTCGAAATATGCCGCCGAAGCGCCTTCCATTTCAAGCTCACGATTTATCATATCGCCCGTAAACCACGCGAAAACGTACCCTGCGACAAACAGGGTAAACAGCGCAGCGATTATTAAATTGGCGATTTTTATGAGCTTTAATTTCATAATGATTTAACCTTCGACTTCAATCTGCGTTGCAGTAAAAGATATATCCGTGTCAAAGTCCATTGAAGAACTAAAACTGTTATCCACAAGGGGATATAATCCGTCAGTTATAAGGGCGCTGTCGTAATCCATGAAAAGATAGAGCGAAACCGATGTGCTCCCCGCCGCAGGCGCCCAGTTATTCCTTAAAGATATCTTGTTGGTCTTTCCTTGCGGCTGACCTTCTGTTACGCTGCCGTTCCAGAAGCGCATTGCCGTCGCTCCTTCTGCAACAGTTACCGAGGTCGGAACGCCATTCTCTTCCGTTACCTGTCCTTCGACGTCGTACAGCAGAACGGCATTTGAAAGAGCGCTGTTATAAATTCCACTTATTGCCCCCTCCGAGACGGTAACTTCAGATGAAAGACAATCGATCGTCAGCGTGCATGAAACATTATCGCCGCTCACCGTTAGGGTTACCTTTATCAATACGGCAGTCGTCCCCACCTCGTCGTCGTTAAATCTCGGCATCGTCGCCTCGGTGTCGGGAATTTTCTCTTTCACCGCATAACTGCCGTTCTTCTGCCTTTCGAGCGAATATCTTTCCACTTCCAGACCGACAAGTTCGGGACCGAGGACGGAACTGCTTATGCCCTCGCCGCGCACTTGGTTATTGTTTGTAAACCAGGCGAAAACCGCCCAGACGCAGAACGCCAGGCTGAGAACAAGACATATTACAGATATGCACAACTGCCTCGTTATTTTCATTCGCCGATCACCTTACGCGGGCGCAACGCGCCGCGCGCACTACTACAATTATAATAATACATTTTATATTGTAAGCCCAAATGTGCGATTTGTCAACAATACCGACAAAAATATATGCCCGCTTTTCTCCCCGCGCAACTAAAAAATTTACTCCCCGAAAGCTGCGCCGCTTTATCGCGCCGAAGGGTTAAATTTATACTTGACATAGCCGCGCGCGTGTAGTACAATATCTAAATAATATTTATACTTAAATTTCTGCATAAACGCATAAATACTCAATAACTTTAAGGAGAGAGTGTATGAAACTTAAAGGCGCAGATATTTTAATCAACTGCCTTTTAGAGCAGGGAGTTGATACAATATTCGGTTATCCCGGCGGCGCGGTGCTCGACATTTACGACGCGCTTTACCGCAACGGAAAAATTAACCACATCCTCACCGCGCACGAACAGGGCGCGGCTCACGCGGCGGACGGCTATGCCCGCTCCACGGGCAAAGTGGGCGTTTGCTTCGCGACCTCGGGTCCCGGCGCAACAAACCTTGTTACGGGCATCGCGACGGCGTATATGGACTCCGTCCCCCTCGTCGCGGTAACGGGCAACGTAGGCATAAATTTCCTCGGCCGCGACTCCTTCCAGGAAGTGGACATATGCGGCATAACCATGCCCATAACCAAGCATAATTTCATCGTAAAGGACGTAAAAGACCTCGCCGAAACGATAAGAAGAGCCTTTTATATCGCCAATTCGGGCAGAAAGGGTCCCGTTCTCATCGATATATTAAAAAATGTGCAGGTTGCAGAGTGCGAATACGAACCTCAGGCGCCCTATCCCCTCAAAGAATTCGGCATTGACGAAGCAAAAGTTGCGCAGACCGCGGAAATGATTAATTCCGCAAAAAAACCGCTCATAATCGCGGGCGGCGGCGTAATCGCTTCGAACGCTTCGCACTACCTCAAAGAATTTGCAAAAAAACTCAATGCACCCGTAACTTATACCCTTATGGGCAAGGGCGCCATTGCAGATAACGACCCTCTTTGCATAGGAATGCTGGGCATGCACGGCACAGTATCCGCCGCTAAATCGCTCATCGCGAGCGACGTAATAATTGCGCTCGGCACGAGATTTTCCGACCGCGTCGCGCTCAACCGCGACCTGTTCGCAAACGGCAAAAAAGTCATTCACATCGACATAGACAACGCCGAATTCGACAAAAACGTAAAAACTACGGTGCGCGTGCTCGCAGATATCGAAACTTACTTAAAGACCGTCCTTCCCCTCATAAACAAAAACGAAAGCTCGGAATGGATGGATACCGTCGCAAAGTTCGAAGAGAGCGAAAGGCTCAAAGTCGATACTTCGATAATGGCTTATAAAATACTCAAAAAAGCCTGCAAAATAGCTCCCGCGGGCTGCCCCGTCATCGCCGACGTAGGTCAGCACCAGATGTGGGCGGCACAGTATTTTGCCGTCGAAAATCCCAGACAGTTCTGCACCTCGGGCGGTCTCGGCACGATGGGTTACAGCATGGGCGCGGCGATAGGCGCATGCTTCGGCACGGGCAAGCCCGCGACCGTCGTAGTCGGCGACGGCTGCTTCAACATGAACCTCAACGAGCTGTCCACAGCCGTAACTCAGGGCACGCCCATGGTCATTCTTTTAATGAACAACGGCGTTCTCGGCATGGTAAGACAGTGGCAGAAAATTTTCTACGGAAGAAGATTTTCGCAGACGACGCTCGACAAGCGCACGGATTACGTCGCTTTCGCCGAGAGCTTCGGGGCGAAAGGTCTGACCATTTCGGACGAAAAGCAGATTGAAAGCGTGCTCAAAGAGGCTTACTCCTATGCGGAGAAAAATTGCGCTCCCGTACTCGTTGACTGCCGCATATCCTGCGACGAAAACGTTTTGCCCATGATTAAACCGGGCGAAACTTACGACGCACAGCTCGAAAAAATGGAGGAAAACTGATATGGACGAAGTCAGAGAATATACAATAGGCGCGCTCGTTTCCAACCGAAGCGGCGTTCTTACGAGAATTTCAGGACTGTTCTCGCGCAGGGGCTACAACATAGAGAGCCTTACCGTCTGCGCAACCGAAGACCCCGACATTTCGAGAATGACGGTCATACTGAAAGGCGATGAATATATGCTCTATCAGATGATACGCCAGATGGATAAGCTCGAGGACGTAAAGAAAATAGGCTGCGCGAACGAGCTCGACTGCGTTTACAGGGAGCTTTTGCTCGTAAAGGTAAAAGCCGAAGCCGAAATGCGCAACCAGATTGTGCAGATTAAAGAAATTTACAAGGCAAAGGTCGTTGACCTTTCCATAGACACCATGATACTCGAACTTACGGGCGACCCCGAAAAGCTGGACGCATTCATGAAGGTCATAGAGCCCTACGGCATACTAGAAATGCAGCGCACGGGCGTAACCGTGCTTGCGCGCGGACAGCATACCCTTAAAGACAGGGATTGCTACGGCGACCATATAAATTAAAAAATACGCCGCGGCGCTTTATATTGCGCGGCGGCGATAAAACTATAAGGCGAAAAACATTATGAACAATATATTCAGCAACAGCATTGACATGAGCTCGCAGCGTTCGCTTTTGAGAGCGCTCGGATGGACGGACGACGAGATGAAAAAGCCCATCGTCGGCATAATCTGCGCGCAGAGCGAAATTATCCCCGGGCACATGCACCTCGACGACATAGCGAAAGCCGCTTCCGAAGGAGTAATCGCAGCGGGCGGCAAACCCGTAATCATGCCCTCGATAGGCGTCTGCGACGGCATCGCTATGGGGCATGAAGGAATGAAATACTCCCTCCCCTCCCGCGAAATCATAGCCGACAGCGCGGAAATTCTTCTGCGCGCCCACGGCGTTCAGGCGGCAGTATTTATAGGCAACTGCGATAAAATTATCCCCGGCATGCTCATGGCGGCGGCGAGGGTAAATATTCCCTCGATATTCGTATCGGGAGGTCCCATGCTCGCGGGACGCGTGCACGGCAAAAAGACCTCGCTTTCTACCATGTTCGAACAGGTAGGCGCGTACAATGCGGGCAAAATCGACGAACAAGAGCTTAAAAACTTTGAATGCAACGCCTGCCCCACCTGCGGTTCGTGCTCGGGCATGTTCACGGCGAACAGCCTCAACTGTCTGTGCGAAGCCCTCGGCATGGCTCTGCCCGGAAACGGCACTCTGCCCATGGTTTATTCGCAGAGGCTCGCGCTCGCAAAAAATGCGGGCAAAGCCGTTATGAACCTGCTTGAAAAGAACATACGCCCCTCCGACATAATGACCCCCGCGGCATTCAAAAACGCCGAAACGGTCGATATGGCGATAGGCGCTTCAACCAACACCGTCCTTCACCTCATCGCCGTTGCGCGCGAGGCAGGTCTGGGCAACGATAAAATTTCCGTAGATATCCTCAACGAAATTTCCGAAAAGACGCCCAACCTCTGCCGTCTCGCACCCGCGGGCGAACACTACATAGAGGAACTCAACGAGGCGGGCGGCATTTCCGCCGTTATGAAGGAATTGCTCGACGCAGGTCTCATGAACGGCGACGTCATGACCGTTTCGGGCAAGACGCTCAAAGAGGTAGTTAAAAACGCATATAACCTCGACACCGAAATTATCCGCCCCATATCCAACCCCTATTCTGCTCAGGGCGGACTTACCATACTCAAAGGCAACCTCGCAACCGAGGGCAGCGTAGTAAAAAAGAGCGCGGTAGATCCCAAAATGCTCAGACACAGCGGTCCCGCGCGCTGCTTCGACAGCGAAGAGGACGCAATGAAGGCAATATCCTCGGGCAAAATAAAGGCGGGCGACGTGGTAGTCATCCGCTATGAAGGTCCCGTGGGCGGTCCCGGAATGAGAGAGATGCTTACCCCCACCTCCGCCATCGTCGGCGCAGGTCTGGGCGACACCGTAGCGCTTATCACCGACGGCAGATTTTCCGGCGCGACGCGCGGCGCGGCGATAGGACATGTATGCCCCGAAGCTGCCGCAGGCGGTCTTATCGGCATTCTGAAAGACGGCGATATCATAGATATCGACATTCCCTCCTGCTCGCTGAACGCTCGCCTTTCCGACGAGGAGATTAAAGCGAGATACGCCTCGTTCACTCCTTTGGTAAAACCTGCTTACGGATATCTTAAAAGATACCGCCAGAGCGTAACTTCCGCTTCCGAAGGCGCAATTTTCAGGAAATAAAGCGGAAGCGAGTTAAATAAAATATACTTATGGACAATTTCAGCTCATCACAACTTAAAAACGACATATCCTGCGTAAGCTGCACAGTCGATAATTGCAGAATTGAGTTTGCTGCGACTTCAGACAAATGCGCCGCGGCAGACTTTTCGCGCGGAGTAAAAGTTTCATACGACAGCCAGAGCGCAAAACTTACGATAAAACAGCGCAGCGGCATTTTATCAAAGATTTTCAGAACGCCCAAAACGGTAAGAATACTAATTCCCGGGCACATAGTACCCGCCCTTTACATTTCGGGCGACAATGTGGAAACTTACATAGACGGCGGCATTTACGGCGAAGTTGAATGCAACGCAAAGCGCGGAAACCTTCACGCCGAAAACGCGGCGATGGAGAGTTGCACCGTAAACGGCGAAAACTTTTGCGTTGACGCGATAAAATGCACGATTAAAGGCAGCATGATAACTTCTTTGAACTCAGGCGACATAAATTTTGAGCACACTTTCGCCACTCACATAAGCTGCCGCACTAAACAGGGAAACATAGGCGCAATTTCGCTCAACTGCAAGGACACCCTCTTAGAGGTGGGCGAAGGCAGCGTTACAGCCACAATTCTCGGCGACGAGAGCACTTTCGACCTGATAGTCAACGCCAAAGAGGGCACGTGCAACAAAGACAGCGCAAATATCGAGGGCAACGAAGGCGCATTCAAGGCATATGTCGCAAAGGGCAACATTTTCGTTGACTTCATCAATTCCGACACGGAGGTTTAAATAAATGGGAATGACAATGAGCCAGAAAATACTGGCATATCACGCAGGACTGGAGAGCGTAACGGCGGGACAGCTTATTTCCGCAAAGCTCGACCTCGTCCTGGCAAACGACATAACGGGTCCCGTAGCTATCAAAGAATTTGAAAAATCGGGCGTTTCCGCAGTAAAGGAAAAGGGCAAAATAGCCCTCGTTATGGACCACTTTGCTCCCAATAAAGACATTAAAAGCGCGCAGCAATGCAAAATCTGCCGCGATTTCGCTCAGAAGCAGGGCATTGAAAACTTTTTCGACGTAGGCAGAATGGGCATTGAACACGCCCTCCTGCCCGAACAGGGTTTAGTGGGCGCGGGCGACCTTGTGATAGGCGCGGACAGCCACACCTGCACGTACGGCGCGCTCGGCGCGTTCTCTACGGGCGTGGGCTCAACCGACATGGCGGCGGGAATGATGAGCCAGACGTGCTGGTTCAAAGTGCCCGCGGCGATAAAATTCGTGCTCAAAGGCAAGCCCGCAAAGTACATATGCGGCAAGGACATAATTTTACACATAATAGGTCTCATAGGCGTGGACGGCGCGCTGTATAAATCAATGGAATTTACGGGCGACGGCATAAAATACCTTTCGATAGACGACCGCTTCACCATATGCAACATGGTGATCGAGGCGGGCGCGAAGAACGGCATTTTCCCCGTCGATGAAGTCGCCCTCGATTACATGAAGGGCAGGTTCAAGCGCGAAGTTAAAATTTTCGAAGCCGACCCCGACGCACAATACGAAAGGACGATTGAGGTCGACCTCTCCAAGCTCGAGCCCACAGTCGCATTCCCCCACCTCCCCGAAAACACGAAGACGCCCGACCAGTGGGGCGACATTAAAATCGACCAGGTCGTCATCGGTTCGTGCACGAACGGGCACATTTCCGATTTGCGCATAGCCGCTGAAATTTTAAAGGGCAGAAAGGTTGCAAAGAACGTAAGAACTATAATCATCCCCGCCACCAACGAAATTTATCTTCAGGCGGTGCACGAGGGACTTGTCGATATATTCATAAACGCGGGCGCAATAGTCTCCACCCCCACCTGCGGACCCTGCCTGGGAGGTTACATGGGCATTCTTGCAGAGAATGAAAGAGCCGTTTCGACGACCAACCGCAACTTTGTAGGCAGAATGGGACACATAACGAGCGAAGTTTACCTCGCTTCACCCTATGTCGCAGCCGCTTCGGCGGTAACGGGCAGACTTACTTCACCCAAGGAGCTTTGATATGGACGTTAAAGGAAGAGTTTTCAAATACGGCAACGACGTTGACACCGACGTCATAATCCCCGCAAGATATTTAAACACCACGTCTGAAAGCGAACTCGCTTCCCACTGCATGGAAGATATTGACGCGGATTTCACAAAAAAAGTGCATAAGGGCGACATAATCGTCGCGGGCGACAACTTCGGTTGCGGCTCGTCGCGCGAACACGCACCCATAGCCATTAAGGCGAGCGGCGTGAGCATTGTCATTGCCAACAGCTTTGCGCGCATTTTCTACCGCAATTCTATAAATATAGGCCTGCCCATTCTCGAATGCCCCGAAGCCGTCAAAGGCATAAATGCGGGCGACGAAGTGAGCGTTGACCTCGCCGAAGGCGTCATAACCAACCTCACTACGGGCAAGAGCTACAAGGCGCAGCCCTTCCCTCCCTTCATTCGCGAAATTATTGCAGACGGCGGGCTTTTGAAAAATCTCGCCAAGAGAGGTCTTTGAAATGAAATATAATATAGCCGTGCTCGACGGCGACGGAATAGGTCCCGAAATATGCGCGGGAGCAATTAAAGTTTTAAACAAAGTAGGCGAAAAATTCGGACACGAATTTTCGTTTTCGCATTATCCCATAGGCGGCTGCGCCATCGATTTGTGCGGCGAGCCCCTGCCCGAAGAGAGCGTCAAAGGCTGCCTTGAAAGCGACAGCGTGCTTTTAGGCGCGGTCGGCGGCTACAAATGGGACGACATGCCCGTGGACAAGCGCCCCGAAAAGGGACTTCTGAAAATACGCAAGGCGATGGGACTTTATTCCAACATACGCCCCGCAAAGCTGTGGAAGAGCCTCGCAAAGGCTTCACCCCTCAAATTCGACCTCGTCAAAAACGGCGTCGAAATTATAATCGTGCGCGAACTTACTGGCGGCATATACTTCGGCGAACGCGGCGAAGGCAACGGCGAGGACGGTGAATATGCGTGGGATACCGAAAGATATTCTGTAAAGGAAATCGAGCGCATAACGAGGATTGCCTGCGAACTCGCCGTAAAGAGGAGCAAAAAACTTGTCTCGGTGGACAAGGCAAACGTGCTTGCGAGCAGCAGGCTGTGGCGCAAGACAGTGCACGAATACTGCGCGAAAAATTATCCGCAGATCGAAGTGCGCGATGTGCTCGTTGACAACATGGCAATGCAAATAGTAAAGAACCCCGCGCAGTTCGACGTTGTAGTTACGAGCAACATGTTCGGCGACATACTTTCCGACGAGGCGGCGCAGGTTACGGGTTCTATCGGCATGCTGGCGTCCTCTTCGCTCGGCGACGGCACGCGCGGACTTTACGAACCCATTCACGGTTCTGCTCCCGACATTGCCGGCACCGACACAGCCAACCCCATAGCCACCATTCTTGCGGCGGCAATGATGCTCAGAGACAGTTTCAACCTCGTCAAAGAATACGCCGCGATAGAAATCGCCGTACAGAAAGTTCTGGACGAAGATTACCGCACGGCTGACATTATGGAGGAAGGCAAAAAGCTCGTTTCGTGCAGTCAGATGAGCGAACTTATAGCACAGCATATATGATTGAAGAAAACGTAAAAAAACTGCTTGCGGAAATTCCCGAAAAGAACGCCTTCGGCGAGAAGGTAACGCTGGTTGCGGCGGTAAAAATGCAGACGCCCGAAGCCATTAACGAGGCCATATGTGCGGGTGTAACCGACATCGGCGACAATCACGTTCAGGAGTTCAGGGAAAAATACGACGCAATTCTAGGCAATCCCAGAAGACACTTTATAGGTCATCTGCAAACCAATAAAGTAAAATATCTGATAGGAAAAACTTACCTCTACCACTCGGTGGACAGACTAAATCTTGCGGAGGAAATTTCCAAGCGCAGCGCCGCCGCAGGCATTTCCAGCGACGTACTCGTTGAGATAAATATAGGCAACGAGCTTTCAAAGAGCGGCTTCGACATATCCCAGGCGGAGGAAGCCTGCAAAGCGGTTTCCGCCCTGCCCGCGCTCAGGCTGAAAGGTCTGATGGCTATGCTGCCTTTTTCCGACGACGAACAGCTTTTGAGAACGCTCGCAACCCGCATGCGCACGGAGTATGACAGGCTGAAAGACTTGTTCCCGTCGTTCGAACACCTTTCGATGGGCATGAGCGGCGACTGGAAACTGTGCATAGAGTGCGGAAGCAATATGGTGCGCATAGGCACGGCGATTTTCGGCGCAAGGCATTACAACTGAATTTTCAGTCCGCGGCAAATGATTTTATCGTCGCGGACTATATTTTTAATATCATTAAAGTCAGAGAAAATTAACTCTTTAATTTTGACGCGAGCGCCGCGGCTGTGCTTTTAATAATTAAAAAAGTTTATTTGCCCTTTTTTTGCTGTCGGGCGCGCCGACCCTTGACTAAACTTTTAATATAATTTACAATATTATTACACAATTATTTACAGACAATTTACATTTTTTTTATAAAATGCAGATTGAGAAGGAAATTACCATGCCGTCAACTTACGCGCATTACAGATTTGCGCAGGAGGTCATTCCCCTCCTTCCGCGCGACATACGCACCGTTGTGCAGAACAACCTGAGTTTGTACCTCATCGGCTGCCACGGTCCCGATATACTTTTTTACTATAAACCGCTTACGCACAACGCCGTAAGAAAACTGGGCGATGAACTGCACGTAAAGCGCGCAAAGCCCTTTTTTGAAGGCGCAAAAGCCTTTGCTTCGCAGAGCGAAGCGGCTTTGAGCTATGCGATTGGCTTCATTACCCACTTCGCGCTCGACAGCGAATGCCACGACTACGTGGAAGCGAGGCGCAAGCAACTCGCAATAACGCACACGAAGGTCGAAGTGGAATTTGACAGATTTCTTCTGGAAGACGACGGCAAAGACCCCGTAAAGACGAAGTTAGCCGAGCACATAATATCTGACGACAACTGCGCCCGCACTATCGCGCCGTTTTTCGACCTCGAACCGAAAAAGATAAAGCGCGCCCTCAAAGATATGAAAAAAGTGTGCGATATGTTCGTCGTTCCAAAAAAATTCAAGCGCTCGATCGTAACTTCACTTCTTAAAATGTTCGGCGGCGACAGCCTTAAAGACCAGGTTATGGGATATTTCCCCGACCCCGTCTGTGAGCAGAGCAATAAAGTTTTGTTTGAAAAATTTGAAGGCGCTAAGCCCGTAGCAAAAAGGCTGATCGTCAACTTCTGCGTTAACCTTAATAATAAGGGACTGGACGCACGCTTCGATAAAAACTATGAATAAGGATTGAATTATGGCAGCTTCTGACACACAAAAGATTAAAAAGAGCTCATTTTCGCCGCTCGAAAAAAAGTGGATAATGTACGACGTGGGCAACTCGGCATTCACCCTGCTCATTTCAGTATTTATACCCATTATCGTCGGCGACCTTTGCGCGGCCAACGGCATGACTAATGAGGAGTACCTGACGTTCTGGTCGCTTATAACCTCAATAATAACGCTCGTTGTAGCTGTAATAAGCCCCGTCATAGGCACTTTCGCCGACGGAGACGGCATGAAAAAGCCCCTCTTTTTGGGCTCGGCCGTCATAGGCATTATCGGTTGCGTGCTCCTGGGCATGCCCCTGCCGCTCGCAGGCTTTATTGCAGTATTTATAGTCAGCAAAATATCTTACAGCGTCAGCCTTGTATTTTACGACAGCATGCTCACGGACGTAACAGATATGGAGCGCGTGGATAAAATCTCCTCTCACGGCTACGCATGGGGCTACATCGGAAGCTGCATACCCTTCATCGTCAGCATAGGCATTTATGCGCTGTCGCTCTTTGACATGCTCCCCGCCATGTGGGCGTATATGATAATTTTCATACTCAATGCCGCGTGGTGGCTGGCTTTCACCATTCCCATTACCAAGAGCTATAAACAGCTTCACTTCGTAAAGCGCGAACCGCACGCCGTAAGGCAGTCTTTTAAAAGACTTTTCGGCGTTTTTAAGGAAAAAATACCCAATAAAAAGGGCATACTCTTTTTCCTTTTGGCGTTCTTCTTGTACATCGACGGCGTTTACACCGTAATCGACCTTGCAACCAGCTACGGCAACGCACTCGAAATCGACCAGATACAGCTCGTTCTCGCACTCCTGCTTACCCAGATAATAGCTTTTCCCTGCGCTATTATTTCGGGCATACTTGCAAAAAAATACGACAACGGCAAACTTATTATATTCTTTATCGCAGGATACCTCGGTGTGGCTCTGTTTGCTATTTGGCTGTACGAGGCATGGCAGTTCTGGTTCCTCGCCGTGTGCGTCGGACTTTTGCAGGGCGGCGTTCAGGCGCTTTCGCGTTCGTATTTCGCAAAGATTATACCCATAGACAAGAGCGGCGAATTCTTCGGAATTATGGACGTTTTCGGCAAAGGCGCGTCATTCTTCGGAACAATGCTCGTCTCCGTCGTTACGGGGCTTTCGGGCAATATGCATTACGGCGTTATCCCCATCTCCTGCCTAATAGGCGTGGGACTTGTGATTTTCATTTTCGCATATATAGAGATTAAAAATTACGAAAAACAGCACGGAAAGGCGCTGATTGAAGATCATGCCGATGGAACCATGTCGGAGCAGAGCGAAGACGAAACAATAGCTGAAGCCGCAACAACTGACGATAATTGATGATAAAATAAAAAAACATTAAAATGTGTCGCGCACAATGTGCGCGACACATTTTACTTTCTAATTAAAAATTGACATTTATGAGACTTTATGCGCAAAAACTTAATCCGATGAGGACGGCACGCTGTCGAGATAATAATTTACCACATTACCGCTGCCGGTCAATTTATTAAGATAAATCTTTATCTGGTGCAATCCGTCTTCGTCAGCAATTTTTTCCCACACAAAATCGAGATATACTACATTTTTCACTTCGCGCCCGCCAACCTCTTCGTTGCGTTTGCCAAGTGGAGTAGCTGTGTAATACAACCGATATATAACATAATCATCACGATCTCTAACTTCGTACGTTTTTGTTTCGTCATAGGCAATATGAAACCATATTTTGAATGTATCGAGGTGTCCTGAGCTGAACTGCGCATAATAATTGGCTATGATATAATCGCCGTTTTTGAAGTTTTCAAACACATTGTTAAGATATGCGTTAAAATCTTCCTCCCTCGCCATCTTTGCTTCATATTTAAGATATGAAGAATTATCTTCCCTGTACTGCACCTCGTCAACTGCGCCTTCGGGAGGACTCATCCATTCGATTGAATACATCTTTAACGCCTGTTCGCTGAACAGTTCCGTAGGCTCTTCACAGGCTGAAAAACTCAACGTCGCAAGCAAACTCATTATAATTAACAATATATATTTAAGTCTTTTCATAAAACCCCTTAAAATCTGTTGCTCATTTCAACAATATACTTATAAAAAAGATTAGCCGTGCATTTTCTTATTTTAAAATCTGGAAATTTGTCATCATGCAACAAAAATTTCACATCAACCCAATATGACTTATAATAAGTGTAGTCTGATAATGCGCCATTATTATAATTTATATTCATAGAATTGAAGACTTCATTTTGGAAATCTTTAAGCATATTGCCTGTGGAAGGCCTCTCAAGCTCACGGGTAACAGAATAAATGAATTCGTAGTATCTGTTACAATTTGTTGCGCTATCATTACTTATTTTTGAATAATATGCCGCCACACATTCAGAAAGCAAATTGTCAGCATCCAAAAACAGCTTGGTTATATTCATAGCGTCTATGTCCGCAAGAAGATCGGAAGCGGAAAATTTTGTAACAACTGAATTTCCTATATAACTATTCAGATAATCATTAAAATCAATATGTCCCATTGAAATATTGTATTGCGGCACATTATTAATATCATTTATAGGAATACTATACATTTGTTCTGTAATTTGATGCAGATCACCAAGCCAGGACACAACGTCGCGCTGGTGACCATATATTAACATCCAATCCACAAAAAAGCACTCATCCGTTTCTGAATAAATTCCATCTATTGCCGCAAACATATGTAAAAGGTCAATGGTCTGACCAGATTCCAACGGGTCGGGCAACATATATTTTTTATTCAGTATTTCATCACTTATTGCTATCCCGCACGGCTCAGTATAGGAACTTGAATTTTGCAGATAACTTGAAAAAAATTCTAATGTTTTAAGCTGCTGGGAAGAATAATTACTTTCTTTGTCGTTTACATAAGAGTAGAAATCTTGGTTAACTTCACCACAAACCAACTCCCATGTGCCACCATAGCCTGACACATACTCTCCATTTAGTCCCCTGATATAACCAAGCACTAAATTATTAATTACTTCATTAGTTACGCTTTCGTCATTATCCATTAAATAAAATACAGCATAATCTTCAAGCTTACCTATCATAAACAATAAATTATCTATTGTATTATAATTTTCTGTCTTATTAGGTGTCACGTAAACGTAGTTATCAACATATCTGTCACTCTCTACAACGTAATTGCCATTTTTTTGCTCTATACTGGCAAAATCATTAATTTCATCCAAATTGCTATCATCTATTATCAGAGTATACTTAGATACACCATCCGAATTACCGCCATCATGAATTATGTTTGATATAAGAGGTGAAGCCGCAGCAAAAGCAACTGTGGTTGAATTAATAAAAGAAAACACCATTATTATAGACAACAAAATGGCAAAAATCTTAAGTTTACAACTAAATTTAATATTAAAAAATTGTTTCATAACTTCTCCCCTTTCATTTGTTTATTTAATCATACACCTTAAAATTGTAAAAGTCAACTATTTAAGTAAGAGTAACTATTGTCTGGAATTGATTATGAATAAAACGCAAATAAAAAAAGCCAACCCAAATGGTTGGCTTTTTACAATTAATTATTCGCCTTTGAAAGGAAGCAGAGCTGCAATTCTTGCGCGCTTGATAGCCTTGGAAAGCTCTCTCTGGTGCTTTGCGCACGTGCCGCTCATTCTTCTGGGGAGCATTTTGCCCGATTCTGTTACAAACTTTTTAAGGCGGTTTACATCCTTGTAGTCGATAACCTCTACCTTTTCCTGGCAGAAAACGCAAACCTTTTTGCGGGGCATCTTTTTATAGCTCTTCTTAACGGGTTTTTCTTCCATTTTATTTCTCCTTGAAAAATTCCTTACAACGCATTAAAAAGGAATGTCGCCGTCGTCATCGAACGACTGCAAAGCGGGTTTGCGCTTTTCGCTCGAAGAAGCGGGCGCTATGTCGCTTTCGTAGCCGCTGTCGCCGCCGCTCGCGCGGGGAGACAGAAACTCGACGTCGTTGCAGTTGATATCGACAGCAGTGCGTTTTACGCCCTGGTTGTCTTCATAATTGCGAAGTTCGACGGAGCCTAAAACCGCGACTTTATTGCCTTTTTTAGCGTACCTTGCAACATTTTCACCCAATCCGCGCCAAGCCGTGCAGTTGAAAAAGTCGGTCTGTCTTTCGCCGCCCGAAGTATAATTGCGGTTTACGGCGATGGAAAAGCGGCAGATTGCAACGCCCGAAGATGTTTCGGTGAGTTCGGGGTCGCGGGTTAAGTTGCCAATCAAAAATACTTTGTTCATTTTGCTTTATCCTTGTTTTTACGCTTTAACGGTAATAACTCTTCTTAAAACTTCTGCTGAAAGACCTGCAACGCGGTCAAGCTCTTTAACAACGCCGCCTTCAGCTTCAAAGGTCATGAGAACGTAATAGCCTTCCGTCTTGTAATTGATGGGATAAGCCAGTTTCTTTACGCCCCACTTGTCTGTGGATACGACCTTGCCGTTGAAGTCTGCGACGATAGCGGAGAACTTTGCATCGAAGGCATCTTTTGCCTCGTCAGTGAGCGCGCTGTCCAATACGTAGAGCATCTCGTAAGTTTTCATTGAATTCACCTCCCGGACTTATTCGGCGTACCGTCCCGCGGTACGCAAGGTGTACGCGGAATTTCTTCCGCGAACGCATTCTGCCTTTTGGCAAAATACTTAAATATAATACATTATCAATTTTTAATTGTCAAATGTTTTTGTGTTATGTTTAAGGCATCAGAACTGCAAGAATATTTACAGCTTCAAGCATTTCGTCAATAGTGCAATTTTTGACGGGTTTTCTGAAATAGTGTTTCTCGCCTATCTGTATAGTATCGACAGCAGGGTTATCGATCTCTTCCTGAGTAGCCTCTCTTACGGGAACAGGTTTATCGGAAGGCTCGCCTATTATGTCCGCCTCATAGAAGTCCCAAAGCGTTGAGTATTTCATGTTTGCAGTCGAATTGCTCATCATCATGCCGAGATCGTTTACCTTATAGCAAACTTCGTAGCCGTTGCTGTAAGTAAGCAGATACCAAACGCCCTGCGCCTTGCCGCGCGAATAATACGTATTTGCAGTATCGAAAGCAGTCAGCCTGCCGTCGTTGTTGTAAAGAACGTACTTGCCGTCGGCGTCCTTGGTGTAGTAGAGATATTCGGCGTTGAAATTTTCTGCCGTTACCTCATACCAATCGCTCGCATAAATTTCTTCGGCATACATATCCTGAACGGTTATGTTCATGATTGTGGTTGAAAGTCCATCGATAGTAGAATCGGCAACGAGGTTGAGTATCTTGTCGTTTTCGTTTATGATTATAAGGTCTTTGATTTTAAGCGTTTCAGTCATACCTTCGACCCTGGCGCCGACATCATTCAGCGTAGTGCCGGCATAATCATATGCAAGACCGTCTTCGTCCGTTTCCTGTATTGCAGAACCGTCGGTTGCCTTTATGCCCGTAACTATGCCGTTTTCAATAACCAATACGCAATCGGTAGTGTCAACTCCGTTGGTGTAATGATAAACCGCGTTATAATTTGTGCCGTCGAAAGTTACATCGGTTACGCCGAACGCGATGTAAAGAAGAATTTTGTCGTCCGTCTTGATATCGACTGCGTCGGAGAGAACAATTTCGTTGACTGCGGAAGCTATATCGTCAATGACATAACCTGCGATCTTGTTCATAAGTCTGCCGTCTGCTGCGGTAATGGTTACGACGTCGCCTATTGTGAGGGCGGAAGTAAGCCTTGAAATCTGGTCTGCCGAGCCGCTGACAGTTGTCTTTGCTCCGCGCAGCCAGCTGCCGGTTGCCTCGTCATAATATTCTACCGTGCTTATTACTCCTCCGGCGCTCGTATAAATTCTCGCGGGAGCGGTTGCATGAGAGCCGTCTTCGCCGAAGATGTGATACGTGCCGTTATAATATCCCTGAGCGTTGCCCGCAGAAATGTCTGCCGCATTCATCGTTACCGAATAAGCGGTGAACATCATTATATTGTTGTTCTGCGTATCCGTCGAGGGTTTGATATCGACGAAATCGCCGAGGGCGAGAGCGTCGGTTATGCCCGAAACGCGGTCGGAAAGCTCCTCTACCGTTGCGGCGTTGATAACGGTGCCGTCGGCGAGAACGACGGAAGTTATTATGCCGTCTGCATTGGTTGTAACAACGCATTCCGCCGTTGCGTCGCTGCCCGTGTAATGATAGATTGCGGAATAGGTGTTTTCAGAAACGTTTACTATATCCGTTATACCGTATCCGATATAGGAAGTAATCTTGTCGTCGGGCTTGATGTCGATAAGCGTGCTTACGCCGATATCTTCTATCACGTTGCCTATTTCTTCGACCATTGTGGGCTTGATCTCTTCGCCCGTCTGCGCATCTACAACTCTGTCGATATATCCGTCGGCAGAATATACTATCGCGTCTTTTAAGTAAGTTGCGCCGTTTTCGTCAGTGTACTGATAGGTTGCGGTATAATAATTGTTTGCGGCGTCGTACCTGAGGTTGGTTACTCTGTAAGCTATGAACGCCATAATATCGTTGGTGGGCTCTATATCCATAATGACGGGTATTTCGAGCTTGCCTACTCTGCCGTCGAAGTCCATATGACCTTCAAGGAAGTCGCCGAGCGAAATGCCTTCAAACAGAGCGTTTATAACTTCGCTCTCCTGTCCCATCATCTCGGTGAAAGCCACGTCTGCGTCGAGATATTCGAGAGAATCGAAGGTCGTGTTGCTGTCGATAAGTTTGCCGAGCGTTACTTCCATTCCTTCGAAGTAAACCTGCTCGCCGTTTTCGTCATAGTAGAAGTTACCGCTGGTATGCATGGGCGTCGAACCGTAAGTATCGTAATAAGCGACGTCGGTTGCATATTCGCTGTAAATGAAGTTTCCGTCTGCGTCCTTCTTGGTAACTATGTAGTGTTCGCCGTCATAGTAGAAGTACTGTCTGTAAACGTCGTAGCCCACGTCGTTGACCGCGTTGGTTTCAGTGAGCCATTCGGAGGAATCTATGTTGTCGGGATAAGCCGCCTCGCCGTCCTCTCCGCTCATGCGGTAATACCCTGAAAGGTCGGGGTTGTAAGCATACTGGTCGTAATAGACGAGATAGCTTTCATCATTGTTGGGATTATCGACAAATTTAGCTTCCGCGCCGCGCAGAAGCGTCTGAATGACGATATTATTTTCAAAAATGTTGTCCTCGCCGAGCTTAAGACCGACGGCAAGTTCATAGGGGCGGATATTCATTATGATATCTTCCCTTATATACATGCCGAGGTTGACGACGCTCTGGCTTTCGAATTCATCGGCGTTAATGTAAATGCCGTAATTTTCGGCCTGGTCGTAAAGATTATCGAGCATGGCGCCGAGCGCGGGCGACAAATCGACAAGCGTCGATATTGAAAGCTGATCTACGTTGCCTGCAATGCCCATTATCTTGTTGTAAAGGTCGAGAACGGTGGTAACCCCGTTGTTGGTATTGATATACTGGTTACCCTTTCCGTCGTCGTTCTGATATCCGAAGAAATTGAAAATGGAATTGATGTCGGTATAGAGCAGGAAATAGCCCGCTCCCGCAATTACGCCGACTTCAACGATGATAGCAAACAGGAAACCGAGAAAGAACGCGATAACTCCCGTAAGCACCTTTGAACCGCCCTTTGCCATATAACCTCCGATGTGGCGCGACCGCGCCGCTTTATTGTCTCCAAACATATGAGGCGCTGTAAGCGCATCATACTATAAGTCGCTTTATATTATAACTCTATTTGTCTGCAAAATCAACTGTCAGAACAAGAAAAGGCTGTTATTTTATTCCAAATCGTTGCGCCGCGGCAGAAAGAAGCGCATTTTTGGCGTTGAACGAGCCGTCCAAAGCGCATTCTAGCAATAAAAAATCGAGCGCGGCCGCCGTTTTTTCGCGCGGAACACCTGCCGCGATAAGATCTTTCGCGCTTACCGCAAGTTCTGCGCGCGAGAAGGGAACACCCTCCTCCTTCATCCTTCCGAGCAGTTTTCGCCAGCGGTCGAACGAAAGCCCGCCTCCGCCGCGCGCCTCTTTGAGCCTGAGCGCGTCCGCAGCTAATTCTGCGTGCGTTACGAGAAAGCGTCTCAACTCCCCCTCCGGCACGTCGCAGACAGGGTCGAAAGCCGCCGTCGCGGCGACGCGCGCCGCGCGCTCGGCAACCCTGCGCGAATATCCGAGGGAAAGGCAAGCCCGCTTGACCGCAGCCTCGTCAAAGAGATACTCCTCTTCCTTCCGCCCGCCCGCACAATACGCCTGCAAAAGCGCGGCAAGGCGCAAATCTTCGGGAGCGCGACCGACAGAGAGAATTATCTCTTCCGCCTGCCGCCCGCCGACGACGGGAAAGCCCTTGAAAATGCAAAAAAGCGCGCCCGTATCGCAAAGAACGCGCAGAGCGCGCTCGTGTCCGCGTGCGTTGCCGTACTTTTTATCCGCAAGGAGAATGCCATCCATCTCGCGCCTCAACTGCTCTGCGGGAATGTCTGCGAGGCGGAAAGAATTTTTTTTGGCGGCGCAAATGCACTGCTCGTCTGCGGTAAAGCCTAGCTCGCCGCAAAATCTCGCAAGGCGCATAATCCTCAATGCATCCTCCGAAAACAATTTGCACGGCTCGGAAACGGCGCTTATCTTTTTGCACTTTATATCCTCAACGCCGCCGAGAGGGTCTGAAAATTCCCCTCCGCCGATATCGTAATATACGGCGTTGCATTTAAAATCGCGCCTTTTTGCGTCCTCGTAAATATCATCGGTAAATCGCACGTATTCAGGGCGGTGCCCGGAAGAGCCGTATATGTCCGTGCGGAAGGAGGTGAATTCGTACTCCTCCTCGCCGAAGAAGAGCTTTAAACTGCCCGTGGCGGGGAATTCCGCCCGCACCTGCATGCCGACAGAAAGCGCGGCTTTTTTCATTGCGCCGACGTCGGCGGGAGCGCAAATATCCCAATCCGCGCGGCGCGGAAAGACGCCCGTTATATAGTCGCGGCAAGCGCCGCCCACAACGTAAAGACGGAACGGACAAGCCGCGGCGAGTTGTATGAGTTTTTGGGGTAAAATTTCCAGCATATGTAACTTTTTTTAATTATACCATATTTTTAATTTGATTGCAATTGTCGCAACTATATAGTATAATTAACATAAATAGCATATTTATAATATTTAACTTATTTAACGTTTTACGTATGAGAGATGAACTCACCCTTCCGCTCCGCGCGCACAAAAGAGAGAATATGTACCACATAATAATCAACTCCAACAGAATAAAAGGCAGAGCCGTGCGCAAGCTGGAAGCGGTTAAAAACGTGTTCGACAGGGCGGGCAAAAAATACTGCCTGTACTTTACGCAATATGCGGGACACGCGCGCGACATCGCCGCAGAACTGACGCGCGGAAATGAAAAAGTGAGCATAATTGCGATGGGCGGCGACGGAACGCTGCACGAAGTTCTCAACGGAATACGCGACATATCCCTGTGCGAACTGGGAATAATACCCGCGGGTAGCGGCAACGATTTCGCCGCGGCGATAGGCATTCCCGCAGACGCAAAATACGCGGCGCAGATTATTGCTTTCAAAGCGCCCTCTAAAATAGATTACATCGAGCTTTCAAGCGGTCTGCGCTCCATAAACGCCGTCGGTTGCGGAATGGACGCGGACATAATAAAAAACGTGATGAAAAGCGACAAGCTGGGCAAAAGCAAATACATATTCGGCTTTCTCAAAAGCGTTTTCACATACAAGGCGAGACCCTTTACGATAATACGCGAAGACGGCACGGCGACAGATTACAACGGTCTGCTTGCCTGCCTGGGCAACGGCTGTCAGATAGGCGCGGGAATAAAACTTTTTCCCGAAGCGCAGGTCGATGACGGCTTTATGGATTTTCTCATAGTGGATTACATTTCGCCGTTCAGGGCGCTTATCGCCTTCATAAAACTGTTCTTCGGCAAGCTGGACACCGTCAAAGGCGTTACAAAAATACGTTGCAGAAAGGCAACTATTATTCCCCGCTGCGAAAAAATTACCGTTCAGGCGGAGGGCGAACTTTACGAAACGGAGGGCGGATATCCGCTGACCGCCGAGCTCGTCCGCGGAAAACTTTTATTCTATCTACCGCATAATGATTGAAAAATATTACAGGCGCATGCTCGAGAGCGTGCCGTCGGGACTGATAGTTACCGACCGCAATTTAAAAGTTATTTATACGAACGCGGCTTTCAAAGCGCTGTTCCCCTCCACCGCTTCGCGCGGAAGTCTGGGGAAAATTGTCGGCTGCAAACGCGATTTCAGGCTGTGCGGCTCTTCCGACTGCGCAAAAAGATGCTCGCTTTTGCAGGCGTTCGAAGATGCGCTGTATTCGGGCAGACAGACGATGCAGAGGGTAAGGCTGACGCTCAACGGCGAGGACGGCGAAAGGGAGCTTTCCTTCGCCCTGACGGTCGAACCGCTCGGCGACGGACTGTGCATGGGCATAATAGACGACGCACTCGAAACCGAAATTGCCAGCGAACTGCGCTCGGCGCGCAGCATTCAGCAAAAACTTCTGCCCGCGGGCAAGTGGGTTGCGGGCAAGAGATATTCTTACATGTATATCCCCTGCCGCGAGATAGGCGGCGACCTGCCCGAAATATTTGCCGTGGGAAACAGCGCGTGCGGAGTTATAGCCGACGTTTCGGGCAAAGGTATTTCCGCAGGAATGCTGACGGCATTCGTCAAAGCGGCGTATGACAAGACGGCTTATTCGCCCGCGCAGGCGATAGCCTCGCTTTCGTCGCGCTTCCGCGAGCTCAACCTTGACGAAAAAAATTACGTAACCGTAGCCGCGGCTCGCATAGACGAAACGAGCATAACCTATTCTATGGCGGGGCACAACGTGCCCATTCTTCTCAAATCGGGCGGAGGAATTACGCGCATTATGCTCAACTCCCCTCCCGTTTCCAACTGGTTCGATAACCCGCGTTACTTCGAGGACGTAATACCCTACAAAAAGGGCGACATACTCGCACTGCTCACCGACGGCGTTACCGAATGTAAAAACGAACAGGGCGAAATGTTCGGCGTGGAAGGCGCGATACGCACCCTCTCTTACGCGAGGACGGGCGAAGAGTTCATAAAAGACCTCGAAGCCAACCTTAAAAACTTTTGCCGCAATTTAAACGACGACATAACGGCGATAGCCTTCGACCTTTAAAATTATTTTATAAAACAAGCCGCCCGCGGAAAATTTTTCCGCGGGCGGCTTTTAAATTAAACCTTATAAATCAAAACATAAATTTCATGCCGTCTGCAAGATATGCAACATGCACAGACTTTTGATTATTTTATCTGCGAAAAGAGCACATCCTCGAACTGAACGCCGTAGCTGTGCCCCTCCTGCGTCGCTTTGAGGCAATCGGCAACCAGTCTGCCAGCTTCGGCACACGCACTCTCCATGCTTGCGCCGTTGAGATAGCGGGCGGTGAACGCCGCTGCGAAGATATCGCCCGTGCCGTGCGAAAATTTAGGCACTTTTTCATCCATGACATAGCTGAAAGCGCCGTCTTTGAATATGCACTCGCCGATTTTTCCGCCGAGTTCAACGCCCGTTATGACGACCGCCGCCCCAGTGAGCACGTTGAGCCTGAATGCGATATTTTCGATATACTGCCTGTCGTAAGAAGTTTTGTACTCCTCTCCGAGCAGATAGCACGCCTCGGTCAGATTGGGTAAAATTACGTCGGCGCGCCTTAAAAGTTTTGCCATCGCCGCCACATACTGCCCGTCGAACCCGCCGTAAAGTTTTCCGTTGTCGCCGAACGCGGGGTCGATTATGACGGGCGCGTGAGGCTCGGAAAACTCGTCAAATGCGCGTTCGCACAAATCCATTATAGAAACTTTGCCGAGATATCCCAAAAGAAACGCCGAAAACTTTATGTCGTTTTTCTTCCAGTTATCGAAGATGACGGGTATTTCGTCGGTCAGATCGAGATACGACCAGCTTTTGAACATTGTATGATTGGACAGCACCGCCGTGGGAAGTATTGCCGCCTCCACGCCGTAGTGCGAAAGCACGGGCAGAGCCACCGTAAGCGAGCACTGCCCCACGCAGGATAAATCCTGCACAGTCAGAATTTTTTTACCGTTCACTTTTGTCTTTTCCTTAAATAAATTGCGCAATGCGCTTTTTTATAACGCATTTTATATTATCACCTTTCTAACATTAAAGCTATGCCCAATTCGATACTTTTTTATAATACCAGATTGTTGCAATAAAATAAAAAAAAGCGCCTGCACGCGATGTGTGCAGGCGCCTTTTTAATATGGAGAGAAAATATTGAAAACTCATGATGAGCGTGTATGCCGCGGAATTGCCCGACCCGCGCGTTTTATGCGCGCCCGATCGGTTCCTTTTTGTGGTAAACGAATTTTTCCTTCCGTTTACATATATAATATAAACCGTATTTGTAAAATCTAAAATCATTTTTTGTGAAAATTTCGTAATAAATTGGCGAAATAACGATATTTTTTGTTATTTTTGATTAGCGGCAATAAAAATGCCGCGCTGAACGCGCGGCTCGACAAAATTTTTTATTTAAATCTGTAAAACGGGCACACAAATTTTATGTGGCGAAAAAGTTTCCGACCGAACAGTTGCTCTTTATTTTCTCCAACCTGTCCGTCATAAAATAGCTGAATATGCCGTCGGTATCCGAATAAATGCAGTGATCGTACAGCCTTACGTTGTTCAAACTGCAAATAAGCTGAACCTTGCCCGTTATATCGTCGTCCGCGGACGAGGGCGCCGACGGACAATTTATGTGATTGTGCGCCATATAGACGCCGTAAGGCTTGTGCACGGATATAATTTTTGTTATCTCCTCGGGGCGCACCTCCACTTTGTTGGCATCCTTGTCGCTGAAAGAAAATATGCGCCTGACTTTGCCGTTTTTATCCATAAGGTAAAATTCGAGCGTTTCGGAAGATTTGCCCCTGAAACGGGCGCAGACGAAATCTTTGAACTGCGCAATATTTTTTATGACGGCAAAACCTTCGCACCTGTTGCCGAGATTGAGGCACTCGCCTATGCATTTAAGATAGAGCGCGACGTTCTCCCCAACGCCTTCGACGAGGCAAAGTTCGTCTATGTCCGCGTTGAGAACCTCGTTTATGCTCGAAAAACGCGATAAAAGCGCGTGAGCGACGGGATTGACGTTTTTGCGAGGATAGGCGTTGAACAGCAGAATTTCAAGAATTTCGTGTTCGAAAAGGTTATCCCCGCTCTTTAATTTTTCCAGAAGACGCCTGCGGTGCCCTTCGTGCATTTGTAAGCCACCCCTTAAACATTTATTTTAAAAAACAGCCTGAATTTATTTTACCACAAAACAGAAAAAGTGTATAATGATTTCACTCTTAAATTAAGACAAGGAAGAAATATGGCAAATTATTTTAACGATATAGTAAAAAATCTTTCACAGGCGATAAAATACAACTCCGCGCAGGCTCCCGCAAAGGAAGGCATGCCCTTCGGCGAGGGCGCGGCGAAGTGCCTCGACTTTTATCTTTCGCTCGCCGATTTCATGGGCTTTGAAACAAAGAACTATGACAATTACGTAGGCGAAGTGTGCTGGGGCAGCGGAAAGGACTTTGCCGTGCTCGCCCACCTCGACGTTGTGCCCGCAGGCAGCGGCTGGGAGCACGACCCCTTCGGCGGCGAAGTTGACGAAACCGCCAAAAAAATCTGGGGCAGGGGCACTATGGACGACAAGGGACCCGCAATGATTGCGCTTTACGCCATGAAAGCGCTTTTGGACGAAGGTTTTAAGCCCTCGCGCAGAATAAAACTCATACTCGGCTGCAACGAGGAGACGGGCTGGGCGTGCATAGACCACTACAACAAAGTGGCAAAGATGCCCGAGGAAGGTATTTCGCCCGACGCAGACTTCCCCGTAATTTACGCCGAAAAAGGCATACTTCAGGTTAAGTTTTCCTTCCCCGCCGCAGGCGCAGCGTTCAGCGGACTTACGGGCGGAAACAGACCCAACATGGTGTGCGATTATTGCGAAGCGACCGCCGCTGTCGATAAAGAAAAACTTGAAAAACTCGGAATGAGCGCCGAAGGCGAAAAGGTTATATCACGCGGCAAGAGCGCGCACGGCTCCACCCCCGACAAGGGCATAAACGCTATCGCGCCCATGCTTGAATACCTCAACCTCACCGAAATTAAAAAATCGCTGTTCGACGAATATATGGGGCTCAAAGGCATGAAGGACAGCACGGGACCCCTCACCTTCTCGCCCAACCTCATAGAGCAGATCGGCGACGAAATTTTTGTAACCTGCGACATACGCTATCCCGCGACATTTGCAAAGAGCAAAGTTACCGACGTACTCGACGCGCGCGCAGTTAAGTATGAAATTCTGCACGACCAGGCTCCCCTTTTCAACGACGCGGAAAGCCCGCTTATAAGCACCCTGCTCAACGTTTACAACAAAGTTACTGGCAAAAACGCCCGCCCCATAGCCATAGGCGGCGGAACTTACGCCAGGGCGCTCAAATACGGCGCGGCATTCGGTCCCGAAGAGGAAGGCGAAGAGAGCACAATTCATCAGGCGAACGAATACATCACATTCGAAAAGATAGAAAAGTGCTTTGAAATTTACAAACTCGCACTCAAAGAGCTTTGCGGCTGAAATTTATTAAAAAGCCGCTCCCTTTGAAGTCTTTAACGCATAAGAAAACATTTAAGGCGACAAATTGAATAAAAACGCGGCGGAGCGCTATATATGCGCTCCGCCGCTTATATTTTATTGTTTTTCATCTTCTTTTTCGCTCTTTAAAGCCTTATCAAGGCGGGAAATCTCGCAAAGCACCGGAATAGCTGCGCCGAATGCCGCCGCAACGGCGATTATTCCGACAAAACTGAACACCGCCATATAAACGACGCCCGCAACCATAATTATTCCGAGTATTATAAGCGAAACGATAAGTATCTTTCTCAACACACAATTTTTCATATGCATATGGCGATATTTTTACCTTTACATGAGGTGTTTTCTTATAGCTTTTATCGCCGTGTTGGCTATAATATCCGAACCCTCGAACGTGGGATGAACGCCGTCTTCGGCGTACTGCGAATAATGAGTGCTTATGCACAGCCCGTTGAACATTTCGTCGTAGGCGACGAATTCGTCGCACATTTCCACGCATACGCGGTGAATAATGTCGAGCTCCTTTTCAAAGAGAGGGCGCATGCGCTTTTTGTCGGGCGCAGGCAACAGGAAGGGTTCGAGGAATATCACCACTATGCCCGCATCCTTGAGCTTTTTGATGAGCAACCTCAAATCGCGCTCGAACTGCGCGAGGTTCAATTCCTTGCCGTATTTGAATTTGTGTATTACGTTGTTTATGCCTATCATTATAACAACGGCGTCGGGCGAATAGTCTATTACATCCTTCTGGACGCGCGCGAGAAGGTCGCACACTTCGTTGCCCGTTATGCCCTTGTTTATGAGAGATATATCCATATCGGGATAAATGGGTCTGAGCTTGTCCGCAAGAATTTTGACGTATCCGTTGCCGAGAGAATTCTCGTCGTTTCTGTCCCTGTCGCAATCGGTTATGGAGTCGCCGAAGAACACAATTTTCATATTAACCCTCTTTGTTTTTGTTGTTTTATTTTAACACACCCCATTTATATTTGCAAGCGCGCGAACAAAATTTATCGGCATATTTTTAGTCCGCAATCAGGAAAAAATCAAACCGTACTTCTTCCCGCCCAAACAACTCAGCAAAGTGCTTTGCATTAAAAATAAAAGAACAGAGAAGACAAAACGTCTTCTCTGTTCTTTGGCGCGGATGGCGAGATTTGAACTCGCGCTACGGTTTCCCGTACTACTCCCTTAGCAGGGGAGCCCCTTGAGCCACTTGGGTACATCCGCAGGCCTGCAATGTCTGCGCGCCGACGGCGCACATATACTGTTTCACAACGCTAAAACAATATATCACACTTTAAGCCGTTTGTCAAAACATTAAATAATCGTTTGAGAAATTTGATTAAATATTTTTCTGCCCCTTGCTCCGTTCCTCCGCGCCGCAACTTTTAAGTCGGTCAACTTTCCTCGAAGGACCTGATAAGCTCCTGCTTCCTGCTCTTTTCCGCCCTGTTTATTCTGCCGGACGCCCATTCGCACACGGACAGCGCGTAAATTACCATGACCGCGGTTACAATACCCGTATATGAACGCAGAAACATGACGAATGCGCCCGCTCCCGCTATTTCAAAGCCGTTGTACCGACCTATCACGTCGGAATAACTTACGGCGAGGGCGTCTTGCGAGAGGTTGGCATCTCCCTGCGTAATATATTTGACTTCTCCGTCCTCGCTCGGGACAATGCCGACTATGCGGTGAATAATGATTATATCCCCGGGCGCGACGTAAGCTATCACATCATACAAGTTAAGCTCGGACTGCCCGACTTTTTCGAGAAAAATTACGGAATTTTCGCCGAAGCCCCCGACCGCCGAAGATATGTTTTCTGCGTGTTCGTTGAGCGGATTTACATAGCTCATCGAGCCCGAAGCAACGACGAGCGCGGAGACTGGCATGCCGAGTTTGCCGCGGGTGTGCACCGACAGGGAAACGAGCACGCACAATATTACGGCAATAAGCAAAGCCGCATAAAACAGCATGCCGAACGCAATTTTTATCGCCCGCAAAATTTTGTGCCTTGCGGGGTGGGCTTTTATTGAAGCGATTTTGCCGTTTATCTTTGCGTCGCTACCGCCCGAAGTTACTTTTTCAACTTCTTTTCTGACCGACTGCCTGCACAAAATTGTGAAGCAGAGCATTATAACAAATCCCGCCGCGGCACAGACCGCGGCGGCAACTATATCAGCCGCCATACAGCTTTCAGTTCTCCGACTGCGGCGTAAATTTTATGGTATATCTGACGTCTTCAAGGCATGCGGCAATATACGCGAGCGTATCGGCCGCCTCTATCCTGTCCTTTGCCGAAGTCAGATCTTTGTATTTATAGTAAGGATTTTCGCCGCCGAACAATTCTCCCCAGCTAAAAGTTATGGTAATCTCGGCCGTGCACGAACTCTGCGAAGTGCCCGAAAAGGAGAAAACGCCGTCGGCGTAGGAAAGGTCGGACCCCTCGCCGACTTTTACCGAAATATGCGCAGCCGACGCGTCCGAAATAAAGCCTTGCGCAACCGCGCTTTCATAGCTCGCCTGCCCACCGTCGTAGAGCGAAAGCCCCTCCACCGTCTCCGAATAAGAAGAAAAAGGCGACGAATAAACGGCGCCGCTCTTGCCGTCCGAAACGGATATGCCCAGCGCAAACGACGAGCCCTCGGCATAGTTGCTGAATGTAAAATGATATACGAGTGAAAGATTTTCGCTTGAAGCGCCGTCGGAATACAGCCAGCCCGTGCCGTCCGCGGCCTCGGAAGGCGCGCCGTAACTTAAAGACTGATTGCCCTCGCCATCGCCCACGGTAACCGAAGTTATGTTGTCGATAACTCCGTCCACGGTTACGTTGCCGCTCAGCTCGGGCGCGTGCGAACCCGTGATAACCCAGGCAGAATAGCCTACTCCTGCGATACATGCGACGGATAAAAGCGCTATGACCGCAGTAAACATTTTTCCCGTAAACAGTTTCATAGTTCCTCTTTCGTAACGCTCCGCAATTAAACCTTTCCCCGCAACGCCTGCGGAGCCACTCCTTATTTATTCTTTTTCGGCGCGCGCCAATGCGGGTCGGGCGCGCGCCGACGCAAAAAATTTTATATCGCTTTGAGCAGATAGTCAAGATTTACAGCCTAATTTGCGTCATTTTTAACCTATGTTGCCATTAACCTTTTTTGCGCGGTTTTTTCTTAATCTTCCCGCAAAAAACGAGCACAGAAATTTATACGCTTCGCCGAAAAGAATTACCGAGGCGGAGAGCGCAAACACTGCCGCCCATTGCCATGCGGTGAGCGCGGCTATGCCGAACGCGGGCGCGAGAGGCGAAAAGCAAAGCGCGACGTTAGCGGCTATTCCCACCGCCACGGTTGCAAGCAGCACCTTATTGGAAAGCGCGCCTTTGCCAAACGCCGAACGGCGCTCCATGCGCACGTTGAACGCGTGGAAAAGTTCGCAGAACGACACGCACAAAAACGCCATCGTAGTAGCCGTCTGAACGCCGAAATTTGCATACGCATAGGCGTAAACGCCCACGGTTACCCCGCATATATATGCGCCCGAACACAATATTGACAGCACGGAGCGCGCATTCAGCACAGCCCTTTCAGCCCTCTCGGGAGGGCGGTTCATTGCGTCGGGGTCTCCCTTTTCTACGCCGAGGGCTATCACGGGGAAAGTATCGGTAATAAGGTTTATCCAAAGTAGCTGTGTGGAAAGAAGAAAGTCCTTGCCGATAAACGCGAAAGTGGCTATCAGAATGGCGAGCACCTCCGCTAGATTGGTGGAAAGATAAAAACTTATCGTCTTTCTGATATTAGCCGAAATGCGCCTGCCTTCGCGCACGGCGGAAACTATTGTCGTAAAGCAGTCGTCGGCGATGACCATATCGGCTACGCTCTTGGTTACGTCAGTTCCGCTTATTCCCATAGCCACGCCTATATCGGCTGATTTTATCGACGGCGCGTCGTTGACGCCGTCGCCCGTCATGGCGACTACTTCCCCCGCGCTCTTTTTTACCTTGACGATAAGATTTTTATGCGCGGGCGTTACGCGGGCAAACACCCTACCGCGGCGTATGGCTTCCGCCCTGTCGCGCTTTGACATGGCATCCAGTTGCTCGCCCGAAAACACCAAAGACGGGTCGGAGCATATTCCCGCCTGCTTTGCCACAGCGAGCGCCGTGCGCGCATGGTCGCCCGTTATCATAACGGTGGCAACGCCTGCGCGGGCGCACTCCTCCACTGCCTGTTTTACGCCCGGTTTAAGCCCGTCAGCCATTCCGCACAGTCCTAAAAAAACGAGCTCTTTTTCCTGCGTTCCTTTGCCGTAAGCGAAGGCGAGCACTCTCATTGCGCGGTCGGAAAACAGAGCATTGCGCGCGCTTACCGCGGCTATATCCGCCTGGGTAATGTCCCTTTCGCCCTTTTCATCGGCAATTTTCGTACACTTTTTTATGAGAAGGTCGGGCGCGCCTTTGGCGAGAAGAAACCTGCCCTCCCTGCCCTCGACGGTCACACTCATCATTTTTCTTTCCGAAGAAAAGGCGTTTTCGCCCTTTCTTAAATAACTTTCGCCGTAGGGCGGCATGCTTTGGACATAATTTTTAAGCGCAACTTCGGTAGGGTCGCCGACGTTTCCTCGGGCGTTGTTGCACTCCGCCATGCACCGCAAAAACATAGGCGAGCTTTCCCCGCCGGAAGGAAGCCACACCGCCCTGACCTGCATTTTATTGCGGGTGAGCGTGCCCGTTTTGTCCGTACATATGCAGGTACAGCCGCCCAGAGTTTCGACGGCTTTCATCTTGCGGATGACTACGTTCTGCCTGCTCATGCGCTGCACGCCCATAGCCATAATTATGGTAACCACCGCGGGCAGACCTTCGGGAATGGCGGCAACGGCTATCGCAACGGAGGTCATAAAGCTCTGCAAAACTTCGCCGCGGGCAACCGCAGAAAAAATAAATATTACTGCGGCAACGGCTAGCACGAAGAGCGAAATGACCTTGCCGAGCTTATCCAGCGTGCGCTCGAGCGGGGTTTTGACCTTGTCCTCGCCCTCGAGCATATCGGCGATTGCGCCGATCTGCGTGTTCCTTCCCGTACCCGTTACAAGCCCGACGGCATTGCCGCTGACGACGAACGTCGAGGCGAACAGCATGTTGTAAGTTGAACCGAGCGGAGTTTTTCTGTCCGTTATAACTCCATCACGCTTGTCTGCCGCGACGGATTCGCCCGTGAGGGCGGCTTCGTCGGCTTTAAGCTGATTGCACGAAAGTATGCGCAAGTCCGCGGGGACGAGGTCGCCCTCTTCGAGGTGCACGATATCGCCCGCCACAAGCTCGGCTGCGGGAATTTTTACCGCCTTTCCGCTTCGCATAACCACGGCAGTCGGGGCGGAAAGTTTTTTAAGATTTTCAATCGCCTTGTCCGCGCGGTACTGCTGCACCGTGCCTATCGCGGCGTTTAAAAGTATTATACATATTATAATAATCGTGTCGGTCAGGTCGCCGAAATCGCGCGAAATGAGCGCAATCACGCCCGAGACTGCCGCCGCCGCGACGAGCAAAAGGGTCATTACGTCGCCGAACTGGCATAAAAACAACTTGAAAATGTTTATCTTTTTGCCCTTTTCGATGACGTTTCGCCCCTTTTCGCGCAGGCGGCGAGCCGCCTCCTCTTCAGTAAGCCCGTGCTCGTCCGCGCCCAGACTTTTCAGCGCGGCGGTCGTTGACATGTAACTGTATCTAAGCATAAACACTCCGTCGGTTTTTTATATACTCTATTTGTACGGCGGCGCATTTATGCAGCAAAGACGGAAAATGTTACGCTTTATCGCATTTTATAAAATTAAAATTTTACTTTTCAAAATGGCAATTTTTTCATTACCCGACCTCGGCAATTAATTCATTTCAGCGCAGACGGCGAAGCCGTTTTATGTTGAATTTGCATAAAAAAAGCCGCCGCGCGAAGCGCGGCGGCTAAAAATTTATTCAGAGTTTTCTTGCAATTCTGTCCACCCAGGAGGAGTCGGGGTTTTCGAGATAATTGAGAAGCGTTATAAAATTTGTCGAGGGCTTCTTTTTGAAATTGCGGCTCAAATGCTCGATATTCCTCTTCATGGTATAATAATTTTCGGCGTTTATCAGCCTGTTAATGCCCCTGCGCTGGTCGTCGCGCGCGCGGTAATTTTCCACGCCCGTGAGCTGACGGATGAGCGGCGCGTTTTCGTGCTTGCTGTTGGTGGCAAGGCTGACTTTTGCAAAGTGCGAAAGCTGAACCTGCATGGTGCAGGGGTTTGAAAAATACACTAGATAGCGCGATACTTTTTTATCGTGAAAGCGGTCTATCTTTTCGCAAATTGACCTGAACTGTTCGTAAGGATACAGCTCGGTGTCGCAGAATACGACGATAAGGTCGGCATTGTCGTTCTGAAATTCGTTCTGATAGACGGGCGGAATGTTGTTTATCGACTTGGCATTTTTAATCCTCACCGTGTAGGCGCCGTCCCACACTCCGCAATGCAGAAGCCGCAGAAGATAATCGAATTCCTCGTACCCTTCGCATATTATGGTTATCTTTTTAATCGTCCTCTGTTTCATCCTCGTTCCTCCCCAGAAGGACGGCTATAAGGTCGGGTTCGGGCAGCGCGCCGAGCGCGCCGTCCTTATAACTTTCCATAACGTCGTTTTCCGAGCGCGAGCCGTCTTTCTGACCCGTCAACGACGCGAGCGAACACAATTTTACGCCCTCTTCGTCCTTGGATGCGAACCATATCTGATCCCTTCTGAACAGCCTGCGGCAGTCGAGCAGAGTAACATCGTGAACCGTAAATATAAGCTGCGCGTTGACGTTGAGTTCGTTGTTGAAAAGCGAAACGATGGCGCGTGTAAGTTTGAAGTGGAGACTGCTGTCAATCTCGTCCACGACGAGAATTTTGCCCTCCGTAAGGGCTTCTATTATATAGCTAGCAATAGCGACCATCTTCTTCGTGCCCGTCGAATCGAACACGAGGCTTTTAACCGCCTTGCCCTTGTGAACGGAGGTTAAACGATACATATCCTCGGGCGAATTGCCCATTTTAAGGACAAATTCCTGCGGAGAAATGCCGTCCGCAGCCGCGGGCGCGTCGGCGTAGAGGTAATCGTCTATATCGAGGTCGGCGAGTTTTATCAGCTCCACCGTGCGCTCGCGAATGTCCTTGTTTTCTTTGAGGACGCTAATGGTCTTGTCTATGGGAATATTGTTCATATCCACCACCTCCACAGACCTTGCGAAATCGGTGAGCAGTTTTTTGCACTCCGCCACCGCGGGATATCTGCTTTCGTTTACGGTAAATACCGCAATATTGCTCGACGAAACGAGCCCGAGGAGCTCTGAAAGCCTCTCATCGTCCCCGAAGAAATACTTATCGTTTACCGCGTCGCGCACAAAAATTTCGCGTTCTGAAAAATGCGCGCCATCGGCTATAATTTCGGCAAAGCGCTCATAGACGAAACCTTTCGGGTGTCCGTCCTTTTGGCTGACGTCGTAACTGAAATCATACGAATAAGCCTTTTCGCCCTGCGTGAACGATACGCCGAGCGAGCATACGCTGTTTTCGGTGAAGATGTTTACGGGCATGGAAAAATCGCAGTTTGAGAGGACGTTTTTGATTGTTGCGAGCGCCCTCAGCATGCACGTTTTGCCGACGTTGTTGCCGCCATATACGCACGCCGATTTTAGTACGCGGAAATCGCCCTGAACGTGCACGTTGGAATAGAATTTTTTTATGGCGGGGTCTGCGGACAAAGTCAGCTCCGCCCTGCCCGCAAATACGAGAAAATTATTCACTCTTACGCTTAAAAGCATTTTTCCACCTCCGACAGCAGTTGTTTGTTCAATGCTATTATACCACGGAAATATTTGACGTTCAATACATAGATAAAAAATATCCCGACTTAGGATAACGGCGCATTTTTGCAATATTTTTATTGAATACGCTTTACAAAGAAAATGACAAATGATAAAATATACGGAATAATTTATAAAGGGACGAACGATGACAAAACTCTTATTCAGGCTCTTTATTCCCAAGGGCGACATCAACGACCCGAATGTGCGCTCCGCTTACGGAAAACTTTCGGGCTTTACGGGAATTATATTGAATATTCTGCTCGTCGCGGGCAAACTGACGACGGGGTTCATTTCGGGCTCGGTCGCGATAATAGCCGACGCGCTCAACAACCTTTCCGACGCGGGCTCTTCCGTTATAACTTTTATAGGCTTCCGCCTTGCAGGGCGAAAACCCGACAAAGAACACCCATTCGGGCACGGCAGAATAGAATACGTTGCAGGTCTGATAGTTTCCGTAATTATTATATTTATGGGCATAGAACTTATTCAGACTTCCGTAGAAAAAATCATCTCGCCCGAAAAAGCAGTTTTCTCCTACATAGCTTTGGGCGTTTTATGCGCCTCCATTCTCTTCAAGCTGTGGATGTTCTTCTTCAACAGAAAGATTGCAAAGACGATTAATTCCCCCTCGATAGCCGCGACGGCTACGGACTCAATATCCGACGTTATCGCAACTACGGTGGTACTCGTCGCGCTGATATGCGGAATGTACACAGATTTCCCCGTGGACGGAACGGCGGGCATAATAGTTGCTCTGTTTATATTAAAGGGCGGCATAAGCGCGCTCAAAGACACGCAGGCGCCCCTCCTCGGCAGACCCATCAGCAAGGAACTGGCAGAAAAAATAGACAGCCTTGCCCTCGAACATGAAAATATTTTGGGCGTTCACGACCTTATATATCACGATTACGGTCCCGGTCGCGCACTCGTCAGCTTTCATGTGGAAGTGCCCGCAGAACTTTCGCTGGTTACAATTCACACGATGATAGACCATATAGAGCGCGAAATCAACAGCAAATTCGGCATTGAAGCCGTAGTTCACATGGACCCCGTATGCAGCGGCGGAATGTGCGAACACGTGCAGTCGCTCGCTTTGCAGGCGGCGAAAGCCGTTCATCCCGACGCAACAATTCACGACGTGCAGGTTACTGAATGCGACGGTGAAAACAAAGTTTATTTCGATATGATTTTGCCTTACGGTCTGGAAATGACAGACGCGCAGGCGGCGGCTCTTGCGGTAGAATACCTTAAAGAAAACGGCATAAACGCCGAAGTGCGCATAGACCACCCTTACATAGAGGCTTAAATCTTTAAAATTTTATATAATAAAATGGTTATATGAATAATTTATGATACGCCGCGCGCAAGCATTTTGCTTGCGCGCGGCGTTTACATTTATTACTATCATTATGCCCCATTATTGTTGAGAGCAAATATTTAATGGCAAACAATGTGCATAAAGCAATTTATTGTTTTTATCATTCCAATCGACATTTACACAGAAAATAAAAGCCCCCGCACCTTTTGTTGCGGGGGCTTTTATTACCCTTATTATCGCAGAAATAAAATTTCCTGATTTAGTTTTTATGCCACGGGTGTAAGGACAATTGCAAAGAGGTTCATGCTATCTCCCTTTGTAATTGTATATGCAGTACCTGCTGTAAGGCTCACGGTTACGGTGCCATCCGAGCCTACGACTTTTGACTCGCCATTGATCTTAACCTTCTCGTTGGGAGCATCAAGGTAAAGCGTCATTGTCATATTTTCGGTCGGCGTGAACGATATTTCGGTTGCACTCTCCATCTTGAGGCATTCGCTATATGTAACGCCGCCGACAGTCATACTACCCTTGCTGCCCGAACCGTTACCGCTTATAGTAACACCGTTTACAACTGTATTGCTGTATGATTTATTTTCAAATGTTACAAGCGTAGAACCTTCAACTACAGAGCCGCCGCCCGTCTGTCCGCCTGTTGAGCCGCCCTGTTCTGTGCCGCCCTCGGTCGAACCGCCTTCAGAAGAGCCTCCTTCGGAGGAACCGCCCTCGGAAGAGCCGCTGCCTTCGATTACGCTGCCGCCGCCTACCTGAACGAGGTCAGATTTGTAGTTTACAAGCATCTGCTTGAGCTCGTCGATAACAATATAGTTGCCGTCCTCGGTTGCGTCGTTGAAGTCATACTGCAAATCGCCGCCGCCTATACGTCCCGCATACTTTTCAACCTTTTCCTTTGCAACTTCCGCCGTATCTACTTCGTATTCATAGAAATCGGAAGCAGTATCAAAGTTGTTGTAAGTCGTGCCGCCCTGAAGCGTCTTTACGGAAGAAGGAACCTGCTCGTCGCGGCTCGATACTTCATAAACATCGAAGCTGGTGCTGTTCTGCTGATAGGTTATAAGTTTGAGGTCGGAAGGCTTTGCGACATCAAATACGTTGCCGTAAGACTTGATGATACCGCCGTCCTCACCAGAGAACGTTCCCTCACCCTCAGCGTCGGTACCCTGCATGGACGACATCATGGGCTTCAAGGTAGTCGTCGAACGGAAGTAGTTGTTTTCTACAAATGCGCTCGACCCCATAGTAACGCCTACGCCGTATTTAGCGTTGCCGTCGAAGTAGTTGTTGTAAATATGAACCGTGCAGGTACGAATTCTGGGATGACGCGAGTCGGAGTGGTCGTACCAGTTGTGGTGATAGGTTATGTAGTTGGAGGTTTCCTCATCCTTCATACCCTGAAGATTGCATTTACCGCTATCCCAGAAGTGATTGTACGAATGAGTTATATATGTAGATTTCTTGGTATCGAGTGCGCCGTCGCCCTTTACCTGGTCGGCATCGCTACCTGCGTCGCCGTAGAACAGGTCGCAGTTATGAACCCATACATGGTCATTATCCTGCTGAAGACCTATATTATCGCCCTCATTACTGTCGCAGTTCATAAGACCGAGGTTTCTTATTTCTATATTGGAAGCCGTCTTTACTCTTATGCCCCAACCGTTGGCCGTAGCATCGCTGCCTATACCTTCGAAAGTAATGCCTGCCTCTGCGTTATTTTTATTGCTTATAAGAATATCGCCCTTATCCATTACGGCAAAGTCAGTGATATTGCCTACAAGACGAACCGCGAGGGGACGCGTTTCCTTACCCTTTGCATAAGCGGTAAGAATATTCTGCAAACCAACGCAGGGATTGCTTTCAGCGCCAGTTACTTCGAGTTCAACGGTATTTTTGGTTTCTTCGGTAATATAAATTACGCGGGCATTCGACTTCAACGTGCCGTCTTCGTTATATGCACCCGAAGAAGTGCCGTTTACGAACGCGTAGCCGCTGCGATCGTGAGCAAGTACCGTTATATTGTTTGCTTCGGAAGCGTATTCGGAAAGTTCATTGCCGTCAGCATCGACGGGAACGACTTTCATTGAATATTTGCCTGCGGCAAGTCCTACTGCATCAGCTCTGAAATATGTACTGTATTTGCGTACCAGCGGTCCGTCGAGCTTGACATATGCGCTGTCTGCCGCATCTGCTGCCTTGCAGTAAACATTGTACCAATCGACAGCTTCGTCAATTTCCCACGTAACATAAGCCGCTTCCAGATCACCTGCCGCAGTAATTATTTCAACTGCGCCTGCGACGGGTACGGTTATTTCAGGCTCGTCATCTACACCTGTATCAGGGTCGGGAGTTACCTGCCCGCCGCCTTCAAGTCCTTCATCGGGATCGGGAACAGTTGTCGAACCGCCCTGATCGGGATCGGTCGTTTCGCCCTGGTCGGGGTCGGGAGTTACCTGTCCGCCGCCTTCAAGTCCTTCATCGGGGTCGGGAACAGTTGTCGAGCCGCCCTGGTCGGGATCGGGGGTCGTTGTCGAACCGCCCTGATCGGGATCAGTCGTTTCGCCGTCATCAGGATCGGGGGTCGTTGTAGAGCCGCCTTGGTCGGGATCTGTCGTTTCGCCGTCATCAGGATCGGGGGTCGTTGTAGAGCCGCCTTGGTCGGGATCTGTCGTTTCGCCATCATCGGGATCGGGGGTCGTTGTAGAGCCGCCCTGGTCGGGATCGGTTGTAGAGCCGCCCTGATCGGGATCGGTTGTAGAGCCGCCCTGGTCGGGATCAGTTGTTTCGCCATCATCGGGATCGGGGGTCGTTGTAGAACCGCCCTGATCGGTGTCCGTCGTTTCGCCATCATCGGGATCGGGGGTCGTTGTCGAGCCACCCTGGTCGGGATCTGTCGTTTCGCCACCTATATCGGGATCGGGCACAGTTATCTCGGAGTCTTTATCCTCATCCGCAAGATCGTTGTCGCCGGTATAGCAACCAGCAAACGACAATGCGCTTACAGATGCAACGAGAATGGCCGCAATCTTTTTTAACTTGTTTTTGCTCATTACGCTCCTCCACAATTTTACAAATAAAGGGACTTAAAAAAATTCCCATACTATTAGAATACAACTACTTTTTAACGATGTCAACAAATTTATGTTATCATTTTTCAAAAAGTGAAAATAACTAAAATTTTGTATTATTTGACGATTTTTATGTTATTTTGATTGTTTTTAACATTTTTTTATATACCGAAAGGTAAACGCCTCCGCTCGGATTGACAACCGCTTTTCACAATATTATAATAACTGAAATGCGTATATAAGGTAAACAAAGATGCAGTCGCTTAAAGAATTATATAAAATCGGACGCGGTCCTTCCAGTTCTCATACCATAGGTCCCGAAAGGGCGGCAAAACTCATGAAGGCGCGCTACCCCGACGCCGACAATTTTCATGTTACGCTGTATGGGTCCCTCGCCCTTACGGGCAAAGGGCACAACACCGATGTCGTTTTAAGAAAAACTTTTGCCCCCGCCGCATGCGAGGTAGTATTCGACACAAAGACGCCGTGCCCGGTACACCCCAACACCTTCGACATTTGCGCATTCCGAGGCAAAGAAAAAGCGGGCTCCGCCCGTTTTTACAGCATAGGCGGCGGGACTATAAAAATTGAAGGCGAACCCGACGCAAACACAGGCATTAAAGACGATATTTATCCCCTTACCACTCTGGACGACATTTCCGACTATTGCAAGAGCAACAATTTAAGGTTGTGGCAGTATGTGGAAAAATGCGAAGGCAACGAAATTTTTGAGTACCTCCAGACCATATGGGAACAGATGAAAAGCTCGGTGCACGACGGACTGACGACTTCCGGCGTGCTGCCAGGTTGCCTCGGCACGCAGAGGCGCGCTCAACAGCTTTATAACCAAAGGCACATAGACGAGTCCGCGCAGACAAAGGAAAACAGGCTTGTATGCTCGTACGCTTTCGCCGTCAGCGAGCAGAACGCCTCGGGCGGCATTATCGTAACGGCTCCCACCTGCGGAAGCTGCGGAGTTGTGCCGAGCGTACTCTACTATATGCAACAGACGCGAGGTTTTTCGGACGAACAGATATTGCGCGCCCTCGCAACGGGCGGACTTATAGGCAACATAATAAAGACTAACGCCTCGATAAGCGGCGCCGAATGCGGCTGTCAGGCGGAAATCGGTTCGGCTTGCTCTATGGCGGCTGCAGCGCTCGGAGAGCTGTTTGAAATGGGGCTGGGACAGATTGACTACGCCGCCGAAGTGGCAATGGAACACCACCTCGGTCTGACGTGCGACCCTATCGCGGGGCTGGTGCAGATACCCTGCATAGAGCGCAACGCCGTCGCAGCCATGAGGGCGATAAACGCGCTCAGCCTCGCTAACTTCCTCTCCGATTCGAGAAAAATCAGCTTTGACCTCATAGTCAAAACAATGTACAACACGGGGCGCGACCTTCTGAACAGCTACCGCGAGACCTCCTCGGGCGGTCTGGCAAAATATTACCCCGTAAGCAAACTTCATTTCAGTTGAAAAACAGCCCGCTCCCGCGGTCTGCTTTTATCGATAATAAACTGATTTATCAAATCTATATAAGCGGCGTCGGCGCTGATTGCGCCGACGCCGCTATTCTTTTCAAATTTTTTAACTAAACAACAGAGCTTACACGTCCCTTTATCAGTTTATGAAAGTCTTCCGCATACAGCACAACTGCCGTTTGCAAATTCAGTCATTTTTCAGAAGGTTTCAAACAGATAAAATTGACAAAGACGGTCAATGTTTGTAAAATTTAATTATGACAAAATTAAAGCCCAATTATAAACTTTTTCTTATATTCGCAGCAAACCTTGCGGCATTTTCGGCAGGTGCGATTGTATTAGCCGTTCTCGCCGCGACAAAAACACTTTCGGCGTTATCTTCGTCGGGATTTTTAAGATATTTCTCTATGATGGCGGCATTCGCTTTTACCATTCTCACCTGCATTGACGCATATGCCATGTTTGCGATAAAGACTTCGACTTATCACACCTCTCTGATGGCCCTTTCTATTTTGGTCTGCTGTATGCCGTCGCCCGATTTTCTCTCGCTTTTTAACTTTTCGTTAATCGATGCTAGCACAATGATAGCCTTGCTGCAATATGGCGTGTTCGTCTTCCTTTTGATTGTTATCGGCGTTTTCTTCAACTTTTCATACGAACTCAACATACCAATCAAACTAAAACTGGGCTTTATTGCGGCATGTGTTGCCGATTTCGCACTCTTTGCCGCCTTGTATTTCATAAAACTTCAATTTATCGCCTTTGCTCTGTTCATGATATTGCCCGTCGGGCTTACGCACTACGTTTCGCGCAATCTCGCCACAAATTTATTCAACTCATTGTCATTCCGCCCCACTCAGTTTCTTGTTTTCACAATGTGCGGAATTATGGCTGTCAACGTAATACATTCTTCGGAATTTGTCTCTGTTTATCCGTTCGGCATTACTGCGTTTTATCTTTTCGCAATGACGATAACTTATGCGTTTGTGTATATCCGCTTCATCACGCGCACGCAGAAGAGAGCTCTCGCCAACGCGAATTACCGCGCAAGATACGAGCACATAAAATCAAAGTCGTTGCAGGCGCAGATAAAACCTCACTTCGTGTTCAATGTACTGTCCTCTGTTAAAAACCTTTATCATGTCGATACACAAGCGGGAGATTATGCGATTGACCTCTTTTCCAAACATCTGCGCGCACAGGTCGAAGCGGCTAACACAGACCTCATACCGCTGGAAAAAGAACTCGACAATATAAATATTTTCATAGACCTTGAAAATATCCGTCGCGAACGCGACCTTAACGTCATTTTTGATATAGACTATTCAGATTTTCTTATCCCCGCGCTTTCATTGCAACCATTCATTGAAAACGCGATAAAGTACAGTAAAATAAGCGATAAAAAGGACGGTTACATACTTATATCGTCCCACTGCGACAACGGGCAAATTTCGCTCGAAATTTCCGACAACGGCGTCGGTTTCGACCCGCAATCTGTGCCTCAGTCCTCCTACGGCATACGAAATTCCGTGGAACGCTTCCGCTTGCTTACAGGCTCTACGCCCGAGATTGTCAGTTCGCCAGGAAACGGCACAAAAATAATAATACGGTTTAACAAAACTTTGTTTGATAAACCGCATGAAAATCAGAAATGCCAATAAATTGATACACAGTTGCGCACTTGTCCGCTTTTTTGAAAGCATTAAAACTATACCGCGACCACATTTTATTCACATATATTGTTCCCTTAAAACGCGCCTTTAAGAAGTACAATAAAGTTTCGGTATCATAATTATACTTGCGCAACGGAAGGGGTTGAGGTTGCCTATATGCGTCGGACTTGTTATTCCCTGTCCGCTTGCATTGACCGCCTTATGATTGCCCCATGCGTCGTACCAATATTCTACCATCATATCTCCGCTACTGTCAAGTTTGATTATTTCTCATTTATTGCCGCAGGAATAGTACTTATACTTGATATTTTCCTTAACTTGATTGCCACAATAGTATTGCCGCCAATCAATACAAAAAAACGGGCGAGCTTTGCGAGAGATTGCTTTTTTCGCTCTCTTCTCTTCAGCTCGCCCATCTTTCTATAATATATTGACTATTTTAATATCAAGCAATAAATAGTTTTATATGTTTATAAATTTCCCTTTAAGATTACCTTCTATACTCCCAATATCTGATTAAACTTGTTTATTATTTTTTTCCAATCTACACTTAGGAAAAAAACTCTATGATTATTAAAGTAAATCTCATTATTATTATCATTTTTTAAATAATAGACAACAAATGTATCAACGCCGTTAAAGTAAACCAAATCTTGTTTATTGAACTGCTCATCTGTATGTCCGACAATAATTAATGCCCTCACCTTTGAGAAATTGTTATTTAAAGCTTTGCTAAACTCATCTAACAGAATTCCCATATTATCTTTATTTATTTTTTTATCAACAAAAATAACATATCTTCTTTTAATCACTTCGAAACATTCAAAAGAACATTCTATTTTTTTTGTTAACGGATATCCATTTATTAATTTATCTTTAATAGTCATAATTTTACCCCAAATAATAGTGAGCTGTAGCAACAGTAGATGCAATTAATTAAATAAATTTTTCCATTTAAATTTTCTTAAATAATTAATTATTGCAGATAACCAGCACCAAGAAGTGTTTGTAATAAAATTTTCTGTCCGTATGGCTTAAAGAATACACTTAGGAATTTTTGCGGTTTGAACCATCCTGAATTTGTCGGAATAATTTTTGCTCCTATCCAATTTCCAATAAATGTAGTCGCAAAATTAATTCCTAAATCTATTGCAGTTTGTCCTAATGATATATCTTCACCTCTTATTACACTTTCAAGAGTATCCACACCCGTTTGAACACTTGCTCCAATTAAAGCGCTTACCCAAAAGATGCTCCTCCTGTTAATGGTACTAAGCATAACCCTAAAGCGTTAGCGCCAGCTTCCAAGGCAGCCCCAGCGACACCACGCCATAAGTCACTACCAGTCTCACCAGCAATTGCATTGGAAGCTAATTGAGCTCCTCCGCCTAAAATCATTGCTGTTGATACAATCCCTATAATTGCCCAAATACCAAACGCCGTTAATGCAAAGTGCCCGCTCGGGTCTACATTCATCACGGGATTATTGCCGCAGTATGCATAGAGGTTGAGACCGTTAATTGTTTCAGGATCGGCGTATTCTATGCTGTCGCGGGAGATAAAACGACCAACTTCGGGGTCATAGTAACGCGTTTTTAAGATATATAACCCTGTTTCGTTATCATAATAATACCCGCGCTAGCGGAAGGGGTTAAAGTTGCCGATATGCGTCGGACTTGTTCCTGTCCGCTTGCATTAACCACCTTATGATTGCCCCATGCATCGTACTAATATTCTACCACTATATTGTTAAAGCTGTCAATATCGGCAAAAAAATTGTTTCCGCAAGCAAAAGCATCTTCGCGTTGCAATAAAATTAATATGTTAAGAATTAACACTATTTTATCGGCAGATTAACAAATTTTTCTTGTAATCATACTAAATTATATAATTTTGTTGCAAATTAACATATTGAAGGCGTGTAAAAATTTTTCATTTTGTTATTGACTATCAAAAAAAGCTATGATATACTTCACTCGAAATCAGGAAAACACTGATTGCATGACAGCAAATTGACATGAATAATTCATGAGGTGAAAATATGGATATGTTTAATTTTCTTAATAACGGATTGCTTTTATGCTTTCTTCATTGCAAGAAAAACAATCAGGAAGAGAACGAAAAAGACTGATTACCATCCGAAATTTCTTAAAGAAAGTCAATACCGCCGACCGAAAGCATATTTTGCGGTCGGACATAATTAATATTTAAGTAAAAACGAAGTTGCCGCCGCAATTAATATTGCGGCGGCAACTTTTTATTAATAATCTTTAAAGTTAATTACTTTTTTATTAAAGACCTGAACTTTTCGACGGCTGCGGCAAACACGCTCTTATTCTTATGCTCGTCCTCTTTTTGAGGCAACTGCGTAAGCACGGGCGCCTCAACTTCTGAATATTCGCAATTTTCAGGCGTTATTGCCATTGTAGTGCTCTCGTTGAAGAAACGCGCATCGCCTTCTTCTACGGCGACAAGAAAATCGCCGTTTCTGTCATCGAGATATTTGCTGTTTATCTTTATAACTATGTCGCTCTTGCCGACTTTTGCATGTACGTTAACTATGTCGCCCAGTTTTTCCACGAGACCGCCCTTTACCTTGAAAGAACATTCTTTATGTTCTTTAAAATTAGGCGCTCCCTCGTAAATAAGATTTTCGGGGCGGATGCCGTAAACAAGCCTCTTGCCTTCGTAATTTTTAAGCAGTTCTTTCTGCCCGTCGGTCAAAGCTATTATCTGGTCGCTTCCGTCCACCAAAAATTTACCGTCCTTCATCATTCCGTGAATGAAGTTCATTGCAGGCGTGCCTATAAACCCTGCCACAAACATATTTACAGGGTGCTGATATACCTCGTTGGGCTCGCCTATCTGCTGAATGTATCCGTCGCGCATTACCACAATGCGGGAAGCCATTGTCATGGCCTCTATCTGGTCGTGAGTAACATATATCGTCGTTGCGCCGACTTCGTTGTGAATGCGCACTATTTCGCTCCTCATCGCCACGCGCAACTTTGCGTCAAGGTTGGATAACGGTTCGTCCATGAGGAAGACCTTGGGTCTTCTTACTATCGACCTGCCGAGGGCAACGCGCTGGCGCTGACCGCCCGAAAGAGCGCGCGGCTTTCTGTCGAGATAGTTGGTGAGCTTTAATATCTCTGCCGCTTCCTTTACCCTGCGGTCAATTTCTTCCCTCGGTATCTTTCTCAGTTTTAAAGCATATGCCATATTGTTGTAAACGGTCATCTGCGGATAGAGAGCATACGACTGGAAAACCATGGCTATATCCCTGTCCTTCGGCGCAGCCGAATTGACCAACTTGTCGTCTATATACAGTTCGCCGTAAGAAATTTCTTCAAGACCTGCAATCATGCGGAGGGTAGTCGATTTGCCGCAGCCCGAAGGTCCGACAAAGACGATGAACTCCTTATCCTTGATATCTATGGAGAAATCATGCACGGCATGGACGCCGCCGTCATACACTTTATTTATATTTACGAGCCTGACCGTTGCCATTTTATTTTACCGCCTTATCGATTATTTGTCTTGTCCCCATTGCAGGTATCGCGCCGTAGTTTGTGGTAGTATATGCACCGCATTTGCATGCAAATTTAAGCATATCTTCAAACCCCTTACCGGAAAAATCGCAACCGCCGTCCATAAACGCCGCAATAAACCCGCCGAAAAAAGAATCGCCCGCGCCCGTCGTATCGACGGCGTTTACCTTATAGCCGCCGAAATCATATTCTTTGCCGTCCGCGGTGTAAAGTTTTGCGCCGTTGCCGCCGTCGGTAACGAGAAGAATTTTTAAGTTCGTTCCCTTAAAAAGTTCGGGCACGGCATCTTCGGGCGTCGTCTGCGAGATGAACTCCAACTCGTCCCTTCCCACCTTTATTATGTCGGCATACGGCATAAAAGTTTTTACCGCCGAGCGCAACTGTTCGTCGCTGTCCCAGAGGTTGAAACGAAGATTAGGGTCGAAGCATATCACCGCTCCCGCTTCGCGGGCGCGACCTATAAGAGCGAGATGTGCGTCCGCCGCGTTTTTGGTTTTGAGAGCGACGCTGCCGAACTCCAGAACGTCGCCGCGGCAGAATGTTATGTCGCTGAAATCGTCCGCGGTAAAATACAGGTCCGCAGCCGTGCGGCGATAGAAACTGAACTGCCTTTCGCCGTCGGGTTCGAAACTTACGAAAGCGAGAGAGGTATCGTAGTCCTTGCTCATCTTTATGTGAGAGGTATCAACGCCCTCGTCGCGTAGGGTCGAAACAAGGAACTCGCCGAAGGCGTCGGCGCCGACCTGCGTCAGATAACATGCCTGCCTGCCGAGCTTTACTGCCTGCACGCAAACGTTTGCGGGAGCGCCGCCCGCATTCTTTACAAACTGCTTGGTATCTTTGAGGCTGCCGTAACCTACCGATTGAAAATCTATGAGCAATTCGCCCACACAATATAACTTATTCATAGAACTCCATTCCGTATATTTTTACTGCCGCTCCGTTCGAATAGAAGGCGAAATTGTGCCTTACCATATCAGAAAACCTCGCGGTTATGCATACTGTGTTATCGAGATACAACGTCATTATTTCCCCATCGACTATTAAATCGACAGTATATTCTCTGCCGCGCATAAAGCCGAAAGCAACGTTTGCAAGTTTGGGACCGTACCTCAGACTGCTTGAAACATCGCTGTAACAGGCGAGTTCGCTGTTTTCGGCGTCCAACGCGACGAGCGAACCGCCCAGACGCCCGTTGTAAGGACCATCGAGCGCGAACGTAATTCCGAAATCGCCGGAATAATCTTCGACGACGAATTTAAAAGACATTCTGGTTATATATCGCCCCAGCTTTTCAAGGCATACGGTGTTGAGGCCGTTGCCGTCGAAAGAAATATCTTCGAGTTTAGCGCCGTCGCAGAGGCGATAAGTTATTTTAGTAGATATATTTTCTTTGACAGACGAAACCATTACGCCGAACAGTTCGCCGGAAGAAGACTGTTTTAGTTCGTGCACCACGAGGTTTCCGCCCCAGTCGAACGAGCCGCCCGAAAGGGTTGCGCACCACGCCATTGCATATACTTTATCGCCCGACTTTTCGACGCGACCCGCATAAAAACCCGTGGAATCTATGCTGTCGCGCTCAAACTTTTGCCATTCTCCGCCCTTGCTGCTCTTATAGCGATAATGGGTTACCCTGTCTTCGCCCTGCTCGCTGTAAAACAGATAATAATATCCGTTCCATTCAATATACGAAGGGCACTCCATGTTGTAACTGCCGTCGTCATTGTAGAAGAACACGCCGAGGTCCGTCCACTCCGAGGAGGAAGCGTCGAGCGAATTAGCCGCATACCGCTTGATTACCCCGCTGCCGTTCTGGCGAGTCGTAACCAGCATGTAGTACATTTCATCTTGCTCATCGAAATAAACATAAGGGTCGCGGAAATCGTTTTCGGTGCCGTAAAGAAGAAAGTCTTCATCTTTGCTCCACGTCTCCTGTCCGTCCGTGCTGACCGCGTGGCGGATGACCTCGTTATAGGGCAATCCTTCCTCCTGACCCTGGTCGTTGTGCCCGGTATAGAAGCAATGATATACCCCGTTTTTATCCTTTATGAAAGAGCCTGTGCCTATCGCAGCATCTACCGAACTTACATCCTCTTCGTAGTTTATGGCAACGCCGCAATCCGTATAATTGACAAAATCGGAAGTAGTGAGGCGCGATATGGGATGATAGAAAAGGCTGAGCGAACCCGTGCTGTTTTGAAGGTGATATATATTCATGACGCCGTTGTCATAAAACGGCATGACGTCACCCATGTAAACCTCCAAGGAGTCGTTGTAAGTTGAGACGGGAAAAATGGATTTGCCGCTCTGATCTACTGAATTCTTGTAGGTGGCGCAGCCTGCCAGTGCTCCGAACGCCAACACGGCCGACAACATAAGTCCGATTATTTTTTTCATCATTTCACCCTTATCGCCTTTAAATTTGTAACTTTGGCATCTCCGCGGCAAGTGAGTTTAAACTGACCGTCTATGAACATGCGGCTGGATATCGCCTCTCTGCCGCCGTCGACAAACAGCTCTATGCCCGAAACGTCCACGAGCACAAGAACTTCGCAACGATCGTATTCGCAGTCGGTCGAGCGCCTGCAACCGTTCAGATTGTTGGCGCGCGCGGTGTCGAGATAGATTGAGCCGTCGTTGCCTATCGTTACCGAGCCGTTATCCCCCGAAAGTTCTATCTCTCCGCCGCGGGATATTTCTGCTCTGAAAACCATAGAGCGCGAAAGCCCGTCTGCATCGACAAGATATTTTTCAAGATTGCGAACGGGCAACTGAATTAATCTGCCGTCGCTAAAAGACAGTTCGCGGGGAATTGTAAAGGCGCCCATCCAGCCGTGCCCCAGCTCGTGTGTGGGATAGCGTTTGCCCCACATATCCATCCAGCCCACTATTGTCGGGCGCTCTGCACCTTTTATAAACTGGGGGGCATAAAAGCAGTCGCCTTTGTCTATCTCGGAAATGCTTTCCGCTTCCATTCTGCCCGCCTGCAAATCGAGCCGCCCGACAATGATTACGCTCGAATTAACATTCTTGAAATCATTGCCCCTTTGGGGTACGTTGCAGCCCGAAGCGACTATGACGTCTTTGCCGTCTATCCTGCAATAGCTCGGGCATTCGCCCATATCGCCGAGTTCGTATAAAGGTCCTATATAAAACCTGTACTCGAGGTGGAACAGATCTTTGCCGCCGAGAACGATTATCAGTCCGCGGTTTTCGACCATGTCCTTGCCCCCGACGAACACGATATATTCACCGTTTATCTTTGAGGGACAGGGGTCGCGGAAATCCATGCGGCTGATATTTTTCGGCAGCGTTTCATTGTCAAATATGCAACCTTTTTTTTCGAAAGTCATGCCGTCGCGGGAGAATGCGCATTGTATTTCCTCGCGCTTGACGCCGTCCTTTTCGTAGTGCATGGTATATACGAGCGCAAGCTCGCCGTCATACTCGATAGCGCCGCCCGAGAAAATATTTTCGCCGTCCTTGTCGGGCGCGAGGGCTATGCCTGCGTCGCGATAACTTATTAAATCGTCGGAAATGAAATGTCCCCAGTGCATAACGCCGAAAATAGAGTTATACGGATTGCTCTGATAGAACAGATGATATTTGCCGCCGAAGTATATAAGACCGTTCGGGTCGTTCATCCAGCCGACGGAAGGCGTCATATGGCAGACCATTCTGTATTTGTCGTTGACCTTCGTCTTGTTTTTTTCAATTATCTGATTATTATTTTCTGTATTCATTCGAGGTTACTCTTATAACAAATTTTTATGTCGCTGATTTTAATTGTCGCTCCCGCGGCGACGGCGTTAGCCGCGCTGCCGAACTGCCAGATAAATCTGTAATTGCCCTCCAGCGCCTTGTCGTCGCAAGTAATGGAATAAACCTTTTCGCCCTCTTCAATGGTGAAGTTTTTCCAGGCGAAAGTATCCCATGCGCCATATACGCTTGCAGCGAACACGCAACTTATATCCGCCGTGGAACTCGCCTTAAAAGTTATGACGTAATTGGCTGCCGCTCCCGAAAGAGAGAACATAGGGCTGTCAATTTCGTTGTTGCCCCAGTCGTTGCCGAATGCCTGAGGCGTGTATGTTACAACCCCGTCAGTACATTCAAGCGTGCCCGCCGCACCTTCGTAATGACCGCAGGTGAACGGCGAAATTGTAATATTCTGAGTTCTGTAACCGCTTTCGCGGACGGAAACCGACAGATTGGAAACGGTTATTGAGTTTACGCTGTTACCCGATTGAAGATACAGCCAAAGCGTTCCATCGACGGCGGGCGTAACCTCCGCCACCGTGCGCTGTCCGCTCACGGGTCTGACGCTCGAAATGACTTCGTCGGGACCCCACTGTTTGCACTGAAAGTTAACTTCGTAAGGCGAAGCATTGGCGCTTTCGCTGTCAAACGATACGATATAAGTTGTACCTGAGGTTATGGCAAGTCCCGTATTTACGAAAACTCCGCCCCTCCACATATCGGCGGACGCCGACGTTACTTCGAACGTGAGCTGACTGCCTTCCGCATTTACCTGACCGGACGTTCCGTCAAATCGCCCTTCGACCTTGCCCGCAAAATTGAGCGTTTCAATGGCCGTGTACTCATTGTCCTTCATCATATAGCCCGTCTCGACGGAGGAGAGCGAAATTTTTATCTGCCCTTCGAGCGAGCCCAGCCACAGCTCGATGTTGACGTTGGACGAACTCGCCTGACCGCTTGCGGTATATGTGAACTCGACGACGTTTTCGCCCTCGGAAACCTGCGCGTCGCAGATTGCTTCGCCGTTTGCCGCCGCCTTTATCCTGCCCGCAAGATTGCTCGTGAAATAGTATTTAAAGGTATATTGACTGTCGTTTACCAGATTGTAATCCCTCGACAGGCGCACATCCTCCGCAATTTCCGCGTCCTTGACGGAAAATTCAAATCTGTCGCCGCTGAGCCCTTCGGATAAGACCTCGGCATGCCCGCCGGTTACGAGAGTAAAACCGTTAGTCGTTATGTCGTCGCGGTATATATCCCTGTCTGTGACGTCGGCATACGCCGTCGTGCGGAATGTCTTGCCCTGGCTGTCCTCCACCTCGTAAATCAGCTCATATGTGCCCGCCTCGTCAAATACCGCATATCCCTCTCTTACGGGCGTTTCGGGTATTATCGTTATGTTTATATCCGGCGTTATATCGCCGTCCTCCGTGTCGAGCGCGGCTACGCCGTCGAGCAGATCGACCTCGGTATTTACCAGGCAGGTTATATCGCCTATTCCAGTGAGTTCGGGCGACTGATTGACAGACTGTATGACGCAGCCAGAAAGCATTGCGACCGCCGCAACGGGAATTGTCAGCAAGCTAATTTTTTTCATCATCATTCTCCGTTTCATTTTTGTTTATATTGCCGTATTCGTCAAAGTAATCGTCGCGCTTTGCCTCTTTTTTCAGTTCATAGACAGACGTTTTCAGCATTTTAGCTTTAAGGACGTACAGATTTTCGCGCATCAGGTATGTTACGGCAAGCGGCACGGCGTACAGCGTTACTATCAGCACATACGGATAGTAAAGTATAAGCGCCACTATTCCGCCGAAGCATGCCGCAGCAAGTATGCTGCGCATAAGTCCGCCGAACAGCAGCATGAAGCCGTTTCTTAAAAGCTGGAAAAACGTAACGTTCATGTTGACTATTATCGTCGGAGCGGTAACCAGATAGATGACCGCGGCGACGAGCGCTATGCAGCTTATCGCAAGCACGAAAGCATTCATTTGCTCCGGGTGAGTATTGAAGAAATAAATGTTGAGTACCGGAAATGCCAGAATGACGAGCTGAAAGAGGGTATAAAGCGCAATCAGCGCGGCATTTTCACCTATTGTAGTGAATATATCCTTGAACCGCCTGTCGCCCATAGGTCTCGAAAAGAAGCCCGTAAGCCCCACCAGCATGGGCACGAACGGCAATATTAGCGCCGCAGAAAGCCCCATGAGTATGGTTACGACTATAAATTCGAAGGCATATTCGCCCAAAGCGTTGAGCCCCTTCATGCCGCCTCCTTATCCGATCGCCGCAAGATAGTTGTCATATGCCTGCTGATTGATCTGTTTTACGGTGTCGATAGAAGCGCGGTTGGTATTCAGGAAGTTCTGCCAGTCGCTGAGAGACGGTGCGCTAGAAGCCGTAATGCGGTTTACCATCCACGCCGTCATGTTGTTTGCAAGCGACATTTCGTATTTATTGAGAGTATTGAGCTGCTCTTCCGTGTAATTGAGGTTGGGTATGCTTACAGCGCCCTCATAGGTATAAGGCTTTACCCATTGCTCCAACCTTTCGAGGCGAAGTTTTGCGCGGGGCTCCATTTCCACATAGTTTTCCCACACTTCTTCGGTGAGATATACGACGCCGTAAGGCGCATTTTTCATGCGGAAGTCGTCCGCGCTCTGCCTGCCGTGGTCGTCGTTGGGAATGAGCTTGCCATCGACTTTTTCGCTAAGAAACGCGCCGGACTCGATAGACCCGTAATTGAGCTGCGCCGAATAATCGGGCTCAAAAAACTTGTCGAAATACGAAAGCAGTCCTTCCTTATCCGAACAGGAAGAAAGAATTACGCACGTACCTTTTTCTATCTCCAGCTCGTTGCTTACGCCGACGTACTGCTTTCCCGTGGCGTCGTCCACAAGCGGCTGAAGCATAATGTAATCGTCCTGCAAGTTCTCGGAAACCACAGTTTCCTTTTCCCACCAGTAGAAAGCTCCGTACCTGCCATCCTGTCCGCGAGCGAGGAATTCATCCTGCGTCTGCGTAAACGATGCCGAGCGTATGAGCCCTTTATTGTACCAGTCATTCAATTCGACTATTGCGTTATACCACTCGCGATATTCTACGGTAAATACCACCTTGCCGTTGACAATAGTTTTATGCTGGGCATTTTCGGGCACGCCGAAAGACGCTATCAGGTCGCTTTCGTTGCCCTGCCAGTTGCCGCTGACAAACGAAAGGGGTATTTCGTCGATATTGTCGCCGTCGCCGTCCATATCGAGGTCGCTGAATTTCTGTAAAATAGCCTTAAACTCGTTCCTTGTGAGTTTCAGTCCGTCTATAAGTTGGGATTTTTCGAGCGACACGCCGTCGGGCAGATTGCCGTCGTCAATAAGTTTTTCGACCCACGCCTTATTTAAAAAGAGTATATTCGGATAGGCTTTGAGCCCCATCTCCTCCACCCTGGGCAAAGAATATATATGTCCGTCGGGCGATTTGAGCGCCTCGGCTATATCGGGTCTGTCTTCGAGTATCTTCGAGAAGTTGGGCATGCTGTCGAGATATTGGTCTATCGCCACTATCTTTCCGCGCTTGCCGTAGTTATAGAGCTTGAGATTGGAAAAGCCCGAATGATATATCGCGTCTATGCCCTTTATGCTGACGGGGTCTGTATTGTTGTTGTACTGTGTGGATGTGTTGTAAATCCAATGAACTTCCTTGCCCGTTGCTTTTGCGAGAGATTTGAACACGGGCATGGTGTTATAATCTTTAACGCTCTCCTCCTTGACGGCGAGCACGGTAAAATCGTAATAATCGTCGTCATCTTTAAATGCACATCCGGAAGCAGAAAACAAAGCCGCGATTATCGTGCCTAAGGCAAGCATTGCAGACAATATTTTTTTGATTTTCATGTTTCCCCCCTTGACATTATTTGAAAGAGCCGACGAGTACGCCCTGTCCGAAATGCTTTTCTATCATGGGATAGAGTATAAGTATGGGTACCGTCGCTATTATTATCGAGGTAAATTTAATCTGCGTCGCCGCGCGGAGCTGTTCGAGTATTACGTCTCCCTCGCCGCCCTTGGTCGCGTCCAGAAGACCGTTAAGGACGGTCTGAAGGGGATAAAACTGACTGTCTATATTGAAGATATACGCGTCGATGTAGTTGTTCCAGTGCCCCACCGCATAGAAGAGCACCATTACGGAAATTATCGATTTGGATATGGGCAGGACGAGGTCGAAAAACGTCCTTATTTCTCCGACGCCGTCTATCATTCCCGCTTCCAGCACTTCCTTGGGAACGTTGGATTCGAAGAACGACTTGCACATAAACACGTTATACACGCTCACGCCGCCGCCTATTATCAGAATGAGAGGGTTCTGATACAGTCCGAGCATGCGGCAGATTATTATATAAGGCACAAGCCCGCCGCCGAAGAACATGGTTATTATGAACATGACCATAATGAACTTGCGGAAGGGAAGATAATGTCTTGACAAAGCCCAGCCCGCGGGGATAGTAAGAACTATATTGAACAGCGTGCCGAGTATGGTATATAAGAGCGTGAAGAAATATCCGCGCCAGATATCCTCCCTTTCAAACAGCGCCGCATATCCCGAAAAAGTTACCTTGACGGGATAAAGCCAGACGTCGCCCGTCATGACCTCGTCGGGGTTGGATATAGACGCTATAACTATATAATAGAGAGGGTATATGACTATCACGGCGAGCAGGAAAAGTATGACCGCGCACACCGCGTAATAGATATAGTCCGTCTTGCTCTCTTTGATTTTATTGCTTTTTCTGAGAGTTTTTAATTGCTGCTTATTCATATCTTTCACCACATGCTGCTATGCGCCACTTTTTTGGAAGTAAAGTTTGCTATTACCAGAAGAACGACGTTTATTACCGAGTTGAAAAGACCTGCCGCGGTACCTACGCCGTACTGTCCGCCCATCAGACCGAAGGTATATACATATGTTGAGAGAATTTCACTCGTCTCCAGATTGCCGCCCGTCTGCATTAGGAGCACCTTTTCATATCCGCAGTTCATCAGATTGCCGACGGAAAGTATCATCATCATTATTATCGTCGGCAGTATCGCGGGAAGATCGACGCTGAATATTCTGCGGAAACGCGAAGCGCCGTCAACTTTTGCCGCCTCGTGCAGCGAAGGATCGACGCCCGAAAGCGCCGCGAGGTAGATTATCGCCGACCAGCCGAAATCCTGCCAGTTGCCCGAGAAGATGTAAAGCGGTCTGAACGCTTCGGGTGTTATGAAAAGTTGCAACCCGTTGACGTCGCCGCCCAGCTTTATGCTGAGCTGGTCTAAAAGTCCGTCGGAGCCGAAGATAAGTTTGAGCATGCCGACCATTACTACGAGCGATATGAAGTGGGGCGCATAATAAAGTATCTGCAAGCCCTTCTTTGCCTTCTTCGAGCGCAGCGAATTGAGAAGCAGCGCCACTATTATCGGCAAAGGAAATCCTATAATAAAGCCGAACACGCACAAAAGAAAGGTGTTGAAGAAATAATCGAGGAAGTTGGGGTTGGAAAAGAATGTTTCAAAATTTTCCCAACCGACCCAAATAGTCTCCGCCCCGACCACCGAATCGCCCGGCATATAGTCCTGAAAGGCTACGAGCACGCCGTACATGGGCAGATAGCAGAAAATGAACACATATACAACCGCAGGAATGATAAACAAAAGTATCCAGCCCCTGCGTTTGAAATTTGCCTTCCACTTCTCCCACTTGGGGTGCTTTTTTTTCTCTTCATTGCCCTCTTCGCAGACTTCCGCCTCCGTCAATGCGTCTGCGGGCGCGACTGTATGCAAACTTTCATATACAGCCTCATCAGTCATATTCTGCATAAATCATCCTCCCCCTTACTCAATCAGCGCAACTTCGCGCGCCTTATCTTTTTTATTATGACAAACGTCAGATAGCCGATTATCGCTCCTCCGAATATGCACATATCGACTATAAACCAGGTATAGTTTATGGGAACTATTTCGTTCCACATGTCATCTTCGAGCCCGACGAAAGAGAACGAAGCCGAAGGTCTGCCCTTTGACGTATATAACTTCAAATTGTGGTCGCCTGCGACCATCTGTCCGTCCGCCGCTAATATTATTCTGTTTCCCTCGCGGATAAATTCAACGCCCTTTCCGTCGATTTCCGCCCTGTATATTATTACGTTCTCGCCGAGCACGAAAGAAATTTCTTCTCCGCGCACGAACTCTTCTTTTTCCGCCCTGACCGTTGCGGCGTCAAAATCCGTATGCACCTCCACATTCGTCTCGCCGCTTGCGGTTATCACCCTGAAAATATAATCGGTGCCCGCTTCGAGCGTGCGGAGATAATTTCCGTCTATTACAAGTTCGCCGTTTTCAATGCTGTATTCATCGTCTTCAAGGCGATAGCTTGCGTCGGTCACGTTTATGACTTTTATTATCTCGTCTTGTTGTAATTTTGCCGTTGTCTGCCCTTCGGCAAACGCCGTCGCCGTCTGCGACGCGAAAGCCGTTGAGGCGATCAGCGCAAGAACAAGCGCAAGCCATAGCAATTTTAACTTTTTAACACATTTCATAGCTCTCCCCCGCCACATACAATAAACGTCAGCCCAGCAAGACTATATCGAGCTCACCGTTGGGATAGGCTCCTTCCGTGCCGCCCGCCTCGTTGGAAAACATAAAATATACGGTGTCTCCCGCCTTTAAATTGCAGTTTATTTCCAGATTTAACACATTCGGATCGCTTGCGTAGTACGAAGGATTGGAATAAAGCACTCCGTCGGCATTCTTTATGCCTACGCGAAGCGCCGCTCTGGTAAGGGCGGTTCCGCCCGTAAAGTAAATTTTTAACCTGACTGCGCCGTCGCCAGAAGCCGTGTATCCTATCGTAGTCATTGCGCCGAAATCTATCCAGCCGTCCTTTATCTCCATGCCTTCGGCCTTCCATGAACCGCTTGCGTCCGGTGTCGCAGGGACAAATTCAAAGTTTTCCCGTTCGCCCCACAGATAATTGACATAGCCGTATTCCCACGCGCCGCCTTGCTCCAAGGTGAAATCGTCCGAAAAATCGGCGAGCGGAGCTTCGTAGCCGAGCGCTATCGAAAGGTCGCCGTTTGGCTGAGCGCCCTCCGTGCCGACCGCTTCGTCAGAAAATATAAAGTATATTGTATCTCCGCCGAAAACGTCGATGTCTATATCAGCCTCGAGCTTGTTTTCGGTACTGTTCAAGAATGAGGGTTGGGAATAGAGAACGCCTTTTTCGCTCTTGACGCCGACGCGGAGCGCCGTTCTCGTAAGGGCGGTACTGCCCGTAAACGAAACAGAGGCCTTTATCGTTCCGCTCTTTTCTGCGGTATAGCCTATCGTCGTCATAGAGCTGAAATCTATCCAGCCGTCCCTTATCTCCGAGCCTTCCGCCTTCCACGCGCCGCTTCCGTCCGATGTAGCAGGGACAAAGTCAAAGTTTTCCTCGTCCCAACGGTAATTTACATAGCCGTATTTCCACGCGCCGCCTTGCTCCAAGGTGAATTCCTGCGAAAAGTCCGCGCCCTTGGGAATTGTGACCTCTTTTGTATCCTTGCACAAATTGCAGGTATAAACCATTAACCCGTCGGTCGTGAGCGTGCGCTCGGATATAACTTTGCCTTCATCCCACGCATGCTCGCCGTATTCGCCCGTAACGGTCTGCCTTTCGAGCTCGGCGCCGCAGTCGCTGCAATAAACGACGCTGTCATACGAACCTGCCTTTATGCAGCTCGCTTCGGTCTCGTTTTCCTTTACGGCAGCCGCAGGCGTATGCCCCTTTGCCTCCACCGTAACGCTTTCATGCGAAATGGTTTCGCCGCATACGAGACAATAAACCGTGCTGTCGTAGTAACCGTCTTCCGTGCAGGTTGCAGGCTCTTCATTGCTCTTCACGGCCGCAGACTCCGCATGCCCCATGGCGGCTATAACTTCTTCTTTGATCTCATCGCACTCTGTACAGGTGTAAATCTTTAACCCGTCTAAAACGCATGTGGGCTGTACCGTAACGCGACCTTTATCCCAGGTATGTTCGTGCACCGCCTGCCCGCCGCATGCCGTAAGTCCCGCAAGCGATAAAAACAGCGCGGTCATCGCCAAAAATTTACCCTTCATTTTCCCCTCATTAACTTTGTTAATATTTTACACTATTTGTGCTTACAAATCAATAATAAGGTTACAATCTTTCACTGTCAATAAAATAAAAAATTATTGAGCATTTGCACAACTGCTCGCGCGCAATATTTGTGCATTTGCAAAATTTATATTGATTTTTACAGAGGCATAAGTTATAATGCATTCAGGGGGAATCAAAATGAAAAAGGCTGTTACCATCAAAGAGATAGCCGAACAGTTGCACATGTCGCGGAACACCGTGTCCAAGGCGCTGAACGGTCAATACGTTCCCGAAAAGACGAGACAGCTGGTGCTGGACAAGGCCAGGCAATTAAATTACAAATGTCTCAACAATTCGTGGCGGGCGCAAAGCACGAGGCACTTCAGGTTTATTCTGCTTGCGGGCAAGCCGCTCAACAATATGCCTTATTACGTGCCGCTGATAAAGAGCATAGAAAACCTGTGTTTCGAAAACAACTGCGATCTCTTTCAATATGTATATAATAAGAGCCGCACGCCGTTCAAAGGCGTTTCAGATTACATTTCGGAACTAAACGTTGACGGAATTATAGCCATAGAATGCTTTGACCGCGACTTTATATCCCGATTATTGGGTCTGGACAAGCCTATATGCTTTATAGACTTTGCCCATCTGAAAGGAAACATTGGCGGCAACTTCGATATTATTTGCGCAAACGACAGGCAGTCGGTCGAAGGCGCCGTAGCGCAAATCATAAAAAAATACGGGCTGTCGCGCTTTACGTTCGTGGGCGACAATCTGCACTGCATGAGCTTCCGCGAACGCTATCTCGGCATGATAGACGCACTCTTCCGTTACAACGTCAGGCACTCAAAGGCGGAAGACATTCTTGCCAACGACGATACTTTTAACTATGGCGACGTCAACGCGATAAAGACAAAAATACTGCAACTCAGGTACCGCTCCGAATGTTTTGTGTGCTGCAACGATTTCGTAGCGCGCGTTGTCTGCAACGCGCTCAAAGAGCTGGGCATAAGAATACCCGAAGAAACGCTCGTCCTCGGATTTGACAATGTGCGCGAGGCGCATTACCCCAATCCGACGATAACTACCTTTTCCGTCGATAAGGAATTCATCGGCAAAGAAGCGCTGCGCGCGCTCGTCAATCGCATAGAAACGCCCGATATTCCTACAAGGATAATACATATAAGCACCGTGTCCGTCGCAGGCAAAACGACATTGCGGTAAAATAAAAATACTGTTTTTATATAGCTTTGCTTTATATGTCGGGCGATATCTTTGCGAAGCTTTTTTCCGTCCCCTGGATTTTATCGGATGATGCTTTGCAGATAATTAACTGAAACAATAAAAATAATTTAAAAAAATTTGTAATTTTGCCGACAGGCGCGAGGTGCTTTTTTCAATGACTTATAAGACGAACGCTCCAAAATATTTTGTTCTGACGGACAAAAAGATATTCACGCGCGGAGGACTTTTCGCCCGCCGCGCTTATCTTTTGTAAGACATAAAATTGTAGCCTGCCATATGGCATAAAATATGCAAGGAGGCGGGACCGACATATTGTCGGTCCCGCCTCTTTTATTACAATTTAACCTCTCGCAATATCTGCGAATTTACCGTCAGTAATTTTCAAAAGGTCGGCTGAGGCAAGTTCCACCTGCATGCCCACCTTGCCTGCGCTGACAAAGATTATTCTGCCCTCTGCGGAGCTGTCGAAAAATGTGGGGAAGAGTTTTTTCATGCCCACGGGCGAACAGCCGCCGTGAATGTAGCCCGTTGTCGGCAGAAGCTGTTTTTGCGGCAGCATCTCCACCGCCTTTTCTCCCGCCGCCTTTGCAGCTTTTTTTAAATCGAGTTCGGCGGCGACGGGTATTACGAATACATAAAATTTGCCAGGCCCCGCCGTCGTTACGAGCGTTTTATACACTCTGTCCACGTCCTCGCCGAGAGCCGAGGCAACTTCCACGCCAGAGAGCGCTCCGCCGTCATAGGTGTGAACTGTATATTCCGCACCCGCTTTTTCGATTATCCTCATCGCGTTCGTCTTTGTCATATCCGCCTCCGAAATTTCAACGCAATAATTCTATCACTTTTAGTTTCAAAGGGCAAGAAATTATATGCAAAGATAAAGTTTGCGTCTTTATATGACAATCAATTGAGGCAGCTTAATCGGAGCATAAATATTCTTTGAAAAAGTTTTTGATCCTGTCAAAAGGTATAATATCCTTTCTGTCATACAGGTCGGTATGGACGGCGCCGGGAATTATCATAAGATATTTGTTGTCGCCTTTAAGTTTTGCATAGGCGTCCCTGCTGAAATAGCAGGAATGAGCCATTTCGCCGTGAATTACCAGGACTGCGCTTTGTATTTCGTCCGCATATGACAAAATAGGCATGTTGAGGAAGGAAAGCGCGGAAGTTATGTTCCAGCCGCCGTTAGAGTTAAGCGAACGGGGATGATAGCCGCGCGGCGTCTTGTAATAGTCAAAGTAATCCTTGACATAGAAGGGCGCGTCATCGGGAACGCTGTCGGGCAGTCCTCCCGCAAGGGCGTAAGTTCCGTTTTTATAATCCGAAGTGCGCTGTCTGTTGAGATTTACCCTGAGCTGCTGACGCGCGTTTTTATCCATGCTGTCGAAGTAGCCGTTTGCCGTTACCCTTGTCATATCGTACATAGTGGAGGACACCGTTGCCTTTATGCGCGTATCTATCGCCGCGGCGTTGAGAGCCATTCCGCCCCAACCGCATATGCCGAGAATGCCTATTCGCTCGGGATCGACATTATCCTGCACGCAAAGAAAATCTACCGCCGCGCAAAAATCTTCGGTATTGATGTCGGGCGAAGCGACATACCTCGGCTGTCCGCCGCTCTCGCCCGTGAACGAGGGGTCGAACGCTATCGTAAGAAAACCGCGCTCGGCGAGCTCCTGCGCATACAGCCCCGAAGCCTGCTCCTTGACCGCGCCGAAAGGTCCCGAAACCGCTATGGCGGCGAGCCTGCCCTGCGCGTTTTTGGGAATATACATATCGGCGGCGAGCGTTATGCCGTAGCGGTTATGAAATGTTACTTTGCTGTGATTTACCTTTTCGCTCTTGGGGAAAGTCTTGTCCCACTCGCCTGTAAGATGCAATTTTTCGTCCTGCATACCCTTCCTCCTCAATTTCCGAGATTGTCATATTCCTCGTCCGAGACGGGTTCCAACCACTCGTTAGAGGTATTTTCGCCGACCAGCTCCACCGCGACATGCGAAAACCAACTGTCTTTTTTTGCACCGTGCCAATGCTTGACGTTGGCGGGAATTTCGACTACGTCGCCGGGGTTGAGGCTGCGCGCGGGTTTGCCCCACTCCTGATACCATCCGCTGCCCGCAACGCATAAAAGCAGTTGCCCGCCACCGCTCGAAGCCCTGTGTATGTGCCAGTTATTGCGGCAGGCAGGTTCGAACGTTACGTTGGCAAAGAAGGGTTTGACTCCCGCCGAGGTGAGCGGATTGAGATAAGATTTGCCCGTGAAATACTGCGCGTAAGCGGCATTATCCTTGCCTATTCCGAAAATATTTGCACTTTCAAAGTCTTTATTTTCCATCTTTTTCTCCTTATTTCAAAATATCTTTGGCACAGTTGAGCGCATTGAAAAGTCGTGGGATACCCATATACGGCATTGCGTGGCAGAGCGCGCATATCACCTCTTCCTTTGTGTTGCCGACCTTCAAAGCCCCGACTATATGCGATTTAACCTGCGTTTCCGCTCCGCCGATAGCGGCGAGCATGACGACGGTTAAAAGCTCTCTCGTCTTTTCGTCCAGTCCCTTTCTCGTCGCAAAATCGCCGAAACAAAGCTCCGTGAGCCACTCGGGAACGTTTTTCGCAAATTCTTCGGGAAGCCAGCCGTATCTCTCCTTTATTTCGTCGCCGTAAATTGCAGACTGAATGGCTTTTCCCCTTTCATAACGGGTAGCCTCATCGACCGTCTCCGCCTTTTCGAGGGGAAGATTTATGCCCGCGGACGCGAACACTTCGTTCATCGCGGCAATGGCGTTGAGCGTTTTGGGAAAGCCGACAAACGGAGCGCACTGATAAATTGCCTCGCGTATTTCAAGGGGCGCAAGCCCGATGTTGAGGCACGCGGAGACGTGCGCTCTGAGCTGAGGCAGGGTCTGATTTACCGCAAGAACGGTTATGGTTATAAGTTCGCGCATGCGGTTATCCAGCGAGCCGACATAGCACACTTCGCCGAAAATAAAGCGCTGCAAAATGCGCATGAACTCTGCATCTGTGCCCTCGTTTTCCGTAGGCTTTCCGCCGAAAAGCTCATTGAATTTGGCATTAGTCAACTGTATTCTGTCCATAATACCCCCCTCAATTTACCGAAAAAGACACTTCAACTTCGCCCGTCGTGCCGAAGAAATTTTCAAGGCTCTGACGCGTTGCCCCGTTGATATGCCCTATCTTTGTGTATGCCCAGCTGTTGCTGTCATAGAAAATGACTATCTGATTTCCGCTGTACAGCACGACGTCGCCCGTGCTCGTCGTCATTTGTTCATCCTCCCTTTCTAGAGAAAATCCGAGACCGCCCACCATTTCAAATCCGCCGTAGCCGCGCATGGAAATTGTTATATCCCCTTCGGAAAGCCTCCCGGCAAAATCTCTCGCCGAAACAGTATCGGCAAGCTCTATTTCAAGAGTGTTTTCGCCGCACGAAACAGTTATCATATCTATCTCCTCCGCCGTGTTTTCGTCATCCGTTTCCTCTCCTTCGCTGCCGCCTTGCTCAATGTCTCCCGAAGGCGGATTGAGCTGCGAGCTGTTTGCGCTTTCGTCGTTTACACTTCCCGCACAGCCGCAGAAACAAAAGAATGAAATAATGACCATAATTAAAACAACTATCTTTTTCATATTTCGCCGTCCACCCTTCTTTTAACTTTTGCAGGCACGCCCACAGCGACGCAGTTTGCGGGGATATCCTTATTGACCACCGCCCCCGCGCCGATTACGCAGTTATCGCCTATCTTAACCCCGGGCAGTATGGTTGCGTGCGCGCCCACCCACACGTTTTTGCCTATTACGACCTTTGCGGGCAGCATGCTCTGCCTTTGTTCAGGGTCGAGCGAATGGTTGAGCGTGGCGATTACTACCTGCTGTCCTATAAGACTTCCGTCCCCTATTTCTATGCCGCCCTGATCCTGAAAACAGCACCCCGAATTGATAAATACATTCTTGCCGATTGTTATGTTTTTGCCGTAGTCCGAATAAAAGGGCGGAAACATCCCGAAAGATTTATCTATGTCCTTGCCCGTAAGGCGGGACATATACTCCTGAATTTGTTGCTGAGTATGATACCCCGCATTGAGCTCCGACGTAATTTTTCGAGCCTCTTCGGATATCTTGTGCATGAGCCCGTGTTCGGGCGACAGCCCTTTAACCATATTACCCGAAAGCATATATTCGTTCAAATCTTCTTGGGTCATAACCGCCTCCTTGTACCGTTATTATAATCTTACGCACTTTTATATGTCAAATACCTATAATGCATTGAATACTATGCTTGACAGGCATAGTTAAAATCTTTATAATGACGGTATGGAACTGAGAGAATTAAAATATTTTTTAGCCATCGCGCGGGAAGAAAATATTTCCAAAGCGGCGGAAGCGCTTTATATCACACAGCCCAGCCTTTCGAGGCAAATGCAGAACCTTGAAAAGGAAATAGGCAAGCAGCTGTTTATTCGCGGCAGCAAAAAGATTACACTGACACAAGCGGGTCTGCTTTTGAAAAAAAGAGCCGAAGAACTTATTGAACTGTACGATAAAACCTGCGGCGAACTTTCCTCATCGAAAGGCGGAATAAGCGGCGAAATTCACATAGGCTGCGGCGAAAGCTATGCCCTTATGACGGTGGCAAGTGCGGCAAAAACTCTGATTGAAAGCGCGCCCGATATACGCTTTAATTTTTTCAGCGCGGATACCGCCGACGTGCTGGAGAAGTTGGACAAGGGGCTTATCGATTTCGGCGTGCTCGTCCTGCCCGCAAACATTTCGAAGTGCGAATACATAACTCTGCCCGACAGGGACACATGGGGCGTACTTATGCGAAAGGACAGCCCTCTCGCACGTAAGCAGGAAATATCGCCGCAGGATTTATATGACGAGCCCATCATACGCTCGAGGCACACGATGTCAAACAATATAATTGACGATTGGTTTAAAAAAGATGCCGCTGACCTCAATATCGTCGCAACGTATAATCTTATTTATAATGCCTCTCTGCTCGTAAAACAGGGCATAGGCTACGCCATAGGACTGGATAAAATTATCAACACTTCGGGCGAAAGCGAGCTGACGTTCCGCCCCCTTTGTCCCAAACTTGAAACCTCGCTTGTATTCGCATGGAAGAAAAACCAGGTCTTTTCGCCAGCGGCACAGAAATTCCTTGAAATATTCAAGGCTACATTAAACGACAGACCCGCCCTGACCAACCCCACGACAAATAATTGAGGCATCAATGAAATGTAGTTTACCGCGACGATAAAACCGTCGGCCATATTGAAGTCGCCGTGCCTGGCATCAATGAAATATAGTTTACCGCGACTGTAAAATCTATAGCTCCTCTGCTTCATGATTATCGAAGCAGAGGAGCTTGTTGGACTTGAAGGGAGCGGACATTTTAAGAATTGCCCGATTACGAGCGATTTTTGATTAAAAACAGCTAAAATTAAGGCATTTTTAGATTAAGAAATTTCCATGCCCCAAACGTGCCCCGCACATTTTTTACCATATTTTAAGCACGAACTTCCGAGTACCTCAATTAAATAATATAAGGCGGTTTGAATATCATTCTACTCAAGCCGCCTTGAATTTTATAATTATTGCACTTGCAAAGCACTTCGCCCTTTTATTTTTCCACTTTCACTCCACAGATAGGATTTGCTTTTCCAAAGGGAAAACACCTTTTTCAAAGCTGTCAAAAGACATATTTGTTATGACGGCAAAACTAGTCTGCGGATTTTCCTCAAACAACTTACGGCAATATTCCGAAGGGTGATAGATGTCCGCATTGTACTCCTGACTGCACACGTACTCTCCTTCGGGCAATATAATTACGTCGGTACGACTTCCTTCCGAGGGAAGAACTTCCAAAGTTATAAATATCTCAACCCCCTTTTTGCCGCGCTCAGCCATTATGCCCACGGGAAAATTAAACACGGGAAATAACCCCTCCTCACTTGCCCTTATAAACAGCTCATTTGCACGTTTTTTAAAATTGAATTCATCCCCCGTTTCAGGAAACGAAGTACGCAACACATATCGCTTGCCAAGACGGCGCCTGTACGGAGCAGCTATATTTTTATACGCTCCGTTTTCTTCTATCGCACGTATGGAATTTTCCAGGCGTTTCATTGTTGTATACAGCTCTGCCAGTAATTGGTTAGCCCGCTGTTTGCCGTCGCTGAATAATTTTAGGATATATAGAGTTCCGTCTTCCTTTCTGTATTTTCCCATTTCCTTAAGCGGGATGCCCAGTTTTAAACACATGAGAATTGTATCCAGATCTATGAGCTGTTCAAGTTTGTAATAGCGATATTTTGTGGATTTATCGGTATAGGCAGGAACAAGCGCGCCTATACGCTCGTAATAGCGCAGAGATTTGCGGTCGACGTTGCGCAGAGCTGCAAATTCGCCGATTGTAAGATAATCTTTCAATTTTTTGCTCCTGAACAGAAAATATTGCTTGACATTCCCATAATGGGATAGTTTTAAATATTATAATACAGAATTTAAAGATAAGCAATAGTAAACTTTCAGAAAGGAGAAATAAAATGGAAGAAACGGAGAACAATGTTTTAGGCACTCAGCCTGTCGGCAGACTGCTTCGCAGATTTGCCATCCCCAGCATAATTTCCATGGTGGTCAGCACGCTTTATAATATTGTGGACCAAATCTTTATAGGCTGGGGTGTAGGTTACCTCGGCAACGGCGCAACAAACGTCATCTTACCGCTTACGGTAATCGCACTTGCGCTCGGACTACTGATAGGCGACGGCGTTACCGCATATTTCAGCCTGTGCCTTGGTCTAAAAAACAAAAAAGGGGCAGCTCAGGGGGTGTGCAATGCCATTATCATGCTGATTGTCGTAAGCTTAATAATTACCGCGATATCGCTCTCGTTCCTAAAACCCTTATGCGTGCTGTTCGGCGCGACAGAAGATATTATGCCGTACGCCCTCGAATATGGTTACATTATTGCTATGGGTTTCCCCTTCTACATATTCAGCATGGGTTTCAATTCAGTTATAAGAGCAGACGGCAGCTCCGTCTATGCCATGCTTACTACCCTTAGCGGAGCAATACTTAACACAATACTCGATCCAATATTTATCTTCGCATTCAATATGGGCGTGACGGGCGCCGCTATCGCGACGGTCATAGGGCAGGTGGTTTCATGCGCAATGACGCTTATTTATCTGAGGAAATTCAGGAACATAAAGATAACGAAAGCCTCTTTTAAAATGAACGGCAAACTCTGTGCTAAGGTCTGCAGCTTAGGAATTTCCAGCTTCGTCATGCAGATTGCCGCAACCATCGTCATCACGGTTATGAATAACGTATTGGTCAAATACGGAGCCGACACGAAATACGGTTCGGAAATTCCCATGACCACCCTCGGCATAACCATGAAGATAAACCAGATTATAACGGGTATCGTAATAGGTATTGCCGTAGGTGCTCAGCCGATTATAGGCTATAATTACGGCGCAGCCAAACTAGACAGAGCGAAAAAGACCTATCTTCTGGCAATAGGGTGTTCCACGGCGGTTATGGCGGTCGGAACGCTGATATTCCAGCTATTCCCCGATGCGATAGTCGGCATTTTCGGTTCAGAATCGGAGCTTTACAATGAATTTGCCGTCAAGTGTTTAAGAATTTTCCTTCTGCTTATCGTGCTGAACGGTTTTCAGACCTGTACCGGCATTTTCTTTCAGGCAATAGGCAAACCTATTCAGGCAACGATAGTTTCCCTTTCCCGACAGGTACTGTTTTTATTGCCCGCCCTGCTTATACTCCCCATGTTAATGGGTTTGGAAGGCGCGCTGTGGGCAGGACCAGTCGGCGACGCCTGCGCCTTCGTCCTTACAATAATATTGGGATTGATTGAATTGCGCAGATTAGGCAGGAAAGGCATCGAATATAAGAGTAAAGACAACTCATAAAACGGAGCAATCATGTCACAATTATTTGAACCCATGACCATTAATCATCTTATTTTACCCAATCGCCTGGTCATGCCGCCCATGGCTACCGCAAAAGCCGATGAACACGACGGAGTAACGGACGAAGCCATTAACTATTACCTTGAAAGGGCGAAGTACAGCAAAATAGGACTTATAATAACCGAACACAGTTACATCAATATACAGGGCAAAGCTCATCCCGGGCAGATGTCGATAGCTACGGACGACGCGATTTCAGGGCTGAAAAGATTAACCGATTGCATACACGGCGAAGGCGTCAAGATATTTGCGCAAATAAGTCATGCAGGCTCGGCAACCGTATCCGACGTTACTGGTCAGCCGCCCGTCGGTCCGAGTGCAATCCGACACCCCAAAAACAAAAAAGAAATTCCTCATGCCATGACGGCAAGTCAGATTGCTGAAACGACAACCTGGTTTGCGGAGGCAGCTCTTAGGGCAAAGAAAGCAGGCTTCGACGGAGCGGAAATTCATGCAGCACACGGCTACCTGCTCAACCAGTTTTATTCTCCCCTTTATAACCGAAGAACTGACGAATACGGCCCTCAGTCGGTAGAAAATAGAACGAGATTTCTGTTCGAAGTAATTGCCGCCGTACGCAAATATGTTGGCGACGATTTCCCCCTTTCGGTACGCCTGGGCGGTTGCGACTACCAGGAAGGCGGAAGCACCGTTGATGACTGTGTGGAAGCCTGCCGCATACTTGAACGGAGCGGCGTCGACCTCATACACCTGACAGGCGGAATGAACGGATTCATCCGCCCCGGGCATTCTGAACCGGGATATTTCAGCGATATGTCCGTTCCTGTAAAAAAAGCTGTAAAAACGCCCGTTCTTCTTACGGGCGGTATAAATACCATTGCCCAGGCAGAAGCCTTAATCGACGGGCACTTTGCCGATATGGCAGGCGTCGGCAGGGCAATATTCAAAAACGCTCACTGGGCTGATTGATGCAGACCTTTAAGGCAACAATATTTCTTTGCAAATATCTCAATATCCTTACCATATAAAAAGCCATAGCCGCATAAATTTACGGCTATGGCTTTTTAGTGTTCATATATTAAATTCAGTTTTCGTATTCACGCAGCAGGTCGTCCATATGCTCCTGCATGGCGCGCTTTGCCTCATCGGCGTCCGAATTTTCGAACGCGCGAAGAATTTCGCCGTGGTATTTAAGTCCCGCAGTATTTCCGCGCTTGGAAACGATATCCGAAAAGGCATTCAGAAGAACTTCGCTTATGATTTCGTAAACTCTTATTACGTATGAATTTCCGCTTATCTTTGCTATGGCGATATGAAAATCGTAATCGAGCTTTGAAAAGACGGAAAGGTCGTCCTTATTCTTTATCATTTCCCCGTAAATCGATTTAAGGGCGGCAACGTCCTCCTCTGTGGCTTTATGACAGGCAAGACAGGCAACATTTGCTTCCATTATGCGTCGGAACTCGACTATCTCCGTCATAGACTTTTCATTGAGAAAAGTATGAGGAATAAGCCCGTTCATAACAGAACCGTTTTCGGGCGTTCTGACAAAAGAGCCTTCGCCGAACCTGGTTTCTATAAGTCCTATAGACTGCAATTTTGCAAGTGCCTGACGTACGGCGACGCGCGATACCCCGTAAATTTTACAGAACCGATTTTCGGAAGGCAGTTTGTCGCCTGACTTAAGCTCTCCGCCTATAATTTTCTCCTTAATCTGCTCACATATCTGTTCTGATACGGATACTCTTTTTATAGGTTGAAATTCCACATCGACACCGCCTGTATTACAATAGTACAACTATTATACTCCGAAAAATTTGTATAATCAAATAAAAAGCCGCCATATGGCGGCTTTTATCAGTTTTTGAAATACGCATCGAGGTCAAAATAAGGATCCAGATATTCTCTAGTATTATAGCACATTTCTTTGAACAGCTCTTTGGACTGTTCCATTGTCAGCGTATTGCAGAGCGCCTGATTGACAAAAGAGAGATAAATCTTGTTGAGGTCTCTTTCCTTTATGCCTTCATAGCACGTATCTATGTTCACGCAAGCGCGATAGACGAGATTTGCCACCGCCACGGGAAGCGGTTTGGAAACTATGGGTTTTACCTGATCGTTGGAGAACACGCAGTTTGTCTCTACTATGCTGCCGAGCGGCATCTGAGGCATCTGCCCCACATTTGGCATATTGACATTGGAAACGATTGAGCCGAAGCCTAAAATCGCCTTCATGAGGTCGACGGCCTCTTCCGTGGACTTGACCACGGGGAATTCCTTTCTGCCCTCCGCCATTTCTATCGTTTCGGCAATCTTTTCAGCCTGTTGTTTTTCGCGGAAATCAACTGTTGTCAGACCAAACTGCCAGTTTTTGACCGTCTGCGGGTCTTTGAGATACCACGTGTTGGGCAAAAATTCGGCGAGATGTCTGTCGCCTGCCGCAGCGAGCACGCCGTACTTGTTATAGAGGTCCATCTTAACCTTATTGCCGTAAGCAAACGGGTCAGTTTTAAATTCAAACCTCGACTTGCCTTCGCGCTCGAAATAACCCTCTTCATAGAATTTTTCTTCAAATTCGGGCAAAAGCGCGAGGAGATCCGTATCTCCGTATTTTGCCTCGGTCATCCATGTGAAGTGATTTACGCCGCAGGCGTCTGTATAGATTTTGCTGCGGTGCACGTCAATGCCGCGCGTTTCTTTAAGAACGCAGGTTAAAAATTCCTGAGCGTGGAACACTTCGTGGCAACAACCGAACGCCTTTATCCCGGGGAAGACGTCGTACAGAACCTTGGTGCATATGCTCATGGGGTTAGTGAAGTTTATGACCCAAGCATCGGGGCAGATTGCCTTAATTTTGCGAGTGAAATCTTCGTAGATAGGTACGGTGCGCATTGCGCGGAGAACGCCGCCGGGACCGGCAGTATCGCCTACCGACTGATATATTCCGTACTTTTCGGGCGCGTGAACGTCCGAACGCATTTCCTTGAAGGTACCGGGAAGAATGGAAAGCACGACGAACGTTGCGCCTTCGAGCGCATCTTCCAGCCTGTCATAGACTTTATATTCAAATACCGACTTTGTCTTGGGATTTTTATTTATGTATCCGCCGATTTTGGCATTGCGGACGGCCGCTTCCTTATCAATATCGTAGAGAGCTATTTCGCCGCCAAGATTTTCCGCTACGGCAAGGTCGGACATGAACACCCTCGCCCAGAGTTTGCTTCCGCCGCCGATATAGGCGATTTTAACTGTTTTGCGCATTTTCAAATTCCTCCGTTATCATTTTTAATTTATTTATCTGCTCCGCCGTTGCTGCGGGCATAGGTTTCGAAGCCGTGGGATAAGAAATTATACCCTTATCCGCAAGTACCTGTTTTATGAAGGGAACGAAGGGTTTGCCCACGGCATAAATATCCATGAGTTTGTCGATTGCCCCCTGAATATGCTTTACTTTACGCATATCTCCCGCATTGAACGCCGCCGCCCATGCAGAGGTAAGCTGAGGGTAAATGTTGGAAAGCCCCGCGATACAGCCGTCGCCGCCGCAGAGCGCATTGTGCGCGAAATTATCGTCGAAGCCCGAATATATGATAAAATCGGGGCGAATGGGTTTTACCGCTTTAATAAGTTCGCGGGTGTGGTCTACGCCCGAAATAGTATCCTTTATTCCGACTATATTTTTATAGTTCTGAGCGAGCTTTTTAACGACCTCCGCCGAAATGCCGTAACCCGTTCTTTCGGGGAAGTTGTAAAGATACAACCTGCCCTTTATATGCCGGGCGAGTGAAGAATAATATTCATAGACGCTTTCGTCGGTAAAATGGAAATAGTAGGGCGGAATTACCATAACGGCGTCCGCACCGACATTCAAAGCGTAATCAGAAAGCTCGGTTATCTCGTCATAGACCATAGACGTCGTTCCAACGATTAATTCCACACGACCGCCGATAACCTCTGCGGCGAGCGAAATAACCTTCTTCTTAGTAGGTACGTCAAAGGCAAAAAATTCGCCTATGCTGCCGAATATGAGTATGCCGTCTACCCCGCCTTTTATCAGGTGTTCATACAACCTTTTGCAGCTTTCAAAATCCACTGTGCCGTCGGGCATGAGCGGCGTTACCGCTGGCGTAAGATACTTTGCCATATCAGTATGTCCCTCCTTCAATTGCAGAACCTGCATTTTTTGTATATCTTCCGAACAATCCCCTGCGTTCGGGGCGGGGAATAATTCCCTTCTTTCTTCGTTCGGCAAATACTTTCTCCACTTCTTCGGGCGTCATTGCTTTGCCATCTGTGCCAACCACATCAATAGTGCGCTTTTCAACATCGTAGGCTATTATGTCTCCGTCCTCGACAAAAGCTATGTCGCCGCCCCTTGCCGCCTCGGGAGAAACGTGTCCTATAGCCGCGCCCCTCGTTGCCCCAGAAAATCTGCCGTCGGTTACGAGTGCTACTGTGCCGTTAAGTTTTTCGTCGCACACGATTGCCTCAGTCGTCATAAGAAGTTCAGGCATACCCGAACCGCGAGGTCCTTCATACCTTATTACCATTATCTCGTAGGGATTGATTTTCCCTTCGACAACCGCCCTGTGAGCGTCCTCTTCGCAGTTGAACACGCGCGCCCTGCCCTTTAAGCTGAGCATTTCTTTGACGCAAGCGCTGTATTTTATGACGCAGCCTTCCCTTGCGATATTGCCCTTGAGGACGGCTATGCTGCCCACTTCCTTTGCCTTTTCAACGGGAAAGATGACTTCGTCGCGCGTCAGACCGTAATTTGCAAGATAACCTAAATTGCGTTCGAAAAATCCGCTTTTTTGCAAATCTTCAAGATTTTCTCCCAAAGTTTTGCCCGTTACCGTCATTACGTCGAGATGAAGGTAATCTTTTAAAAGCAGTTGAACATAGGGAACGCCGCCCGCAAACCAGAAACTTTCTGTAAGATGCTTGCCGCTCGGATTGACGTTGCCGAGATGAGGAATTTTATGATTAATCTCGTCAAAAAGACTGATGTCCAGCTTTATTCCCAACTCCTTTGCTATTGCCGGGAGATGAAGGGTTGCGTTTGTCGAACCTCCTATTGCGCTGTGCACGATTATGGCGTTTTCGAACGCCTCCTTCGTCAGAATTTTATCTGGAGTAATGCCCTTTTCAACGAGGTTCATTACAGCGATGCCAGCAGCCCTTGCATAATCTGTTATATCACGCATTGTCGCAGGCGCAAGAGCGTTGCCGGGTAAAGCCATACCGAGAGCTTCCGCCATGCACTGCATAGTCGAGGCTGTGCCTAAAAACGTGCACGCGCCGACCGAAGGACAGCCCGTGAGCTTATAATCGCGTATTTCCTTCTGCGTTGCAACGCCCCTTCTCTGTTTTAACGATATTTCGCCTGCTACGAGCGAAGTCGTCTGATAGGGACCCGGGCGCATGCTGCCGCCGCAGACAAACACAGCCGGGATATTCATTCTGGCTATCGCTTTGAGATGTGCGGGAACCGATTTGTCGCAGGACGAGGCAAGCACCATTCCGTCCCAGGGCACGGCCGAAGCGTGCACCTCTACCATATCGCATATAGCCTCGCGGGATGCAAGTACTATATTCATTCCGTCGTGTCCCTGCGCGCAGCCGTCGCACACATCTGTGGTGTGATATAAGCAGGGCACGCCGCCCGACTGATAAACTCCGTATTTTACCTGCTCCGTAAGAGTATTAAGATGAACGCTCCCAGGATGCGAATCGCCGAAGACATCCTCTACCATTATCTGCGGCTTGATAACGTCGTCGGCAGTGAAATGAGTACCCATCTGAAGAGCATCAAACTGCGCCCAAAGTTTTCTTTCACTCTCACTTTTCACGTTTGCCCCCTTATTCTGCGGCTTCAGAACTTATAGCCTTTAACCTCAGAGTTTATTACTGTTCGTTAATACTTGTAGACCTGTATTACAAGTATATGATATTACAAAATTTTGGCTTTGTCAACAGAATGACTGTAAAAAACTTACAATATTTTTTATTACTGACACTTCCTCGTTTTTCATGAATAATAAACATAAAATTAATTCTAGCTTGCTATATGGCATGATTAGTTAAACTTGGGTATTCAGCCATTGTCATTAGATATACAGACAGATTAGATGTACTAAATTTATATTACAAAGAGTTAAACTTTTTATATGAGTTTATAAAGAAAAGCCCTTCGAGTATATTCTCGAAGGGCTTTATCAATCTTGTAGAGTGTTTCTGTCAAATAAAGGTGAGGTAAAGAACTCAGCAAGGCTTATATCAAAACCTTCGCAGATGGCGTAGAGCGTTTTCATCTTGACCGAGCGGCTACGCTTTTTCTTTATCGATGTCAGCGTTGACTGCGGCACACCACTCCTTTCAAACAGAGCATATTTTGTCATATTTCTCTCAATACAGAGCTGTTCTATTCTTAAAGCTATTGCATCCTCCAAAAGCATACTGCTAACCTCCGTACAATGTGTTTATAGTTAGTAGTATAAAATTTTTGCTATTTTATTTACTGCTACGTATAGCATATTTGCTATTTATTCAAATAAATGTTATCATATCCAATGATATGGTAATTTCATTTTGCGGACATCGGGATTTTACTCCGGATGCAGAGAAAGAAAAAACTATAATAGATATTTTATTAAAATACGCTGAAACAGAGAAGAAAGTTATCTGTTATACTGGCGGATACGGCGCTTTTGATTGGTTTGCTGCTTCCTGCGTAAGAAAGGCGCAGGTGAAAGCTAAAAATATACGAAATTGCCTCATTATACCTTATATCACCCCCTCCTACCTTGACAGAATTAAAATCTACAAAGAAGAATTCGATGAGATTATTTATCCTTCGCTTGAAGGCGTTCCTCTACGATTTGCCATCATTCGCCGAAATGAATGGATAATTGACAACAGCGACCTTTTGATAGCCTGCGTAAAATGCAGTTGGGGTGGCACCGCCAAAACTTTACAATATGCCAAAAGAAAAAAACTCACCATTATATATATAATATTTACCTTCGAATATTTGTCCGACTTTTGAGGCACATATTAAAATCACATACAAGTTTTTTTTATTTTCCTAAATTTTTCGGTAAAAAATAATCTACTTATATATAAAGCATGTACCTACCCTAATATTGACAAATTTTTCTTTAATTCTACAAACATTTGTTTATATTTTGCTTAACAAGGATATTCTATATATGTTATAATGCGCTTAGGACGGATGGAAGAAATTTTGTTCGTCTGCGCAGAATACCCGTATCGGTGTAAGAAACGAGGAATTTGATGTCTGTTCCCATTGCCTTATGCAGTTTGCGACTGTTCGGCTATATGGCTTTAACGGACAGATTGGCTGGCGACTATCGGTCGCAAAAGCGGTATTCTGCGGACAAAAAACGGTACCCGAGCGGTCTGGTTTCCGATAAAACCCCTACACCATTTTTATGGTTCTGGCGGCAAGCAGTTTTTGCGTTGCCGAGGCTTGCGATGACGGGGACATATCGCGCTTTTGTGCGGTATAAGAATAACTTGTTCGTTGCGCTGTGACCTGAATTATTTTCAGTAGCCGACGACGGTTATCACTGTTTATAATAAGCGGCTTAAAACAGCCGTTTGCGGTGGGGTTTTATACTCCTACCGTTGCTTTTGTAATGCGTTTTATCGCATAGGCAAGGGCATTATAAGCATACCGTTTTTTGGACATTTTCTATACAAAAATCTTAGTCCATAGAAAGCTACCTTCCTATGGACTTTTTCTATCTAAAAATGATATGCAACCATAAGGAGGTGATGATATATATGAGGGTAAGATAGCCCACAGAGAAAACAAAAAATTATGAAAAAAGAGAAGGTAAAGATAATACAAGAATTCAATTTTTATGAGCTGTTCTGGAATGTGTTGAAAGACGAGAGCGATGCGGATATTGCCTGTATGCTGCACCAAATCTGCGAGTTTATGTTTGAGGGAAAAGACAACAGTTTCGACGAGGAAAAGCTCAATGTAATCTGGGCAGATTTAAAAGGCATACTCTCCCTTCAACGACAAGAGAAGCTACGCGGAAAGAAAGCTTCAAAGTACGACAGATTATGGAGACATTTTGCCTTTAAGAAAAGCTACTTTGATAAGCTGAAACTTATGAATTTAAACGACGGCGGAGCGTATATCAAGGCTATATGCGAGCAGGTATTCAAAGGCAAAATTGCGAAAGATTTACCGCCGCAGGCAGAGAAGTTTTACTCGCTTGCGAGACTTACGTTGGACGTATCTTTGGAACGCAAAAAGGCAGGTTCGAAGGGCGGAAAGTCAAAGGCAAAATCAAAGCCGATTAAACGGACGATAGACGACCTTAAAGCTCTTGGCTGCACGAGAAATTTAAGCACGGAAAATCCCATACTTGAAGGCGTTGATTTGAATAAGCTTTATGACTATGTAAAAGCCAATAAAGGCATACAAAATCTGTCGCTCTATAAGGCGGTTGAAAGCTATAAAAACGCCGTTAATTAATGGATATATGCCACTCAATTTTTGCGCAAGCAAAACTACAAGCAAACCACATAGCTCCCTGCAAGGGCGAACGCAACTTATGAAATAAGTGTAGTGAGCTACACTTTTCAATAAAAAGTGTAGAAATTCCAAAACAACTTAACGGCGCAAGCAAAACCGTGCTTTTGCGCCAGCGCACCCCATTTGTGGCTATGCCACCTCAGTAGGTGAAATCGCACGATTTCAAATATTCGAGGGCATTAACATATCGTGCGATGAGGGCAACGCCCTTAAAATCGTTGGAATTTGTTTGCGCGCAAGAAAACAAATTCAACGAAAAATTATTTTTTTGGAGGTAATCAAGTATAAGTTTTATAGTATGCAATATGAAAAAGCTCAAGCGCACGAGCGTCGGTAATGTTGAAAGGGAAAACGAGCGCGACCAGACTTACGAGGCAAAGAACCCGAAGA
>CAJLKN010000009.1 GCA_905207235.1 uncultured Eubacteriales bacterium
GGCGCGCGGCGGCACAAGCCGCCGCGCGCCTTCATTTGCGCTCAATTAATAAATTCTATTGCAAAAAGGCTAAAAACGGGGTATAATATCTTTAAACTTACTTTTTAAGGAAGGTTTATCATGATTTATTCAAGCATGGAACAGCTCGTGGGCGCAACGCCGCTCGTTGAGCTTTCAAAATTCGCCGCGGCGCGCTCGGCTGTGGCTAAAATTATAGCAAAAGTGGAATTTTTTAACCCCGCAGGGTCAGTAAAGGACAGAGTGGCTCAGCACATGCTCGACAGGGCGGAACAAGAGGGGCTTATCCGCAAGGGCGCAACGATAATTGAACCGACTTCGGGCAATACGGGCATAGGTCTTGCCGCCATAGGCGCGGTAAGGGGATACAGGGTCATCCTCACCATGCCCGAGACTATGAGCATAGAACGCCGCAACCTCATAAAGGCATACGGCGCAGAAATCGTGCTTACGGAAGGAGCGAAGGGCATGAGCGGCGCAATAGAAAAGGCGGAAGAGCTCGCCGCTTCAACTCCCGGCTCGTTCATTCCCGACCAGTTTTCCAATGCCGCAAATCCCGAGGCGCATTACCTCACTACGGGTCCCGAAATATGGCGCGACAGCGAGGGGAAAGTAGATGTGTTTATTGCCGGCGTCGGTACGGGCGGAACAATAACGGGCGTGGGAAAATACCTCAAAGAGCGCAACAAAAATGTAAAAATTATTGCGGTTGAACCCGCATCGTCTCCCGTGCTTTCGGGCGGAAAGGCAGGCGCTCACGGCTTGCAGGGCATAGGCGCGGGCTTTGTACCCAAGGCTCTCGATACTTCCGTGTACGACGAGATTATAACCGTTACCGAGGAGCAGGCTTACGCTGCGGGGAGGGAATTCGGCAGGTGCGAGGGCATGCTCGTCGGTATTTCTTCTGGTGCGGCTCTTCACGCCGCCGCTATGGTCGCCGCGCGACCTCAAATGAAGGGCAAAAACATAGTCGTTCTGCTCCCCGACACGGGCGACAGGTACCTTTCAACACCCATGTTCGCACAATAAATTTATTGGCTAATAGCTTTATCTGTTGCTCCGCCGCGCCGAAAATTTCTTTTCGGCGCGGCGGGTTGTTTTTTATAGTTGTTTTGTTTATGCGCTCGGTGCGGAAAATTTTTTATAAAGCAGGTTATGCGGAAATTTTTTTATCCGCTCAAATATATTTGTGTTTGCGGCGAGATGTGATATAATGTACAGGTAAAAACAACTTTGAGGTGCTTTAAGATGGATTACAGGAAGATGTCGCTTAAAAAGCATGAGGAATGGAAGGGAAAAATCGAGACTGTTTGTCGCGTTCCCGCAGAGACCAGGGAAGATTTATCCCTTGCTTACACGCCCGGCGTTGCCGAACCTTGCATGGCAATTCATGCCGACGTGGAAAAGAGCTTCGAGCTCACCCGTCGCTGGAACACCGTACCCGTCATAACCGACGGCACGGCGGTGCTCGGACTGGGCGACATAGGTCCCGAAGCGGGCATGCCCGTAATGGAGGGCAAGTGTGCGCTCTTCAAGGCATACGGAGGGGTGGATGCATATCCTTTGTGCCTGAGGACGAAGGATACCGAAGAAATAATTAAAACTATCAAGATACTTGCGGGTTCTTTCGGCGGAATTAACCTTGAAGATATTTCGGCTCCCCGCTGTTTCGAGATAGAAACGAGGCTTAAAGCCGAGCTGGATATCCCCGTATTCCACGACGACCAGCACGGCACGGCGATAGTCGTCGCCGCCGCGCTCAAAAACGCGCTTACCCTTGCGGACAAAAAGATTGAAGATATTAAACTTGTAATAAACGGCGCGGGTGCGGCGGGCATTTCCATTGCAAAGTTCCTTTTAAAACTGGGCGTAAAAAACATTGTCATGTGCGACAAGGCGGGCATTCTTTACGAAGGCATGCAGACAGAAAATATCGCTCACCGCGAGATAGCAACCCTCACCAACAGAGAGGGCAAGCGCGGACTTCTCGCCGACGCAATGAAGGGTGCGGACGTATTTATAGGCGTTTCCGGTCCCAACTGCGTAACAAAAGAGATGGTTTCTTCCATGGCGGATAAATCCATTCTCTTCACGCTCGCAAATCCCGTGCCCGAAATTTCGCGCGACGACGCGCTCGAAGCGGGTGCGTTTATCGTGGGAACGGGCTCTTCGCAGTTCCCCAACCAGATAAACAACGTTCTCGTCTTCCCCGGACTTTTCCGCGGCGCGCTGGACGTAAGGGCAAAAACCGTCAATACCCAGATGATGATTGCCGCCGCCGAGGGCATAGCTTCCTATGTCGGCGACAAATTGTCGAGGGAATATATTCTTCCCTATGCATTCGACAGAAAGGCTCACGAATGCGTCGCAAAATCAGTCGCCAAGGCTGCGATTGATACGGGAGTATCCAAACTTTACAGCAAATAATAATTTACAGCAAATAATAATAAAATAATCAAAGCGCCGCGCAAGTTATTGCGCGGCGCTTTGATTATTATTTACGCTTCTTTCGGTGCGGACTGAAATCTTATGCCGACGGGCTTTAAAATGTAATAGCTCTGAAAACCCCCCGCCCTTTAAAAGGGCGGGGGTAATTTTTTAATTATTGAACGTAGGGGTCGTCGTCCCTTGCGGGCTGAGATTTTGTCTTTTTGCGGCGCTTTGCATTGTTTTTTGCTCCGCGCGTGCCGATTACCGTGAGGTATGCGATTGCAATTATGACAAGTCCAACGATAAGCAGAACTACGATTACCGTCTGAACGTCGTTGTCGTAAGTGAAATTTTCAGTTCCAGTCGATTGCTGGGGCTCATCTTCGGCGGCAAAGTCGTAAGGCGTCAGGAAGCCCGCCGCTATAAAACCGCTCAGTGTCGTCTGATCGTCTGTATAGGTAACTCTGTAAAATACTGTGTCGAGATAGCGGAGTTCAAATTTCTCGTCCACTCTGACGACACTGCCCGATTTAAGCTGGGATATCGCCGTTGCACCGCACATATACGGGCGCGAATACACCGTTGCGTCCATAAGCAGGAATGCTCCGTTCATATCCGAGGCGGGAGGGGAGTACGCAGATTTTTCGAGCGCGGAAGTGAGGGTTATATAGCTCTTTCCGCTGCCGTTTTCGTCCGCCATTATAATTATTGTCGCGTTGCCCGTCTCGGCAACGGCGAGCGCCGACCTGTCGGCGGTTATTTTTATCGTCTCGACGGCTTTGAACGTTTCGCCTATTTCGGAAAGGTCAATCTCCGTGCAGTATGTGTCGTATCCTTCCGAAGTCTGCGGCTTTACGACTACCGTCTCGACCTGATAGTCGGATAGCAAAATCTCTGCGGCGTTGCCCGTGGGAAGGGAGTACGAAGCCGAAAAATCTGTATACACGGGCGGCGCTTCGCTTGCGACCGTTCCGTCCAGCTTATAAACTGCCCCGTCGTGCATTACGTATGCAATTCCGTCGTATTCTTTGAGGTTTGAACAGCCCTCTTCGAATATCTGAAAATAAGCGTTGTCGTTGGAAGAGTCGAAACATACGAGCGAAGTTTCGGAGAGAATGTAGATAAAACTGCCAATCGTTACGGTGGCGGTCAGCGGCTTGAAAGAATAGTCGCTGCGCGACAGATCGGGATAGAGGTAGCCCAGCCCTTCGGCGCTCTGAATATACAGATTTCCGCCGTCGTCGCAGTCCAGCCTCTTCACCTCGAACCCGCAGTCCACGGTGGTCAGCCTTTCGTCGCCGAACTCGTCGGGCTTTATGATGTACAGCTTTGTGCTCTCCGCATAAGCCCTTACGTCGCCGTTTACCGCATAGTCCGCAAGCGCCGTAAAATCAAGCGTGTTTGTGAACGACGTGGGGTAATTGCACTCCGCGGCAGGCGTCAGCTCTTCGGCGTAAGCCTTTTCGGAGGCGAAAATATATGATGGCGCGCACGCGATTGCCAGAGCGAGCGCCGTTGTAAGAAAAGCCGCTTTTTTCACGATATGAATTATACCACCTTTTATTTATATTGTAAAGTTTTTAAAGGCGCATTGAAAATGCCTCCGCGCACATAAAAAACACATAATATTTTTTTAATTTTTGCCTTTTATTTTTTAATTATGCAATTTTTGTCATATTAATTGTTTTATAATACTACCGTAAACAAACAAATGTTTTCATTTAATAAAATTGACATCGCCGCTCGGCGACGGAGGAGAGAATGAAAAGCAAAAGGTTGCTGAGGTTTTATTTTTGCGCGGATAAACTTAACGAGGCGTTGGACAGGCTTATGCTCGCCGCCGCCTGCGGTTCTGCGGCAAATATTTATAACTGCGAGGTCTGCGCCGAAAGGATAGGCGGGCTTATCGAGGCTAAATATACGCTGTCCGCGCTGTGGAATTACCTCGACGGGGTGATGAAAGGGTTCGGGGGAGAGGACAAAGCCGTCCTTTACGGCTATGCGCTTTCGCGCGGAGGCTGGGCGAGGCTGGGCAGGGAAAGGGCAAACGCCGTGAGAAAAGTCGTCGTGCGGTTCATGCGCAGGGCAAAGTATCTTTCAAGGTTTTCATCGGGCGCGGAGCTCGTGGATAAGTTCTACGCGCTCATCGGTAGGGGATAAAAACTCTCGGGGTTAAATGCATATCTCTTCGCGGTGGTGGGCTTGCTTCTTTATATATTGTTTAAAGGGGATAAATTTAAAGCCCGTTTTATGAGTGCAATTTTGCGCCCTGTTCGCTGCATTTGCCTGCGTGTACATTGTCTGCGCTCACTGTTACGCTGACTGTTGCGTTCGCCCGCTTTAAAATGAAAGACCGTTTTTATAGCGGGTTTGGACTTTTAACTAAAAGTTGAAAGCGTGCGCGTTTTTATAAATGCGCATAAGTGAGATGGCATGTCAGTAGGTATTGCGTGTGCGTTTTTACAAAGGCGGCAATACAAAGGGTTTGTCAGTCGGTTTTGCGCTTTTTGGAGGATATGAATACGAGTATGAGCGCGCCCGCCGAAAGAGCGACTATGATGACCGCGGTTATAATCTGACCGCCGTCGGCGCCCTGCGTTCCCGTCGGGTCGGGCTGATCGCTATCGGGATCGTCGATAAGGGGATAATCGTCGTTTGCCCCGCGGATATACCCGAACGAATCGCGGCAAAGCACGTACGAATATGCCGTCGCGCCCGAATAATATGTGCCGTAAAAGGCGGCTTCGAGTTGAATTTCGTCTAGTACGGGCAGCGAGGTTTCGCCGTCGTCGGCGGAATAAGTTATTGTCAGGCTCTTGTAAAGATATGTAACTTCGGGCTGTTCGTCCAGCTTTACAAAGTCCTCTTTGAGCACATAGCCGTACAGCGCGCGGTAAATGCCCTCATCCTCGGCGTACTGAACGTAGTACCAGTCGCCGTCGTCGCGCAGTATTTTAACGCAGTAAGTGTAAGGCACGGCGAACATCGACGAGGACAAATCTTTCTGCGCGAAGAAATACGCCGCGCGCGAAGACGAGCGGGCATAAACGGCGTCCTGCGTCTCTGCGCCCGCGGCGACGGATGAGCTGTTGAGGGCGAGCGCGAATATGCAAATTATTATAAATAATAATTTCTTCATACCCGCCGATTATAACACGGGCGGAGGGCGGAAATGTGGGAGATTTTGTAGAAAATATATGCAAAGGCAAGAAATTATCGAAAAAATCGCGCGCATAGATGCAATTCTGGCCGCGCGCAGAAAGGAAAATAAGCTGCTTTCATACAATTCGGGCAGAAAAAAACACAAAAAACAGCTCGCCTTCCATAAGTGCAAAAAGCGCAACCGCTGGGTGTTCGGCGGCAACCGCTCGGGCAAGACCGAGTGCGGCGCGGTGGAGGCGGTGTGGATGGCGCGCGGCATTCATCCTTACAGAAAAAACCGCAAGGACGTATTCGGCTGGGTCGTTTCGCTCTCGCAACAGGTTCAGCGCGACGTCGCGCAGCGCAAAATTTTATATTACCTTCCGCCCTCGTGGATAGAGGACGTGATAATGCTTTCGGGCAGAAAGGACAGCCCCGCAAACGGCATAATAGACCAGATTAAAATTAAAAACGTGTTCGGCGGCATTTCTACGATAGGCTTCAAAAGCTGCGACCAGGGCAGGGAAAAATTTCAGGGGAGTTCGCTCGATTTCGTGTGGTTCGACGAGGAGCCGCCCAAGGATATTTACGAGGAATGCGTAATGCGCGTGATGGACAGGCAGGGCGATATTTTCGGCACTATGACGCCTTTAAAGGGCATGACGTTCATATACAACGAAATATTTCTCAACCGCCGCAACAATCCGCAGATATGGTGCGAGTTCATGAGCTGGGAGGATAATCCCTATCTTCCCGCCAAAGAGATAAAACTTCTGGAAAGTTCGCTCGACGAACACTCGCTCGACAGCAGGCGCTACGGAAAATTTTCCGCGGGGGAGGGGCTCATTTACCCAGAATTCGACCCGTCGGTGCACGTTATTCCGCCCTTCCGCATTCCCGAGGAATGGCAGGATACCATCTCCATAGACCCTGGGCTCAACAACCCCCTTTCGGCGCACTGGTATGCGGTTGACTGGGACGGCAACGTCTATGTAGTGGCGGAACACTTCGCTGCGGGCAAGGACGTGGAATATCACGCTCGCGCCATTAAAAATATCTGCGCGGCGCTCGGCTGGAAGTGCGACGGCGCAGGGAGGTACTCCGCCCTCATCGACAGCGCGGCTTCCCAGCGCACTCTGGCTTCGAGCAAGAGCGTTGCGGAACTCTTCCGCGAAAACGGAATTATGGTAAATACCAAGGTAGATAAGGACGTGTTCGCGGGCATATGCCGGGTGAAAGAATATCTCAAACGAGGCAACGGCAAGGCGGACATTTATGTGTTCGACACGTGCAAAAACATGATTGAAGAATTTTCGGGCTATTGCTGGGCGGGCGGAGACAGTCCAAAAAAGGTGGACGATCACTGCATGGACGAGTTGAGGTACTACATAATGAACCGCCCCCGCCCCGCCGAGCGGAGGGAAATTTCGCCCATAGCCGAGGACAAGCAAAGAAGGATAAGGAGGTTGAAAATTGACGCAAAAAGACGACAGTCTTGAAATGGCGCTCAAAAAGTGCGCCGTCGGCTTCGACACGAGCGAGACGGTGGAGGAATTTGCTGTGCAGGACGGCGAGCTAAAACTTGTCAAGCGCAAGGTTACAAAGCGGGACATTCCGCCCGACATAAAGGCGGTAAAAATGTTGCTCGACGACAGGCAGGAGAGCGGTTATTCCGACGAAGAGCTTTCGGCCGAGCGGGAAAAACTCATTAAAATGTTGAAGGAGGAAGATTTTGACTGAAGAAATTAACAGGGCCGAAAAGGCCAGAGCGCAGCTCGTTGACGACGTAATGCGCGACTTTGCGCGCAGACAGGAGGAGCGCAGACAGATAGAGCGCGGCTGGCAGCTCAACATGAATTTCCTTTGCGGAAACCAGTATTGCGACGTCAACGCGCTCGGCGAGCTGGAGGAGGACGCGCAGGGCTTTTTCTGGCAGACGCGCAGGGTATTCAACTACATTGCGCCCACCATCGATATGCGCTGTGCGAAACTTGCGCGCGTCAGACCCAAACTAGCCGTCAGGGCGGCTTCGGGCGAGGACTGCGACGTAAAGGCTGCGGAGCTTTCTTCCCGCATTCTAGCGGCGGTGTGCGAAAGGGAGAACATCGACGACTGCATAACAAAGGCGACTGTTTGGTCGGAGACGTGCGGCACGGCGTTTTACAAAATTATCTGGGATAATTGCGCGGGCGACGTCATCGCATCGGACGAAAACGGCGAGGTGCGCTCGGGCGGTGTGAGGGTCGTTCCTCTTTCGCCTTTCGAAATTTATCCCTCTTCCCTCTCGGAAGAGAGCCTCGAAAATCAGCCGAGCATAATTCACGCAAGGGCGGTTGCGGTGGAGGATATTTACGCCGCATACGGCGTAAAACTCGCGGGCAGGGACATAGACGAATTTTCGCTCTCGCCCTATTCGGCTTCCGTACACTCGGTAACGCGTACGTCGCCAGTGAGCGCCGTGCGCCACGGCTATGAAATAGTTATAGAGCGCTACGAGCGCCCCTCGTCGGACAGACCGCTCGGCAGGCTAACAATAGTCGCGGGGGGAGAGCTGCTTTTCGACGGCGACCTGCCCTATGCCGACGGCGCGGACGGAGGCAGGGCATATCCATTCGTCAGGCAGAGCTGTCTGCCCCTCGCGGGCGGATTTTTCGGCGGAAGCGTCGTCGACAGGCTCATACCAATACAGCGCGCATACAACGCCGTCAAAAACCGCAAGCACGAGTTTCTCAACAGAATTTCTATGGGCACGATAGCCGTCGAGGACGGTTCGGTGGATACCGACGAACTCATGGAAGAGGGGCTTTCGCCCGGCAAAGTAATAGTTTACAGACAGGGCGGAACGCCGCCCGAAATGCTGTCGCTCGGCTCCGTTCCCGCCGAGTTTTCCGAAGAGGAGGACAGACTTGTTGAGGAGTTTTCCCGCGTTTCGGGCGTTGGCGAGGTCAACTGGCAGTCCAACGGCTTCAATTCGGTAACTTCGGCGACGGGACTGCAACTTTTAATCGAGCAGGATGAGGCGCGTTTGAGCGTTTCATACGAGCAGATAAAGAGCGCGTTAAAGCAGATCGGACGGCACATATTGCGCCTCTATCGTCAGTTTTCGCCCCAGATGAGGTTCATGCGCGGCGCGCACGAAAAGGGCGTAAGTCAGCTCATTTCTTTCAGCTCGTGCGACATAACGAGCGACGACGTCGTGCTCGAGGCGGACAGCGAAATCAACCTCACGCCCGCCCAGCGAAGGACGGTCATCTACGATATGATGGACAAGGGGCTGTTTTCCGACGACGAAGGGAAGATGAGTGCGGGGGTAAAAAACAGAATACTCAACTACCTCGGCTACGAAGGCTTTGCCGAAGGCAGGGACGTCGCAGCCCTGCACAGGGCGCGCTGCGCGGAGGAGAACGCCGCGCTCTGCGCGGGCGACGTGAGCGTCAGACCCTACGACGATCACGCCCTGCACATAAACGAACACACCGCTTTTATTCTGAGCGGAAAACTTACTTCCGAACAGGAGGCGCGCTTTTTGCGCCATCTGGAAGAACATAAAAAACTTTTGAAGGAGGAAAAGAATGGATAACGCGAACGACCTTAAACCGACTACGGCAGAACCCGCGGAGGCGGAAAAGGAAAACGCTGCGACAGAGCTCGGCAAGTTCAGGGACGTGCGTGCCCTGCTCGATGCCTACAACAGCTTGGAGGCGGAATTTACCCGACGCAGTCAGCGCCTCAAAGAGCTGGAAAAAGCGGAAAAGGAGGAACCCGCGCCCGCAACGGCGGATACCGCGGAAACTTCCCCGCAGGGGCAGTTGCAAGGCGCGGCCCTGCTCGAAGCGGTAAAAAACGATGAGGAGGTAAAGGCAGCCATAATTTCGGAATACCTTCTCAATGCTTCGAAAAACAGGGGCGTGCCCTTGGTTACGGGCGGAATTAACGTTCCCGCCCGAAAGCGAACGCCCGCTTCGGTGCGCGAAGCAGGCGAACTCGCACAACAATTTCTGAATAAAAGGAGATAAACAGATTGATTACATTGACCAACGCAGACGCGGCGCTCAAAGATTATTACCTCGACGCCGTTTCGCAGCAGCTCAACGAGGGCATTTCGCCCTTTTTCAACGCCATTGAAAAGAGCACGCAGTACATATACGGCAAAAACGCAAAATGCGCGCTCATAAAGGGCAACCTCAACAGAATAATCACGGGCGAGGAGGACGGCGACCTTCCCGCCTCAGAGGGCAACAACTATTACGAAGTTACCATGCCCCTCAAAAACATCTACGGCTCAATCGCCATAACCGATAAGGCTCTGCGCGCCTCGCAGGATAATTCGGGCGCGTTCGTCAATCTGCTCAACGCAGAGATGGAAGGGCTCGTCTCTGACGCGAAGGCAAACTTTTCGCGCATGCTCTTCGGCGACGGCAACGGCATAATTTCCATAATCACCAAAGTTTCCGGTCAGGTGGCTACGCTCACCACCGTCAAGAGCTGGTTCCAGGGACTGGTCGTCGATATCGCCGACGAAATGGGCACGTCCGCGGACGTCGCCGGGCTCACCATCGCTTCGGTTGACACGGCGAACAATACCGTAACATTTTCCGGCACCGTAGAAAACCTCGCCGACTACGTGGGCAGATATATCTGCGTGAGCGGCGCTTTCGGCAAGGAAATATGCGGACTTGCGGGCATATTCGACTACCAGACGCTCTATGGCTACGATAAGGTGCAGAATTCTTTCTTCTATCCCTATATCGCACGCTATTCGACGCTCACGGAGGACGATATCCTCAAAGCCATCGAGCAGATAGAAGAGCGCGGCGGCAAGGTCGGCATGATAATATGTTCGCACTCCGCGCGCAACGCGATAGCTTCGCTCTTCAAGGACAGAAGGGTGATAACCACGCCCGAAACCACGGGCGGCTACACCTCGGTTTACGTCAACGACGTGCCCGTCTATGCCGACAGGTTCTGCCCCGCCGACAGAATTTACTTCCTCAATCCCGAAGATTTCGTGCTCTGCCAGCTGTGCGACTGGGAGTGGATGGAGGACGAGGGAGGCAAAATACTTTCCAAAGTTCCCGGAAAGGCGGCTTACACGGCTACGCTCGTCAAGTATGCCGAACTCATATGCAAAAGACCTTACGCTCAGGGACTTTTGCAGGCTTACCCTTCGTTCGAGTGATAAATAAAATCCGCGGGCGTGAGCCCGCGGATAATTTTTTAAAGGAGGTAATATGACGGTAAATCAACTTATAACCCGGACGCTGACGCTCATAGGCAGGTCGGATGCGGCGGAAGAGGGCGAAAACGCCACTGCCGCCGATACTCTCCGCATGCGCCGCACCCTTCTTTTGTGCTTCAACGCGGTTGCCGACGAGCTTGCGCGCGGATACTTTCCGTTAAAGACCGTTCAGTCGATGAGCTCGGACGACGGCAGGTATATGTTTGCCGAATTTCCCCTCGTGCCGTACAGGATAAACGCTGTAACGAGCGGGGGCAAAAAAGTGCCGTGGCGCCTCAGACCGCTCTGCATAGAATGCGACTGCAAACAGATTGAGGTCGAATACGAATACGTCCCCGATCGCAAGGAAGCCTCTGACGAGTTCGATTATCCCGATACTGCCGTGTCGGATATAATGGTGCAGTACGGAATGGCGGCGGAATATATGCTCATCTGCGGCGACGCCGAGGCTTCCGCCTCATGGGAGAGCAAGTACCGCGGCGAGATAGACAGACAGCTTTCCGCCCGACCCGTCAGGGGCAGAGTTCCGCCGAGGAGGTGGCTGTGAGAATACGCAAAAAAATCAATTTCCGCGCGCCCTCGACCAAGGTGAAGTCTTTTCTTCTCATAGGCGGAAGCGAGGACTACGCCAACGATACGTGGGGCTTCGTCGCGGACGGAAAGGGATATAAAAGCGGTCCGCACGCGGCCAGAACGGACATGTTCGGAACGCTTCCCGGCGAGCCGTTCGCCCTGCATTATTCGCAGGCAAACGGGGCGTTTTATTTCGTTACCGCCGACGGCGTTTACCTCACCGACAGCGCGACGTCCAAGGTGCACGAAAAAATTTCCGACGTCGTTTCGCCCCTGCCGTTCTTTGTCGATATGTACATAAACGGCTTTTCCGTAACCGTCGTTTTCAGCGGCACGGACAGGGTAATTTATAACGGCGCAACGGTCGAAAAATTTACCGATACGCACAGCTTCCGCACGGGAGTTATGCATTGCGGCAGGTTCTTCGCCGCCGACTATCATGACGGCATAAAGTTGTGGTGGGCGGCGACGCACGCCGCCGACTGGACGAGCGGCATAAACGGTTGCGGCTATACCTTTCTTCCGCCCGAGGGCGGGGATATTCTCCGTCTTTTCAGTTACGACGACAGGCTTATCGTCGTGCGCAAGCGCGGCATAACCGTCGTGCGGGCATACGGCGAACCCCAGCATTACAAAGTGGAAGCCACTGCGGCATATCTCGTAGCGGAAGGAATAATTGCCGACACCTGCGCCGTCAGCGGCGGAAAGATAACTTTTTGCTCCGAAAACGCAATTTACTCCTTCGACGGAAATTCGATAGAAAGGCTCATGTCCTTCCGCCACGACGGCATATATGAGCCCGAATTCGCCGTTGGCATGGGTGAAATGTACTATGTGGACTGCGCCACGGAGGGCAGAAAGTGCATACTCGGTTACGACTGTTCGGCGGGCACAAGGTGGATAAATTACACACTTTGTTCCAAGCTCTGCGCGTGTGCGGACGGCGTCTATATCTTCAACAGTTCTTCCGCGTATCGCATAGCCCGCTCGGAGCGCGCCATAGGCGAATGGAATTCCCGAAAAATCGATTTCGGCACGGACGGGGTAAAGCTGCTTAAACGCGTGTGCGTCAAGGGTAAGGGGAGCATAAATTTCCTTATCGAATGCGACGGCGTTTTGCGCGTTTACAACGGGGCGGGCTGGCACCGACCGATGATGTACGGCAGGGAATTTTTATTTACGGTCAACTCTGACGGCAGCCTCGAAGAGTTTCTTGCGGAAGTGGAGGTGAGAGATGGAATTTGACATAATCGATTTCAGCGAAGCCGAGGTGGAGGCGCTCACGACGGTTCAGCTCAAACTTCTTCGCACCGCCCAGCAGAACAAGAACGCTCTCGAACACGAGATGGAACAGGAACTGGAGGTTTACAGATGTCTTTGTTACACCAACAACGTCTTCTTTTCTTCGCTCTATACCGACAAGCAGGCCGAACTTCGCAAGGAGTACGAGTATCAGGTTGAAATTCTGCGCGAGCAGCTCATTTTCAACATGAGCCTAAACGAGCCCACTCACGACGATGAAACGGGAGACGACGGAGGCGGCGACGCGGCATACGTAGTCGATTACGAGCTGTCGTATCTCGAAAGATACATCATAGTGAGGGACTATTACATGTCCATAGAGGACCCCGTCGAGCGGCTTGCGCTCTATACCGCGGACGAGGTCGCGCAGAAGTATCTGGGCAGTTACTACAACAGCCTTTACAATTATCTGTCTTCGTACGCATGACGGCGGGGGCGGGCGGCGATTGCGCCGCCCGCCCTTTAAGTTATTTGCTGCCTTATTTTGCCGCCTGCGGGCGCGCTTTTGCTTTACTTTTGGTCTGAAATATTTTATAATCGTCTATATGAAGATTGCCGACGGATGGAAAGACTATAAAATAATCGCCACGGGCGACGGAATGAAGCTCGAACGCTGGGGGGATGTGTGCCTTCTGCGCCCCGACCCTCAGGTCATATGGAAGAGCAGCATGGATTTGTATTCCTATCCCGGGATACACGCCGTTTACCGCCGCAGCCAGCGAGGGGGCGGAGCGTGGGAAAAGCGCAAGCCCTTCCCCGAAGAATGGACCATCGGGTATAAAGATCTGCGCTTCAAGGTCAAGCCCATGGGCTTCAAACATACGGGGCTCTTCCCCGAGCAGGCGGTCAACTGGGACGCCATGCGCGCCCTCATAGAGAGGGGAAAAGCCGCGCGCGGCGGCGGAAAGGTCAAGGTTCTCAACCTGTTCGCATACACGGGCGGAGCTTCTGTCGCCTGCGCCAAGTCGGGCGCGGAAGTCGTTCACGTCGACGCCGCAAAGGGCATGGTAGAACGTGCGGGCGAAAACGCCGCGCTCTCGTCGATAACTTCGGGCATACGCTACATAATCGACGACTGTTCCAAGTTTGTCGCGAGGGAGATACGCCGCGGCAACAAATACGACGCAATAATTATGGACCCGCCCAGCTACGGGCGCGGACCGGGCGGCGAAATGTGGAAGATAGAGGACAGTCTTTTCGACTTCGTGTCTATGTGTACGGGCGTACTCGTCGAAAATCCTCTTTTCGTTCTCATAAACAGTTACACGACGGGGCTTCAGCCCTGCGTGATAAGCAATATTCTCACGCTTACGATGAAAAATTTCAGCGGCGACGTCCAGTCGTACGAGGTCGGCATTCCCACGGAAGAGGGCATTCCCCTGCCCTGCGGGGCTAGCGGACTGTTCGTCGGCAGGCGGTAATGAGCGCAGTCAGATAATCAGGTGGACATATGGAAGAAAAAGATTTGGTAATATTACACGAGGACAACCACATAATCGTCGTCATGAAGCCGCAGAACGTGGCTTGCTGCCCCGACGAAAGCGGCGACGACAACCTTTTCGACTGCGTCAAGCGCTATATCAAGACGACTTATTCCAAGCCCGGCAACGTCTATCTCGGGCTGGTGCACAGGCTGGACAGACCGACGGGCGGAGTTATGGTCTTTGCCAAAACTTCAAAGGCGGCGGCAAGGCTTTCCGAACAGATGCGCACGGGCGGATTTGAAAAACTCTATTACGCCGTGCTCTGCGGCGTGCCCGCTAAAAAGTCCGCCACGCTCGAAAATTACCTCAGGAAAAACTCTCTCAACAATATGGTTTACGTCTGCACGCAGACGGAGGAGGGGGCAAAGTTCGCCTCTCTCGACTATAAAGTGCTCGAAGAAAGCGGCTCGCTCTGCCTCGCGGAAGTGCGTCTGCATACGGGCAGAACTCACCAGATACGCGTTCAGATGGCTGCCATCAACTGCCCGCTCTATGGCGACATGCGCTACGGCGGCGACAAAGCTGTCAAGGGCAAACTTGCGCTCTGGGCGTATTCGCTCAGATTTTCTCACCCTACGACGGGCGAAAAGCTGCGCTTCGAGATAGAGCCCCCCGTCGACGAAAAACCCTGGAATAACTTTCAGATTAAAGTCTGAAATGTATTTTTTGTGAAAATCGCCTTTGATTTTTCAAATTGATTGACAACGCGATTATATTATTGTATTATTTGCAGTGTACGCGCGGAATGTACGCGCGTTTGAAGCGCGCGCAACAGTCGCGCCAATAACCAAAAGGTTCAGTATATCTATGAAAAAAATCAGACTTTCCTTGATTGCCTCCGCGGCGGCATGCGCGCTTGCGGCTTCGGCAATGGCGATCACCACGGTGGCTGCCGCAGACGAATACAGAGAGGTTACGCTCACCGGCACTAACGTCTTTTACGCAGGCGTCAGCGGCGCGAAGATTTCTGTCGTAAGGCTGGACGACGCCTTGGCGGAAGAAGGACACCGCGATTATACCCTCTTCGAAATAGGCGAAAACCAGACGGTTACTTTCCGTAAAAATCTCGCTTACAACTGGTATTCGTCGGACGAACAGGGCAACGCCCAAAACGGAAAATTCAGCATGACGATAGGTTTCGAGGATTTGAACTTCGAAAGTTACACCGTCAGGTTCCAGTCCCAGCAGTACACCAAAACAGAGGACGGCGTTACGGACAACTACCTCATTTTCACTCCCGCAGAGGACGGCAGCGCGCTCGAGCTTTACGTTTCCTCCGAAGATACGGTAGAGGACGGCGTGTCTCCCTCGGTTATGCTCGAAGATTATCTTACAATCAACATTTCTTTCGGCGATTACGTTTCGGGCGATTACAGCCTGATGGTTAACGGTCAGAAAGCGGGCGAATTCGAAAACGTAAAGCAGAACTATGCGTCATACGTATCTTCTGGTTCCTCCGCGGCGACGCCCATGACGTTCAGCGCAAAATTTGCCGAGGACGCGGATCAGGGCGTAACCTGCGGCATGATAATGTATGAACTCAACGGACAGAGCTTCGAAATTTTCGGAGCTACCGAAAGCAACGGCGCGGTCAGCGGCGGCGTCATTCACGACGACTGTGCCCCCGTCGTATGCCTCGACAGCAATCTCAACTACCTTGAATACGGCGGCTCGATAGATATCGACTACAAGGTAATCGACGTAGTCGCATCTTCGCCCAGATCGACCCTGAATTACTACGTTCTCACTGCCGACCAGTTCAACGCGACAGATTTTGACTACAACAACACCGATAAGGACGCGGGACTTTTCACCGAAGTTACCACGTCGGTCGATGTCAAACTTCTCCGCGACAGCGACACATACGTTCCCTACCTCGACGAGGAGGGCGTTGAAAGAATTGACGGATACAGAACTTACGGACTTGCAAAAGTCTGCCTTCTCGTAAAGGACACCACGGCGTCCAACGCCCAGCAGGACTACGTCTTTATGGACTGGTACGTCGATGAACAGTACAAACTCGACCTTGCCGACCTCGAAGAGGGCAAGGCCAGCGCAGATTTCATAAGAATAGTCGATGACGAACGCGGCGCGACGTACGGCGCGGGAATAGACAACCTCGACGATTACAAGGCTTACATCGAGCAGGTTGAAATCCAGTACCAGGCGGCAATAGACGCAGCTGCGGAAGAGCAGTACCCCGACGGACTTTATGCGGGCTCGTCAAAGTATTTCTATCTTCCCGATTTCTCGGGATATATAACCGATAACCTCGGCGGATATACCGACCTTTCTTACCGCATTTATTACAGCGCAAGCTCCACCAATTCGACCTCTTCGCTTGCGTACAACAATCTTTCGCTTTCCCTTTCGGAGGCGGGCGTAACATACCGCTTCACAATATTTGCAACGGACGCCGCGGGCAACGAAATGTATTATCCCACGACGGACGAAGACGGTTATCTCACCCACAAGTCCATAACGACGGACGATATCTGGGATGAAGATTTCAGCGACCTGTTGCCCTTCTTCGAAATAACCGTTTCTTACAAATCCGCAACAGTTGAAACGCCCGGGATTCAGTCTATCGGCTATGTCGGCTCGGCATACACCGACGCCGCGTTCGATATAGACGGCGTGTCAGGCACATATTCTACGGAATACTACCTGTACGTGCTCGACCGCGACACTATGTTCGACGAAACGGGACTTGAACTCACTTACGACGAAGTCATCGAAAATATCGACGCGCTGTTCTTCAATACTTACAGAGACGGCGTCAACACGAGGCAGTATTTCACGGCAGTCCGCGCGGCTTCTTCTTTAACGGAGGGCGACCCCGATTACGACAAGTTTGCCGACTATGCATGGGACGCAACAAACGTAACGTTCGTGCCCCAGTCGCCTTCGGAATTCTATGTCGTTCGTCTCGTTCTCAAAGATACGGGGCTGTCCAACACGTCGACCGACAGCTTCCTCGTAGTGCGTGCTTCCGCCCGTGCGAACACCATCTACGGCGAAGACAACTGGCTTAGCAACAACATAGCTTCAATAGTTCTGTTCAGCGTTGCGGGCGTCTGCTTCGTTGCGCTTATAGTTCTTCTCATAGTCAAGCCCAAGGACAAGGGCGATATCGATAAAATCGAAATCAAGTCCGCAGGCAAGGATGCAAAGAACAAAAAGTAAATTTAAAGTTTAATGCATGATGAAAGGCGGAGCCGCAATCTGCGGCTCCGCCTGAATTATTTCCGCCTTATATCAGCTTAAAAATCCTTTTATGCCGCCTGTCTTGCATTCTCATCGTGCGGGCGACTGTCCTGCGCGTGTGGTTTGAGATTATCTGTTCAGATTGTCAATTAATACTTTTTTATTGTTGTACGGGCATAAGCGGCAATACGTGCCTTATTTTGTGCAAAAAATGGGGTTTGAGCGTGATTGTTGGCGATTTTAAGGCTTTTTACTTAAAATTAACCATTGACAACTGCAAATTTTCAATGTAAAATATAAAGAAGATAATAGTATATAATATAGTAATATAAACTAACACGGCAAAATTAACGACGTAAAGGTTAATGTATGGAAAACTGCGGTTATAACGTCAAAAATTTTGAATATTTTTCGGGGCGCGACCTGTCTTACGCTTTCGACACTCTTACGGGCGTCCTCAAACGCGAAGAAATTATCGGTTACGTAAATTATCTTATATCGCAAAACAAGCCTTTCGCGTTCGCGATAGCCGATATAGATAATTTCAAAACGGTCAACGATACGTACGGACACGTGCGCGGCGACGTCGCTCTCGGCGCAATGGCAAAGTATCTTTGCAAAAAGTGCGGCAAGGCGGGCGTTGTCGGCAGGTACGGCGGCGACGAATTCATGCTCGTTTTGGAGGGATATTCCGAATATAAGGAAATATGGTCGATAGGACACTCCATAAACATGGACATCGGAAGCGTCAGACCCGAAGGTTGCAAAGGGCTTTCCATGACAATAACCATGGGCGTATGCCGTTTCCCTATGGACGCTAAAAGTTATGCCGACCTTCTTACGCTCGCCGACAAAGCGCTTTACCGCGGCAAGATGAAGGGGCGCAACTGCTTTATAATTTATCTCGAAGAAAAGCACAAGGATATAAACATTAACGACATAATAGAGCGCAAATATTCGGGAATGTTGCTATGTTCGAGGGTGTTCACTTATCTCACTTCGTCGCACGACATATCTTCGGGCATAGAGACGCTTTTCCGCCGCATAGTAGCGTATTTCATGGTTGACCACATATGCGTGGAAACGCGCAAGGGCATGAATTTTCAGGTAATTCACAAACTGTCCAAACTGCGCGAATTCAACCGCCTCGATTATGACGAGGTAAGCAGCCTTCTGAACAATGCGGGGCTGGCTTACTTCAACAAGATAGAAAATTTGCGGGACGAAGATTACGGACCTGTAATCAAGGACATAAAGGACCAGCAGATAAGTTCGGGCGTTTACTGCCGCATTGCCGCCTACGACAAGGAATACGGTTACATCAGGGTCGATATGACCGACACCGTGAGAATATGGCAGCAGGACGAGATAAACGTAATAATAATCGCGGCGAACACGATTGGTCTTATGCTCTATTACCAGGGCAAGACAATCGACGAATTGCCCGTTTGTCAGCCTACGTTCGTCGGGGGCGAAGAATAAGACGTCAGATCGCGGAGTTTTTTCAAACTCCGCGATTTTTTTGCGCAAAAAGCGTATAGTTCTTGCAATTTTATACAATATCTGGTATAATATTGAAAATAATGTACAATGGGTGTGCGCTCTGCACACTTTAATTACGGAAAGAACATGGCAGAAAAAAGTTATAACGCAAACGATCTGAAAATTCTCGAAGGGCTGGAGGCGGTGCGCGTCCGTCCCGGCATGTACATCGGCTCGACGGGGGCAAAGGGACTGCACCACATTCTGTGGGAGATTGTCGATAACTCCATCGACGAGGCGGCGAATGGCTACGCCGACGAGATTACGGTAACTCTCCATTCCGACGGCTCTGCATCCGTCGAGGACAACGGCAGAGGCATGCCCACCGACATCAACACCAAGGCGAAGATGAGCGGCGTCGAACTTATATTCACCAAGCTGCACGCGGGCGGTAAGTTCGACAGCGAAAATTATGCCTTTTCGGGCGGTCTGCACGGCGTGGGCGCTTCGGTTACCAATGCTCTTTCCAAGTGGCTCGAGGTAGAAGTTTACCGCAAGACGGTTTATAAAATGCGCTTCGAGAGCCACTACGACAAACAGCGTTCAAAGTGGATGTGCGGCATTCCCGTTTCGCCCTTGCAGAACACGGGCGAGAAAACGACAAAGAAGGGCACATATGTAAGGTTCATGCCCGACAAGGACGTCTTCGAGACGGTGGAATGGAATTACGACACCGTTGCAAAAAGGCTCAAAGAGCTTGCGTTTCTGAATAAGGGCGTAAAGATAAATCTGCGCGACAGGCGCAAACTTTTCCGCGAGGAAGAGGAGACGGGCGACGACGGCGAAACCATTGTCAAAAAAGTTCCTCTGCCCGACAGGGAGGACGTAAGTTTCAGATACGACGGCGGTCTCGTCGATTTTGTGAAATACCTCACCGACGGCAAGACGGCGCTCTATCAGACGCCCATATATTATTCCGCAATCAAGGATATCAAGGTCAAGGGCGCGCCCGTCGGCAAGATTAAAATAGAATTCGCCCTCTGCCACACCAAGGACGATGACGAAAGCATGTATTCCTTCGTCAACAATATCTCCACGGTCGAGGGCGGCTATCACGAGACGGGCTTTTACAACGGACTTTTAAAGTCTGTAAACGACTATGCCCGCGCCAACGGCTTTCTTAAAGCCAAGGAACCTTCATTTGTCGCCGACGACGTAAAGGAGGGGCTGACCGCCGTTCTCGCCGTCAAGATGAACAACGTCGAGTTCGAGGGGCAGACCAAGACCAAGCTGGGCAATCCCGAGGCAAAGCCCGCCGTAGAGCAGGCGGTAACCGAGGGGCTGACCGCCCTTATGAACACGCGCGGCAACAAGCCCGTGTTCGACGAGATGGCTAAAAAGGCGAAGTTCGCCGCCGACGACAGAATAAAGCACCGCGCCGAGCGCGACGTTGCCAAAGCCGCTTCGGAAAACGACGGCTTGAATTTGGTCGGCAAGCTCGCCGCATGTTCGGGCAAAAATCCCGAGCTCAACGAACTTTTCATAGTCGAGGGCGACTCCGCGGGCGGCACGGCAAAGCAGGCGAGAGTTAGGCAGTATCAGTCTATTCTGCCGCTCAGGGGCAAACCTCTGAACGTGCAGAAAAAGAGCGCGCTTCAGGCGCTTCAGAACGAAGAATTGAAAACTCTCGTTTCGGCGATAGGCGCGGGTTTCAACCGCTCCTTCGACGTGGAAAAGAGCAGATATAAAAAGGTTATCATTCTTTCCGATGCCGACCAGGACGGACTTCATATCCGCTGCATTCTTTTGACATTCTTTTTCAAGTACATGCGCGACCTCGTCAAGGCGGGCTGCGTGTATATAGGCATGCCGCCCCTATATAAGGTGTATAAGCGCGACGAAGTCGAATATGCTTACGACGATAAAGAGCTCGACGAGGCGATAAAAAAGATAGGCAAGGGCTACCAGATACAAAGGTATAAAGGTCTCGGCGAAATGTCCGCCGAGCAGCTGTGGGATACGACTATGAACCCCGCCACGCGCAACCTCATACAGGTAACTATTGAGGATTCCGCGGCGGCTGCGGAAGTCATAGACATGCTCATGGGCGACAAGGTCGAGGGCAGAAAGCAGTTCCTTTCCGAAAACGCCAACTTCAACAAGGTTGACGGATTTATAGAAAAGGTCAATTTCAAACAAGAGGAAAGGGAGGGCGATGACTGATGGCTAAAAAGAATAACGACAGTTTTCAGACTTCCATTCCTCAGGGCAACGTATTCGTAACGCCGCTCGAGGAGGTAATGCCTTCGGCGATGCTGCCTTACGCCGAGTTCGTCATACTCGACAGAGCTCTTCCCAGAGTTGAGGACGGGCTTAAACCCGTTCAGAGGCGCATACTCTACACCATGATGGAAATGGGGCTCACGCCCGACAAGCCGCACAAAAAGTCGGCGAGAATTGTCGGCGACTGCATGGGTAAATATCACCCCCACGGCGACAGTTCGGTCTATGACGCTATGGTCAGAATGGCGCAGGATTTCAACATGCGCATGCCTCTCGTCAACGGACACGGCAACTTCGGCTCGGTCGACGGCGACCCCGCCGCGGCAATGCGTTACACCGAAGCGAGGCTCGAACCCCTCGCCCTCGAACTGTTGAGGGATATCGATAAGGAGACTGTGCCCTTTTCCTTCAACTTCGACGACAGTCTTTTAGAGCCCGACATTCTCCCCGGCAGATTTCCCAATCTTTTGGTGAACGGCGCCAACGGCATAGCCGTCGGTCTTGCGACCAATATACCCACTCACAACCTATCCGAAGTTATCGAAGGCGCGTGCGCCATGATAGACCGCCCCAGAATAACTTTGGAGGAGATGATGCAGATCATCCCCGGACCCGACTTTCCTACGGGCGGTTTCATAATAGAAAACGAACTCAGACAGGCATATAAGACGGGCAAAGGCAAAATCACGCTGCGCGCGAAGTACTCCGTAGAGCAGGGCGACAACGGCAAAAAGCTCATCGTTTTCACCGAGCTGCCCTATCAGACAAACAAGGCGGAGCTTCTGCGCAAAATTATGCTCATGCGCGAAGAAAAGAAGGATATCCTCTCGGGGATATCCGACATAGTCGATGAATCCGACCGCACGGGCATGCGCGCCGTCATTGTCTGCAAAAAGGACGCGGACGTCGACAGCATACTCGCATACCTCCTCAAATATACCGACCTCGAGTGCACTTTCGGCATAAACATGGTCGCGATTGCGGGCGGCAAGCCGCAGCAACTCGGGCTTCTGGACGTTTTAAGGTATTATATCGACTACCAGCGCAAAGTCGTGGTGCGCAGAACCAAGTACGATTTGAAGCAGGCGGAAGCGCGCTGCCACATTCTGGAAGGACTTATCGTCGGCGTCCACAACATAGACGAAGTAGTGGAAATAATCAAAAAGGCGGACTCCACGCCCGACGCGAGGAGAAAGCTGATGGAGCGGTTCGCCCTCTCCGAAAAGCAGGCGCAGGCAATACTCGATTTAAGGCTGGCGCGCCTCACCAAGCTGGAAGTTACAAAGCTCGAACAGGAGCTCAAAGAACTGCGCGAAAAGATAGAGCTTTACAAAGCCATACTCGCCTCCAAAGAGCGTCAGATGGGCATAGTAAAGCGCGAACTGCGCGAAATAAAGAATAAATATCCCTGCCCGAGAAAGAGCGTAATCGTTCCCTCGGCGGACAAGATAAACGTTTACAGACAGGACGTAAAGCGCCCTTCCACCGAATGGATTGCGGCGATAACCGCGTCGGACAACATAAAGTTCATGCAAAAGGTTGACTTCGACGCAAAGGCGGGCAAGCCTCTGCCTCAGTCTGCTAAGCAGGATATAATGTTCAGGCAGACGCTGGCCTGCAAGTCGGACGGCGTGCTTTTAGGTTTTACCAACTACGGCAACGCCGTAAGGCTCAACCTCGAACAGTTCGACGACGTCGAATTCAGGGGCGGCGGCATAAAGCTCAAATCTTTCTACGAAGCGGCTCTCAACGGCGAAAAGATAGTAAAACTTTTCGATATAACCGAGGGGCTGCCCGAAGGCGACGTGCTCTTCTTTACCCAGCAGGGCACGGTCAAGCGCAGCGAATGGTCGGAATACGGCGTGGGCAAGGGGGTATTCCCCGCAATCAAGTTAAAGACGGGCGACGAAGTAATAAACGTAGAAAGTTTTGTCTTTGACGACTTCACCACAATGTTCCTCGTAACGCGCGGGGGCATATGCCTCAACGCGGCGACGGACGATATCCCCTGTCAGGGCAGAACGGCTACGGGCGTAAGGGGAATGCTCGTCGACAGCGACGACAGCGTAATCTTCGCAACGCAGATAAACGGCGAGGGCGAAATAATAATCATAACGGACAAAGGTCTGTTCAAGAGGGTGGTATCTTCCATTATCGACCCGCTTTCGCGCGGCAGAAAGGGCGTTATGATAACCGATGCGCAGTCGTCGGTAATATTTGCCGACTATGTTACGGTGCCTTATACCATTGCGGTAATCAACGCCGACGCGTCGGTTGCGGAAGTGCAGACGGAAGAAATCTCAATAGAAGCGCGCCCTTCCAAGGGCAAAAAGCTCAGGCGTTCGGACATAACCGACGTCAGAAAGGCTGTCGCCCTCAAATACAAAACGCAGTACCCCGACGGCAACATGCAGATTAAATTTTAAAAATTGCCCGCGCGGCGCGCAAAACGCGCCGCGCGGCGGAAAAAATAATAACGGCAAAGGAAGAATATTATGCTTGAAAAATACATCTCCGCCGCGGCTGGCAGAACAAAGGCGGACATAGTTTTAAAAAATGCAAAGTACGTAAACGTGTTCAACGGAAAGATTGAAAGCGGCGACATAGCCATAAGCGGCGACCGCGTCGTCGGCACGGGAAAATACGACGGCGAAAGGGAAATCGACGTTGCGGGAATGTACGTTCTGCCCGGCTATATTGACGGGCACGTGCATATAGAAAGCTCGCAGCTTTCGCCCGAAGAATTCGCCTCGCTCATCGTTCCGCGCGGCACTACTACGATAATCGCCGACCCCCACGAAATTACAAACGTCTGCGGCATGGCGGGCGTCGAATACATCGCCAACGCGTCAAAAAATATTCCCCTCGACGTAAAAATTCAGCTCCCTTCGTGCGTGCCCGCAACGCCGTTTGAAACGAGCGGTGCAATCCTTTCGGGTGACGATATAGCCGCACATATAGGCGATGCATGCGTGTTCGGGCTGGGTGAATTCATGAACTTCCCCGGCGTCGTCAACGCCGACGCCGACGTCATCAAAAAGCTCGAGGCGGCTCATTCTGTCGGCAAGATAATCGACGGGCATGCGCCCGCGCTCAGCGGCAACGCGCTCAACGCGTACCTGTGCGGCGGCATCAGCACCGACCACGAGTGCGTCAACTGCGACGAGATAAACGAAAAGCTCGCAAAGGGCGTCTATGTTCACCTGCGCCACGGTTCGTCAACGCGCAACCTCGTTTCCAACTCCAAGGCGGTCAACGCATCCAACATGCGCCGCTTTATAATGTGCACGGACGACAGGCACGCCGCCGACCTCAAAGAAAAGGGACACATAGACGACGCTTTGAGAAAGGTCGTAGCGGGCGGGCTCGACCCCGTCTGGGCGGTTACGATCGCCACCCTCAACGTGGCGGAATGTTATTCCCTCAAATGGCGCGGAGCGATCGCTCCCTATTATTTCGCCGACCTCGTCGTCGTCGATAACTTAAAAGATTTCAACGCAAAATACGTCTTCAAGGACGGCAAGCTGGTCGCAAAGGACGGCAAGCCTTTGTTCGATACTTCCGTGCGCTATCTCTCGCCCGAAGTGCTCAACACCGTTCACGTCGATCCCTTGAAAGCCGACGACTTCATACTCACCCTCAAAGGCAAAAAGGCAAAGGTTATGACCATTCTCCCCGACAACGTCGTAACGGGCTGCGAGATATGCGAAGTCGAAAGCAAAAACGGCGACGTCGTGCTCGAGGGCACGGATATTTTAAAAATGGCTGTCGTAGAGCGCCACAAGCACACGGGCAACATAGGCAAGGGGCTCTTGAAGGGCTACGGGCTTAAAGGCGGCGCGCTCGGCATAACCATATCGCACGATTCGCACAACATAATTCTTCTCGGCGACGACAACGAGAGCATGGCAAAGGCGGCAAACCGCCTCGCCGAAATAGGCGGCGGCATGGTGGCGGTCAACGCAAAGACGGGCGAGATACACTCGCTCACGCTCGATATCGCCGGGCTCATGTCATCGAGGGATGCGGAAAGTTTGCAGAGGGACAGCAAGGAACTCATAGAAATCGCTTACTCTATGGGCGTTGACAGGCGGCACGAAGCATTCATGTCGCTGGCGTTCCTTTCGCTCGCCGTCATTCCCGAGCTCAAACTGTTAGATACGGGACTTTTCGACGTAACCAAATTTGCCTTCACGGACATAAACGCCGACTGATTTATTATCCGTTTGCGGCTATGCTTTCAGACAGACGGGGCGAATTAAAGACAAACCGAAAGCCTTAAAATAGGCGTACTAAGACGAAACGAAAGACTTAAAATAATTAAAAGCGCGCGGGCGCGCACGTCGCCCGCGCGCTTTTTGCTCGCAATTTACATTTTTTTGCAAAAAATATAAATAAACGCGTTTACATAGCGTTCAAAATATAGTACAATAGTAAACGGACAAAAACGCACAACCGATGCGCGCACGCGCGCATTGCGCATAAAGGAACAGTATGGGACTTTTTAAATTCATTGCAAACGCCGACAGCCGCAGGGCGTTGAGAAAACTTAACAAACAGGCGGAGCGCGTAGAAGCGCTCGAACCCAAGTATGCGGCAATGAGCGACGAAGAGCTCAAGGGTCAGACGGCTGTGCTCAAAAAGCGCCTCGCCGACGGCGAAACGCTCGACGACATTCTGTATGACGCGTTCGCCGCGCTGCGCGAAGCGAGCTGGCGCGTGCTCAAAATGAAGCACTTCCACGTTCAGATAATCGGCGGCATTTGCCTTCATCAGGGACGTATCGCCGAGATGAGAACGGGCGAAGGCAAGACGCTCGTTTCCACTCTCCCCGCATACCTCAACGCGCTCACCGGCAAGGGCGTTCACATAGTAACGGTCAACGATTACCTCGCCCGCCGCGACGCAGAGTGGATGGGCAAGGTGCACAAGTTCATGGGGCTGACCGTCGGCGTCGTCGTTCCCGGCATGGACGACAACCAGAAAAAGGAAGCCTACAAGTGCGACATAATTTACGCAACCAACAACGAACTCGGCTTCGATTACCTGAGGGATAACCTCAAAACTTCTATATCCGCGATGGTTCAGCGCGAGCTCAACTATTGCATAATCGACGAAATCGACTCCATATTGATAGACGAAGCGCGCACGCCCCTCATCATTTCGGGCAAGGGCGGCGAAAGCTCGCAGCTCTATGTAGATGTAGACAGGTTCGTGCGCACCCTTCACGGCGGCTTCGATGACGATAAAAAGGCTGCGGAAGCGCGCGTTCCCGTCCGCAAAAAGAAGGGTCAGACGCTCACCGAGGAAGAGGAAGCAATCAACAGCCAGCTCGAGGCTATCCGCCGCGACATGGAAAACTGGGACTATATCATCGACCGCAAGGACAAATCTGTTACCATAACCGAAAAAGGTGCGGAAAAGGCGGAAAAATTCTTCGGCATAAAGAACCTCGGCGATATCGAAAACGCCGACCTAAATCACCACATTCAGCAGGCGCTCAAAGCTCACGAGCTCTTCGTCCGCGACGAAAACTATATAGTAACCGACGACGGCGAAATTATGATTGTAGATGAATTCACCGGTCGTCTCATGGTGGGCAGGCGCTATTCCGACGGACTTCATCAGGCGATAGAGGCGAAGGAAAAGGTCAAGATAAGGGAAGAGAACAAGACCCACGCAACGGTTACTTTCCAGAACTATTTCAGACTTTACAACAAGCTGTCGGGCATGACGGGTACGGCAAAGACGGAGGAGGCGGAATTCCGCACGATATATTCCCTCGACGTCGTGTGCATACCCACTAACAATCCCGTTCAGCGTATCGACTACCCCGACAAGATTTTCTCGACCGTCGAGGGCAAGAAAAAAGCTATCGTCGAAGAGGTCATCGAGCGCCACGAAAAGGGTCAGCCCATTCTTATCGGTACGATAACCGTCGATAAGTCGGAAGAAATTTCCAGACTTCTTCGCCGCAACGGCATAAAGCACAACATCCTCAACGCAAAGAACCACGCGCGCGAGGCTGAAATAGTCGCTCAGGCGGGCAGGTTCGGCGCGGTTACGATAGCCACCAACATGGCGGGCCGAGGCACCGATATTCTCCTCGGCGGCAACCCCGAATACCTCGCTAAAAAGCGCATGAGGGAAGAGGGTTACGACCACGACATGATAGAAGTCGCAATCTCTTACGCCGACAGGGAGTTCACCGAAGAGGAAACTACCGCGAGAACGAGATACGAAGAGCTGTATAAAATGTACAAGGCGGAGACGGACGAGGAGAAGAAAAAGGTTCTCGCCGCGGGCGGATTGTGCATAATAGGCACCGAGCGCCACGAATCGCGCCGCATAGACAACCAGCTGCGCGGACGTGCGGGACGTCAGGGCGACCCCGGCGCTTCGATATTCTTCATTTCGCTCGAAGACGACCTGGCAAAGCGCTTCTGCGGCGACAAGGTCAAGGCGCTCTATTCTTCGCTCATCGACGACGACGAATGCCTTCAATCCCGCCTTCTTTCCCGCTCGATAGAAAACGCCCAGATGGCAATCGAGGGCAGAAACTTCGGCGCAAGAAAGCATACGCTTCAGTACGACGAAGTCATGAACGAACAGCGTAAGCTAATTTATTCCGAAAGGCTCAACGTTCTGCGCGGCGGCGACGTGCACGAACAGATGCTCAAATATATTCCCGACTATGTCGAAAAGATTGTCGCAGAGACGGTAAACACCGACGCAATGCCCGAAAAATGGGACGAAGAGGCTTTGAACGCCGCTTTGAAGCAGAAGGTTTACCCCGAGGAATGCACCTTCGAAATCACGCGCGACATGCTCGAAAAGTGGGACTACGAATACGCGATAGAGAAGATTTCCAAGGAAGTCAAAAAGGCTTACGAGCAGAAGATTGAAAACATATCCAAAGAGACGCGCGGTCAGGTCGATTACAGACAGATAGAGCGCAACGAACTTCTGCGCGCCGTTGACAGAAACTGGATAGACCATATCGACGCGATGGACCAGCTCCGCAAGGGCATAGGTCTGCGCGGTTACGCCCAGCAGGACCCCGTAATAGCTTATAAGCAGGAAGGACACGAAATGTTCGAGGAGATGATCGACCGCATTCAGACGACGACCATTTCCCGCCTTCTCAAAGGCAAGATAGTGCGCGTTCAGACGCCTCCCGTGCGCAGAGCGCAGCCTTCGCCCGCCGCAAGGGCTTCCGCTCCCCAGACCGCGCCCGCAGCTCCCGCGCCTCAGCAGGCAGCTGCGCAGACGGCTCCTCAGGCTGCAATTCCCCAGGCGGCAAAGCCTGTTCAGCCCCCCGTTGCGCCCCTCAATGCAAAGGCTCCCTCCGCATTCGGTTCGCCCGACGCGGAAGGCAACTTCGTGCCCAAGGAACTGCGCATACACAGACCTAAAAAAGAAGACAAATAATTGATTTTTGACGGAATTTTATAATGTTTAAAGCGGACGATTACAGATTAAGATTAAAGTCGTTGCAGGACACTCTTGCCGAGGCGAAATACGCGCTCGATATAGATAATCTCGACGGAAAACTTGCAAAGCTCAAAGCCGAACAGGAACTGCCCGAAGTGTGGCAGGACCTTGAAAGGTCAAAAAAGGTGGGCAGGGAGATTTCCTCGATAGAGAGCAAGATAGCGGCTTACAAAAAGGGCTGCGACGCGATAGAGGAGGCAAAGACGTTTGTCGACCTCATTGAGGAAGCGGACGACGAAAGCCTCATCCCCGAGCTCGAAACGATGATAAAGACAGCGGAAGACGACATAGAAGATATGCGCATCCGCGCGCTTTTAAGGGGCAAATACGACGCAAACAACGCAATTTTAAACCTTCATGCGGGCGCGGGCGGCACCGAGGCGTGCGACTGGACGCAGATGCTTTACAGAATGTACTGCCGCTATTGCGAAAGTCAGGGCTTCAAGGTTACCGAACTCGACCTCGAAAACGGCGACGAAGCGGGCATAAAGTCGGTATCTTTCAAGGTGGAAGGAGAAAACGCCTACGGCTTTCTGAAAGCGGAAAAGGGCGTGCACAGACTTGTGCGCATATCGCCTTTCGACGCGAATAAACGCAGACATACGTCGTTTGCCTCGCTCGAAGTTATGCCCGAAGTCGATGACGAGGCGGAAGTTCAGATACGCGACGAGGATATAAGAATAGACGTTTACCGCTCGTCGGGCGCGGGCGGACAGAAGGTCAACAAGACCGAAACAGCCATAAGAATAACGCATTTCCCGACGGGAATTGTCGTTACCTGCCAGAACGAGCGCAGCCAGCTTCAGAATAAGGAAATGGCGTTCAAGTACCTTCGCGCAAAGCTGGTTGAAAGACAGATTGCCGAAAGGGAAGCGGCTGACGCCGAACTCAAAGGCGAAATAAAGAAAATAGAATGGGGCAGCCAGATACGCTCTTACGTGTTCTGCCCTTACACCCTGGTAAAGGACCACCGCACGGGCTATGAAAACACAAACATTCAGGCCGTGATGGACGGCGACATTCAGGGCTTCATAATTGACTATCTTAAAAAGACCGTTTAATGCGGGAGGAGATATAAATATGTCGAAAAAAGTCAACACGGAACCCGCTGCGACCGAGGTCATCTCGATGCACGCAGCCGCAGAAGAATTTGGTAAAAGGCTTGTAAAACTTTACAGCGCGGAATATTTCGTCCGCGAAGGCAAAATGCTCCGCGAGCACCTCGTCGAAATGGGCGTGGAAGCGGGCGCCAGCCTTGAAAGCATTGCCAGCCTTAGCGACAAAAACGCAAAGGTCGAGCAGGCTAACAAAGCCATATCGCTTTTCAATTCCGTAGCTTACACTGCAAACGTCATGTTAATGACGGGGCTTTACACCAAAAAGCAGGCGGCTCCGCTCATCGGATATGCGCAGTGCCTTGTAAATGCCCTTTCGGAGCTCGTTGCGGCAGTACCCGAAACTCACAGGGTAATAAAGGTAAAGAGCCCCATAAGCGTGCTCAATTCGGACGAGGAACAGGTAGATTTTTCTTTCCCTTCGTACATATCCGCTCCCGAAACATACGCAGAATATGTTTCCGGCGAAGAAGTCGATGGCTTGAACGACGCTGTCTGATAACCTTGCAAAATTGCTCAAAGCGGCGCAGAATTTTGCGCCGCTCGGATAACTATGTGTCTGAAAGATAAAATCATAAAAAGCGAGCCTGTAATACTCGGCATAGAGAGCAGTTGCGACGAAACGGCGTGCGCCGTCATACGCGGCAGAAAACTGCTTTCAAATCAGATAATTTCGTCGGCTTCCGAGCAGGCGAAATACGGCGGCGTAGTGCCCGAAATCGCCTCTCGCATGCATACCGAGGCGGTTGACGAGGTCGCATCCCGCGCGCTCGAAGAGGCTGGCATTACGGTTAATGACATAGACGCCGTCGCCGTAACGTACGGCGCGGGGCTTTTAGGCGCGCTTTTGGTCGGACTGTCTTTCGCGAAAGGGCTTGCATATTCCCTCGGCGTTCCTCTCATTGCCGTAAACCACATCCGCGGACACCTCGCGGCGGCATATCTCGACGATGCAGAGCTTCTGCCGCCCTTTGTAACGTTGCTTGCTAGCGGCGGACACACCGCAATACTTCACACAAAAGATTACCTCAATTTCAGCGTGCTTGCATCCACGCTCGACGACGCCGCGGGCGAAGCATTCGATAAATGCGCGCGCGTGCTGGGATTGCCCTATCCGGGAGGTCCCAACGTCGAACGGCTCGCCTCGGGCGGCAAGGAAGGAATAAAACTTCCGTCCGCGCTCGTCAGACATTCCGAGCGCCCTGCTTTTTCTTACAGCGGACTTAAAACGGCGGTAATAAATTATTGCCACACCGCGCAGCAGCGCGGCGAACAGTATTCCCGCGCGGACGTCGCTTACGCCTTCCAGCGTTCGGCAATCGATCCACTCGTCGAAAAGACGGTGGAATACGCCCTGTCCCTCGGCGTGCACTGCGTAACTGCGGGCGGCGGAGTAATAGCAAACGGATATCTTCGCGAACGCCTTAAAGCTGCCTGCGCAAAGGCTGGCTTAAAGCTCGTTTTGCCCGAAAAGAAGTATTGCACGGACAACGCGGCAATGATCGCCGCAGAGGGGCTCAATCAGTACCTTGCAGGCAACTTCGCTTCGATGGACATAAACGCCTGCGCCGCAATTCCTTTAAAATAAGCATTTTTAAATGCAGCTTAAATTCAAATGCTTTGAAATTTCAATTTGCGCATAAAAAATTTATAGTGCTTTGCAGATAGAAATTTGTTTAACAATAATTGATAGTTGTAATTTAATATCCAAAGTAAGAAGTGCGGTCTTTCCGCACTTCTTTTTTAATTAAATGTTATAAAGCAAGTTTTAATTCAGAAACAGGTTTTATATTTTGAAAGTAAGCAAATAACTCAGTTCAAATTGTCGTCGGCAGAGACGGCTTTTTTTAGATGCAACTAAACATTAAAAAGACGGACATCAGTTCATGTGCGCATATGAGCGCGAGAGAAAGCGCCAGAATGCAAAATCTTGTATTGTCTGTATTTAAATAATATAGTACAGATGGTACAATATATACAGATAATACAATAATAATATACGGTTAAATTTTGCATATCGCTGCATTTTCAGTAATTTACTTCAAATTCTGACGGCGTAAAAGAACGCATTGTCCCCTTGGTTTTAAGTTTCAGAGGTTAAAATCGTCGGCAAATTAATCGTGTTGTTGGCAAATTAATCGCGCGCTTTCAATACAGCAGGTTCGCACGCAAATCGATAAGCGGACATGTAAAGCCTCGGGGTGGAAAGTAAATAGATATGCGGTGTATCTTTGCGCGTTAAAATAAATCTAACCTCGGCTTAAAAATTAATCTTACTTGAATAGAGTTTGTGCGCAGACATACTATAAAGCGAAAAGGGGCTTTAAAACGCTTTACTTTTTTTTCGTCATTTTATATAATTAATGTACAATTTAATTCAAAGGCGTTTAAAAAGGACAACGCCGCGCGGTGTAACCATTCAGAGAGCTCACGTCTGGTGAAAGTGAGCGGGTAAGTCGTTCGGATATCACCTTTCAGCCTGCACCCCCAAATTTTTATAAAAGTAAGGGCGCACGGATTCGCAACCCGTTACAAATTGCGGCAAATGATAGTTTGTTTTGGTGGTTTATAAGCACTTTGTTTTGGTGTCCGAAATAAAGGTGCTTTATTTTTTTATAAATTATTTTATTTAAGGTGATTTATATGTACAAAAAGGTAGATACCTCCTTGAACTTCGTCGAAAGGGAAAAGGAAGTAATCAAATTCTGGAAAGACAATGATATTTTTGAAAAATCTATCTCCAAAAACGAAGGACATCAGGAATTTTCCTTCTACGACGGTCCTCCCACAGCCAACGGAAAGCCTCATATCGGTCATATTCTGACGCGCGTTATGAAGGATATCATTCCCCGCTATCAGACTATGAAGGGCAAGCACGTTTTAAGAAAGGCGGGCTGGGATACTCACGGTCTGCCCGTCGAGCTCGAAGTGGAAAAATCGCTCGGCATTGACGGCAAACAGCAGATTGAAAGTTACGGCATAGAGCCTTTTATAAAGCAGTGCAAGCAGTCCGTATGGAAGTATAAGAGCGAGTGGGAAAAAATGAGCGACCGCGTCGGCTACTGGGCTGACATGGAAAACCCTTATGTAACCTACGACGACAATTATATCGAGTCGGAGTGGTGGGCGCTCAAAGAAATGCACAAAAAAGGTCTCCTTTATAAGGGACACAAAATTGTGCCCTATTGCCCCCGCTGCGGCACGGCTCTCTCCTCGCACGAGGTTGCGCAGGGCTACAAGAGCGTCAAGGAAAATTCCGTCGTCGCCCGCTTCAAAGTAAAGGGCGAAGAAAACCGCTATATCCTCGCATGGACGACAACGCCCTGGACGCTTCCTTCCAACGTCGCGCTCTGCATGAACCCCGACGAAAACTATATCGAACTCGAAAGCGACGGCGTAAGGTACATTATGGCTGAAGCGCTGGCGCACAACTTCTTCGAAGATTATAAGGTAATAACAAAAAAGAGCGGCAAGGAATGGGAGGGTCTCGAATACGAACCTCTCTTCGCGCAGACAACCGAGGAAATCAAGCGCATTTCGCCTGCTTCCGCGCCCGCAAAGGCGCACTATGTGGTGTGCGATAGCTATGTAACCATGTCCGACGGCACTGGCGTCGTTCACATTGCGCCCGCATTCGGCGAGGACGACTATAAAGTCGGCAAAAAGTATTCGCTTCCCGTCGTTCAGCTCGTCAACGAGCGCGGTTGCTTCGACAGCCGTTTCCCCGAACTCGACGGCGTGTTTGCCAAGAAAGCCGACAAAATGATAATCGAAATGCTCGAAAACGCGCACCTTTTGTTCAAGGTTGTGCCCTTCGAACACGATTATCCCCATTGCTGGCGCTGCGATACGCCCCTTTTGTACTATGCGCGCTCTTCGTGGTTCATAAGAGTAACGCAGGTAAAGGACGATATAATCGCTTCCAACCGCTCGGTAAACTGGATGCCCGAAACTATAAAAGAGGGCAGAATGGGCAACTTCCTCGAAAACGTCATAGACTGGGGTCTGTCGCGCGACAGATACTGGGGTACGCCCCTGCCCGTTTGGGTCTGCCCCGACTGCGGCGAGATAGAGGTAATAGGTTCCAAAGCAGAACTCAAAGAAAAATGCGGCTTGCCCGCGGATAAGGACATAGAGTTGCACCGTCCCTATCTGGACGATCTCACATGCACCTGCCCCAAGTGCGGCGGCAAGATGAAGAGGACGCCCGAAGTTATCGACTGCTGGTTCGACTCTGGTTCAATGCCGTTTGCGCAGTATCATTATCCTTTCGAAAACAAGGAAGTTTTCCACCGCACGTTCCCCGCAGATTTCATCTCCGAGGCAGTCGATCAGACGCGCGGCTGGTTCTATACCCTCCTCGTAATAAATACAATACTTTTCGGCAAAGCTCCCTTCAAAAACTGCATAGTATTGGGGCACGTAAACGATAAGAACGGCGTAAAGATGTCCAAGCACAAGGGCAACGTTGTTGACCCCTGGTCCGTCCTCGACAAGCAGGGCGCAGATGCCGTCCGCTGGTATTTCTACACGTCTTCGGCTCCCTGGCTTCCTTCAAGGTTCTACGAAGACGCCGTCTCCGAGGCGCAGAGGAAGTATATAGGCACCGTCTGGAACACATACGCGTTCTTCACGCTGTATGCCGAAATAGATAAATACAACCCCGCGGATTATAAGCTGAGCGAGTGCAAACTGTCGCTCATGGATAAGTGGATACTTTCCAAGCTCAATTCGCTCATAAAGCTCGTGGATGAGCACCTTTCCGAGTACGAAATAACCGATTCCGCCCGCGCATTGCAGGATTTTGCGGACGTGCTTTCCAACTGGTACGTGCGCCGCGGCAGAGAGAGGTATTGGGGAAGCGAAATGACGGAGGACAAGGCGGCGGCTTACACCACGCTTTACACCGTTCTGGTAACGCTTGCAAAACTGACCGCGCCCTATACTCCTTTCATGGCTGAAATGATGTATTCCAACCTCGTTCCCGCATTTTACAAGGACGCGCCCCAGTCGGTACATCTCTGCTCCTTCCCTGTCGCTGACGAAAGTTATATCGACGAAGAACTCGAAAGAGGCATGGACGGAGTGCTCGATATAGTCGTGCTCGGCAGAGCGGCGAGAAACGCAGGCAACCTCAAAAACCGCCAGCCCCTCGCAAAAATGGTCGTCGTAACCGCGCGCGATTTCTCTCTTTCGGAGGATGAAAAGCGCATAGTGCTGGACGAACTCAACGTAAAGAGCTTCTCCGTCGCCGACGACGCTACCAAATATATAAGCTACAAGCTCAAACCCCAGCTCAAGACGCTCGGCCCCAAGTACGGCAAAAAACTGGGCGCAATATCTGCGTTCCTCGCAAATTGCAACGCCGACGAGGTGGTTGCGGCAGTCAAGGACGGCGGTGTGTACGAGATAGCGGGAGAGGGCGTTATCTTAAAGCAGGAAGATTTGCAGATATTCACGCAGTCTGCGGCTGGCTATGTGGCGGCGGCAGATAAGGGCATAACCGTTGCCCTCGACACAACCCTCACCGAAGAGCTGATAGAAGAGGGCATAGAGCGCGAACTCGTCTCCAAGATACAGAACATGAGAAAGGAAGCGGGCTTCGAAGTAACCGACCGCATAGCGGTTTATTATACGGCGGAGGGCAAGGCTGCAAAAGTGCTCAAAAAGGCGGCATTTGCAGGCGACGTTCTCGCCCAGTCTGTAACCGAAGGACATGCCGAAGGCTTCACCAAGGAGCAGTCGATAAACGGCGAAAAGGTAACGCTTACCGTCTGCAAACTGTGATTGCCCCGCATATATGGCTTAATCAATGGGTATAAAGCAGTAAATTAACTGCGCGGAATAATAAAATAAAAACGCTCATAGCATATACTATGAGCGTTTTTGATTTGAAAAAGGGCGAAAGCGGAAAGATAGTAAAGATCAATATTCAGGGCGCGGCGGCTCAAAGGCTCAATGCGCTCGGGTTTGTGTGCGGCGCGCGCGTGTGCGCGCTGGCGTTCTGTCTGTTCAATTCGGGCATACTCGCGGGCGTGGGCTGCACGCGCGTGGCGTTGAGGAAAAAGATTGCCGAAAAAATAGAGGTGGAAGCATGAATATCGTGCTTGCGGGCAACCCCAACGCGGGCAAGACAACGCTTTTCAACAGCCTTACGCACAGCAGGCTCAAAACGGGCAACTGGCACGGCGTTACCACGCGTTCTTTCAGCAAAAAGTCGGACGGAATAACTTTTACCGACAGCCCCGGACTGTATTCATTCGACGCTTACACTATGGAGGAGGGTGCGGCGGCGGACAGTATAGCTTCTGCCGACGCGGTAATAAACGTAGTTGACAGCCTCACGCTCGAAAACTCCCTTTCGCTCACGCGCAAGCTCATTGCGCGGAACAAAAACGTCGTCGTTTACCTAACAAAGACGCGCGCTTTAAAGGCGCGCGGGGGTTGGGTCGACGCCGTCGAACTTGAAAAATATCTCGGCGTGCCAGTATATGTCTGCCGCCCTTCGGAGCTAAAAAAACGCGCGCGGCGGGGCGAGCTCGCGCGACCCGCCGCGCGCGGCAAGTCTCAGTTGGATAAGGCATATCATGCGGGCAATGCGCAGATAAGACCTGTCGAGCGGCTCTTTTACGGCAAAATAAGCGCGCCCTTAATTTTTTTCGGCGCGATGATACTCACATTCTTTTTCACCTTCTTCCCGGGCATGCCAGGGGCGGTTTTAAAGGACGCGGCGACCAATCTGATATGCGTGAGATTTGCCGACTTTCTGCGCGCAAGAATGACAAACGAATATTTCGCCTCATTCTTCTGCGACGGAGTGATAGGCGGAGCGGGCGGAGTGCTTAGTTTTGCGCCCCAGCTTTTAATACTTTATCTCGCGCTCATACTTCTGGACGAAAGCGGCATAATGAGCGCGCTTTGCTTTGTTACGGACGGTTTTTTCGAAAAGTTAAAACTTTCGGGCAGGGCGGCGTTTTCACTCATATCCGGTCTGGGCTGTACGGCGGCAGCAATTTCCACCACGCGCGGATATTCCGAGCGCTCGTCGCAGGTGAGGACGATAGCCATGCTGCCGTACATTCCCTGCGGGGCAAAACTGCCCGTGTTTATAACCTTTCTTTCGCCGCTGTTTGCCGACCCGTTCCCCGCTGTTTGCGTCTTGTATTTCTGCGGCATAGCCATATCCGCCGCCGTTTCCGCCATTGTGCGCGGCGGGGAGGAGGGGCTTATAACCGAAATTGCGCCCGTTTCGCTCCCGTCGCTCTCACAGGTTGCAAAAAAGTTGTGTTTTTACATAACATCGTTTATAATCAAAGTGGCGTCGACGGTAACGGTTTTCTGTATGGTCAGTTGGTTGCTGTCGCATATATCTTTAAGTTTTCGCTTTGTTCCCGTCGAAGAAAGCATTCTTGCGCACCTGTGCAGACTGCTTCTTCCGCTGTTCAGACCTATGGGCGCCAATGACTGGCGTTTGGCTTATGCCTTTATTTCGGGCTTTGCCGCCAAGGAAAACGTCGCGGCAACCATTTCCGTAATGATGCCCGAGGGCGCGGCTCTGTCGCTGCCCGCGGCAGCGGCGGCGTGCACCTTTGTGCTTACATGCCCCGCCTGCATTTCGGCTTTTTCCGCCTCTGTCAGGGAAATAGGCTTCAAAACTACGCTAAGGCTCAATTTATTTCAGCTTGTCTGCGCCTTTCTGGCGGCATATGCCGTATTTTTTGTGTTCAACCTGTTATGAAAGAATTTACCGTAAAGGAAGATTGCTCTTTAAAAGACTTCACCGATTTCACCTATCCGCAGGGCAGTTTTTATTATAACGCCCTCATTAAGTCGGGCGATATCCGCGTAAACGGCGCAAAGGTTACCTCAAACGTCCGCCTGCGCGCGGGCGATAGCGTGCGCTATTACACCACGGCCAAGATGGAGGCGAAGCCCAGCCACGAGCGCGTTTTCGAGGACGAAAATATTTACGTCGCCGATAAATACAGCGGCGTTTGCACCGAGGCGCTCGCCTGCGAAACGGGATTTATCGCCGTGCACCGACTGGACAGAAACACGTCGGGGCTCATAGTCTTTGCGAAATCGCCTGAAACTTCCAAACTGCTCGAAAATATATTCAGAAACAGGCAGGCGCGCAAGGCGTATCTGTGTATTGCAAAGGATAATTTTAAAATCGACCGCGCGGATATGCGCGCTTACTTAAAAAAGGACGAAAAGCGCGGGCTCGTCCGCGTCAGCGACGAGGAGGGCAGGGGGTACGTTCCTATAAGGACCGAATACGAGGTCGAAAAGCGCCGTGAGGGTCTCGCCCTCGTAAAAGTTATTCTGCATACTGGCAAAACCCACCAAATACGCGCCCATATGGCGCATATCGGCTGTCCCTTGCTCGGGGACGAAAAGTACGGCGACGAGGCTCTGAATGCCGTTTACGGCGTAAAAAGGCAGCTTCTCGTTTCAAAATGGCTTTCCTTTGAGCTGAAAGGTAAAAAGTATGCCTTCGAAAGCTCGTTTACCCCTCAGTTTCCGCAGAAAATAAGATAGATTTTATCGCCCGATTAGGTAATTTCCTTCGCAAAGAATAAAAAATTTAAGCCGCCGCCCGACAGTTTGTCGGGCGGCGGCTTTTAAAATTGCATTTTTTAATTTATTTTCTCTGGTCGAGGGGTTTGTAGTCCAGTCTGTCCTGAACGCACTGGTAAGCGGGTCGTATAATTTTGTTGCCGTTTACAAGTTCCTCTATGCGGTGCGCCGACCAGCCTGCGATCCTCGCGATAGCGAAGAGGGGCGTGTAGAGCGCGGGGGGAATGTTGAGCATGGAGTAAACAAAGCCCGAATAGAAGTCAACGTTGGGGTTGACGGGTTTATCCGTGTTGCGCTGCTCCTGAATGAGCTTGGAAGCGACAGAAGCCACTGTGTTGTACAGTTCAAATTCGTCTTCCCTGCCCTTTTCAGCCGCAAGTTTGCCCGCATAAAGCTTCAAAACCTCGGCGCGGGGGTCGGAAATGGTGTAAACCGCATGCCCCATGCCGTAAATCAGACCCGTGCGGTCAAATGCCTTTTTGTGCAGAATTTTATTCACGTAGTCGGTTATCGTGCCCTCTTTCCAGTCGCGCACATTTTCCTTGATGTTGTCGAACATCTGCTTAACCTTGATGTTCGCGCCGCCGTGCTTGGGACCCTTTAACGAACCGAGCGATGCTACGGTGGAGGAATATGTGTCCGTGCCGGACGACGTTACGACGTGCGTGGTGAAAGTCGAGTTGTTGCCGCCGCCGTGGTCTGCGTGCAGAGTTAGGCATATATCGAGCACTTTCGCCTCGAGGTCGGTGAACGAGCTGTCCTTTCGCATTATGTGCAGGAGGTTCTGCGCCGTAGAATATTCCGCGAGAGGTTTATGAATGATTAATGACGCGTCGCTTACGTCGTAATACTTGTACGCCCTGAACGAATACGCGGCAATCATGGGGAACTGCGCAATGAGCTGAAGGCTCTGGCGCAGAACGTTGGAAATCATGATGTTGTCGGGGTCGGGGTCGTAGCTGTAAAGGCTCAGAACGCACCTCGCAAGCATGTTCATGATGTCGCTCGAAGGGTTTTTCATTATAACGTCGCGCACGAAGTTTCTCGGCAGTACTCTGAATTCGGCGAGCATATCCGAAAAGGCTTTAAGCTCTTGTTTGCTCGGCAGAGTGCCGAAAAGCAGAAGATAAATAGTCTCTTCGAACCCGAACCTGTCCTCCTTGACGCAGTGCGCAACGAGGTCCTTTACGTTATAGCCGCGATAGCAGAGTATGCCCGGAATGGGGGTTTTTACGCCGTCAATTACTTCCCAGCTGGTAACTTCCGAAATTTCGGTAAGACCGCACAACACGCCCTTGCCGTTTTTATCGCGCAGACCGCGCTTTACGTCATATTTTTCGTACAGCGACGGATTAATCGAGTGCGCCTGCTCGGATTTGGCCAGTTCGGAAATCTGGTGTGAATATTTTACGATAAGGTTGGCTTCATTGAAATCCAAAACTGAGCTCCTCTCAAAAAAATTTAATCGTCTATGAAGATATAAAAAAATTATAACACATTAAAAGAATGTTGTCAAACAGAATTGTTATGCAAAAAAGTGCTAATTTCGCGCTATTTTTGGTATAAATACTCATAATTTAATAATTTATTGCATAAAAATAACTTATTTAACAAAAAGGACTGTACTCGGGGAAAAAGATGTGATATAATGGTTTTGCAGGGCGCGAAAAGCGTTTATATATAATTAAGAACAATACGGAGTAAATTTTATGGAAAACAACGTAAAAATACTTTCCGCCGGGGCGGACAAAATAGTTGTGGGGCTTGCGGGCGACGTGGACGCTTCCGTGCACGAGCAGTTCGACAGCGTCATACAGGACTGTTACCTCGGCAATAAGGCGGATATAATTTTAGAATGTGAAGAGCTTGATTTTATCGACAGCACAATTCTCGGCGCGATAGTCAAGCTGTATAAACAGCTCAAAGCCGACGGGCACAGGCTGGTTATCAAAGACCTTAAACCCAGAATTAAAAAACTTTTTGAAATTTGTGCGCTCGACAACGTACTGGAGTTTGCGTGATGAAAGAATTTAAAATATCGTTCAGCCTTTCGGACAGCCGTTATCTTACGGCGTTAAGGCTCGCCGTCGGCGGCGTTTGCGCTGCGGCAGATCTGGACATTGATTTAACGGAAGATTTCAAAGTCTGCGTTACCGAAAGTTGCTTAATACTTAAAAACTGCGGTTTTTCCAGCGCCGACGTGATTTTGAATACGTCCAACGGCGTAAGCGCAGAAATATGCGGCGAAAACGCCGAACAGCTTCTCGACGGCGACAACGAATTTTCGCTTGCGCTCGTTTCCGCGCTCGTTTCTTCATGCGAAATCGAGCGTGTGGGCAATACTATAAAGAAAGTAAAGTTAAAGGTATGACCAACGAAAAAGCCGCAGAGCTCTTCCGCGAATACCGCCGCACGGGCGATATAAAAATAAGGAACGAGCTCGTAGAAAACTATATGTATGTAGCCGAAATACTCGCAAAAAAATTTGCGGGCAGGGGCGTGGAGTACGACGACCTTTTGCAGGTCGCGTCCGAAGCGCTCATTTCGGGCGTGGAAAAATTTGACCCCGACCTCGGCAACCAGTTCACGACATACATAACGCCCACCATAACGGGCATAATACGCAACTATTTCCGCGACTATTCGCGCTCCGTGCGCCTTCCAAGGCGCGTTTATGCGCTGTCCGCAAAGGTTAAAGCGGCGGTCAACGACTATTATAAGGAACACGGCGTAAAGCCCACCGTAAAGCAGATTGCGCAGATAGTCGGAGAGGACGAAGAAAGCGTAATCGAGGCGATGGAAAGCAAAGCGCCCGTGTCGCTCGACGCGCCCGTAAAAGAGGGCGACGCCATGCTGTACGAAGTTATAGCCGACGACAATTCGTCCTTTGAAAAGTTCGAGGACGCCGACGCGCTTCGCACGGAGATTGCAAAGCTCGACCCCACCGAACAGAAGGTGGTAAAACTCCGCTTCATACAGGGCAAATCTCAGGCTGAGGCGGGTAAAATTCTCGGCGTCAGCCAGATGTTCGTTTCGCGCGCCGAGCGCAAAATCATATCCAAATTAAAGGAAGCGCTCTTAAAATGATGACTTTCAAAGTCGACAACTTAAAGGATATGAATGCCTCTCTTCAGGACTTCGCAAATTATCTTAAAAGTTGCAGTCTTACGGACGACGACATTTTTTTCAGCCGTCTCGTAGGTTGCGAGCTGATAACTAACGTCATACGCCATTGCGGCGAAATGGCGCAGTTCAGTGGCGGAGTGCAGGGCGACAGCATTGTCATATGCGTGTCTTCGGACGGCGGCGATGACTTTACTCTGTGTCCCAAACTGCCGGAACTGCTCTCGGAGAGCGGCAGGGGGCTGTATATAGTAAACGTCATTTGCGGCGGCGATCTTACCCTTTCGGGCAACCGAATAACCGCCCGCATAAAGCTCGGCAAAACCTGCCTTTAAAATGTCAGCCGCAGATTTTTCTGCGGGTAAAATTATATCTTCTTTTTTTAATTATAGTGCAAAGAATACGCGCGGCGGTTTTTAAACCGCCGCGCGTTAATTTTTTTTTGTTTGTCTTGCCCTGGCAAGATTAAGTTTTCCGCTCAACTTATTTGCATTGTCGCAGATAGTATCTCATTGCTTCAAATAGTTTTCATTGCTTCTGTCGCTTGCCGCGGCGCAATAATTTCTTTGTATGGTTTGCCGCGCACGGCATAAGTTTGCTGTCATGTTTTCGCGTCGATGCAATTTTCCCCGCGCCCGAATTTTTTGCGTTTGCCTGTTGCCGCGCACAAAATTAAATTGCGGCAATCAACTTCGGCAATACATGTTTTAAATTCAGGACAGCTTACGCGGCTTTTAAAAGTGTATAAAATTATGCGGATTTAAAGTATCCCAAAGAGGAGGATGCAATTTGTCGCGTCAGATATTTTTTTGCCATAAACAATATGCAATAACAAATCTTTTAATCTGCGACAGATAAAACTTTTTGCGTCGGGTAAAAACTTTATGTAAAATAACTTCTTTGCCTGTAATCTTTACGGCTGTATTATTTTAAAGCAAAAAAATGGCTTCGGACTGAGCCGAAGCCATTTTATATTTACAATTACTTTTTGCTGCTGATGAAGAGGTAAATCTTGCGGAGCAGACCGCTCGAAAGCATTGCGCGGAACCTTCCGAGGTGAATGAATATCGAAGGGAAGAATTCTCTGTTGTCTTCGCCGACTTCGTAGTCGGGCATGCCTGCGGGAAGAACGCCCTTGGACTTTTCAAGGAATACCTTGGAGAATTCAATCTTCTGTTCTACGGTAAGAGTATCGATAAACTCGTCGGTAGGACCGTCATATACGAGGACGGGAGCCTTGTAAACGACTGCGTGATATTCTTCGACGGGTGCAGGTTCATCGGCGGGAGTTTCGTCGCCTTCTGCAACGGGAACGTCCATCGTAAGCTGTTCGGGCTCGTCGGAAGTCGTCTCTTCGGTCGTTTCAACCGTCTCTTCCGTTTCGGAAGTTTGCTCGCTCTTTTCTTCTGCGGGTTCTTCCTTGACTTCTTCAGCCTGAGCCTCGGGCTGTGCCTCAGCTTCTTCGGGCTGTGCTTCTGCGACAACGGGAGCGGCGTAAACCGTCGTGTCGCTCACAAGTTCGGTCTGCTGTTCGGTCTGAGAGCTCATGGTTGTGTCTTCAAACCTTATTCTTGCGTCCTTCTGTTCGCGAGCCTTTTCTTTAAGCACGCCTACGCGTCCTACGCGGACGGCAGAAATTATAACTGCCACAACCAGCCAGAAGATTATAAGATAAATATTCAGACCTACCGTTACATTCTGTTCGACGAACATGCATACGAGTGCGACTGCCGCAACGATGAGGGTGATGAGGTATCTTACGAGGGCGAATACCTTCGAACCCTTGTTGACGGTGATGATGCCTTTTTCGTCGTATTTGTTGCCGGACATAAGTCCGCAGAAATCGATTATGAGATTGATTATGGCAAGTATGCCGAGTGCAAGAACGGCAACGTTAATTAAGTTGAGCGTAACGCTCGCGCCGTCTATCCAGATGAGGTTCTGACCTGCGGAAAGCCCGCTGACCATAATTCTGATGAGAGCGAAAGCCGTAACTGGAGCATTGGAAGCGACATAAAGACCCGTGCCGGCATTCATGGAATCGAGCATGCTGTACCAGCCTTCGAGCGAAATGCCCATCTTTAACGCTACGTAAGACATGAGCGCGTCAAACTCGAACAGGCATATCATTACGAAGAGCGATATGAGGAAGAGCACAACTTTTGCCGTGCCGAGCGATTTTTTCTGCATAATGCTCTGAATGAAGAGTATTACGAGAACGGCTGTGCCAACTGCAACGAGGTTGAGGTTGTAATATACAAGTGCCGCCGAAACAGAAACAAGTGCAGAGTAGTAGAACGCAAAGAAGAAGAAATAAAGTCCGAGCGTGAAGAGCGCGGCGCCTTCTCCGACGTATGCGCTTATTATGCTCGTGTTCTTATCCTTTTTGCCGAGGCATACGGGAATGATCATAACCAGCGCAAGCACGGTAACGACTGCATAAACCAGCAAGAGGATGGCGAGCATCTGAATTTGCGTGGAATCTGCGGGCAAAATCGTGTTTGAATAATTAAGGAAATCGGGAAGGGGATGTTCAGCCACGAACGCGCCCGTGATGAGTTCGCTGCCTGTGAAGGGCATTAAGAAAGCATTAAGGGCTGCCGGGATATACCAGAACATCATCTGGTCGCCCGTGTTTTCGAAGTAATCGAGCCCGAAGAGGGGTATAAACCAGCCCGCAACGAGCAGAAGCACAGCTATGACGTAGGTAACGATTACCGCAGTCTTGTTCGTCTTCTTGGTGTTTTCAGTTGACATAATCATTCTCCGTAACAGTTTATTTATTTTAAGCCGCCATTATAAGCGGCGCGATAAATTAGTTAAACGATAGTCCTTGACGAACCTTCTTAAAATATTTTAATACAAAAAATATTATATGTCAAGATTTAGCATAAATTTTAACGCCCGATAAGGCATAAAATTTATTTTTGTCCGCGCCCGTCGGGGCATGTCCGCCGCGGCTTCGACGCAAGTTTTTTATGCCTTTAAAACTATTGAAATTTTTTTGCGCATATAGTATAATATTTCCCGAACTCGGCAAAAAATTAGCGATGCGCTTGATTTGCGCGTTGCGTTTAAAGGGAGGTCGATTGTTATGTCCGCAAGGATGCAAGGCGGAAGTCTGTCGGTTGCAGGGCTTGTCGCCGAACTCAATAAGTCGTGCAGGGAAAAACTTCTCGAAGGGCGCGACCTTAAAAATCTGGTAAAGATTTTCGAGGACGCCGAACTCATGACTACGCTCAACTGTCTTTTCGAAAACGACCTCAACGTTTCAAAAACGGCGCGTGCGCTCTACATGCACCGCAACACTCTCATTTACAGACTGGATAAAGTGCGTTCAATAACGGGGCTCAATCCCGACTCGTTCAACGACGCCGTAACCTTTCTCATATTATACGCGCTCTACTGCGCAAAGTAGGCATAAAATTGAAAAAATCTGTACGTAAAAACATAATAGGCGGGGTCATAGCCATCGTCGTTGTCGTCGGGGCGATACTTCTCGCAATCAATTTCGGCGTGTGCGGCATTTATTTTTCAACTACCGACTGGGTGGTCGGCATGATAGAAAAATATTACTACTACGACGTCTCCGAAGAGGACGTGCGCGCGGCGGGACTGGATAACCTTTCGGGCAACGTGCTCGACATATATTCGGGCTTCTATACGTCGGAGGAATACGACGAAATGCTTCAATCCAATGCGGGAAACAATACCGGCATAGGCGTGAGCTATTCTTATATCGACAATTCTTTCGAACGCGGCATATTCATCAACGAAGTAGTAGGCAATTCGCCCGCATATCTCAGCGGTCTGCGCGAGGGTACTTTCGTTCTCGGTGCGAACGACGCCGACGGCAACTCTGCGCAGTTCAATTCGACTGCTTCTTTTTCCGATTACATTCTTGCGCACGACACGGGCGAAAAATTTACTCTGATTACCGACCGCGGCGAATACGAGGTAAGCAGGGAAGATTATCACGCAAGCTATTGCTTTATGGCTACCGCCGATACGGAGTGGAGCATACAGTACAATTCCTCCTCCGAAATGCAGGTGGTTGAGACGCCTTCCACAAAATACTCTTACCTTCCCGAAGGCACGGCTTATATGAAAGTTACGCAGTTTTTCGGCAACGCCGCATATGAGGTTGCCGAACTCATGCGCGAATTCAATGCCGAAAACTGCACGTCGCTCATATTCGATCTGCGCAACAACGGAGGCGGCTACGTCGATGTAATGCAGAGCATGTCGCACGTGTTCATAGGCGACAGAGATTATATGCCCGCCGCGATGACCGCGAGGTATAAAGACGGAAAAGAAACGGTATTCAACGTAAACGCAATCGCGCAGGAGGACTGCCTTTTCCCTGCGGAGTGTTCGCTCTACGTTCTCGCCAACAACGGCACGGCGAGCGCATCCGAAGCGCTGATTGGCGTGCTCGTATCCAACGGCGTTGTCGATTATTCCGATATTTACCTCTCCGATTACTCGCAGACCTACCTCGAATGGTCGGGTACGCAGAACAAAAATTGCCGCACTTACGGCAAGGGCATAATGCAGACAACGTTCAGATATTTCGTAACGGGCGACGCGATAAAGCTCACCACGGCAAAAATTTACTGGCCGAACGGCAAGTGCATTCACGACGTAGGACTGACGGTTGAAGACGGCTGCGAGACCGTCCCCGCCGAGTGGAGCATAACTTATGCCGACGAGGAGTTGCAGAGCGCGGTTGCCATGATTGCAGGCTGAATTTTTTGAATAAATTCAGACTTGATTTATAAAAAAAGTTGTGTAAAAATTTGCGCGGAGCGCGGGCAATAAAGCCCGCGCTCCGCGCAGTTTTATTATTAAAAAATCAAACGATCGTCCGAAAAAATTGCGCCCGCAGGCGGCAATAAAAATTGCCGTATGCGGGCGCGTTCGTTCGCTTAAAAAATTATGCAGTTTTCTGCTTTAAAATGAGCATTAAATGGCAAACAAATTTACGTTTTATATATTATAGATAATATATAATTTTGTGCAAATAATTACACAATAATAAAGGTTTTTACGGCGCGTAAAAACGCGCAATTCAAGGAAAATTTTATTGTTTTTTATACGGGTTTTCTGAAACGTTTTATGCGCCTTGCGTCGAATATCACGCAGATCGAAAAACCGTTCTCCGTGCGCGTTATGTCCATTGAAAAACGCCCTTCGTTTTCAAAGTATTCTGCGCATACTTTTTTCAGGTCGCACAAAAAAAGTTCCTTTTCGCCTTCGGAAAGTTCTTCGCGTTCAAAAATTATATTTTCGCTCATATCTTCGACCTCATTTTGCGCTTTATGTATCCGCCCACTCCGCAGTAAGAGCGCACGGGCGAATAAGTCTTTTTGCCTGTCCCCGCCATGCGCGCAGCCGTCATTCTGAAAGCCTTTACGCTGTCCGAGCGCATGCCGCCGAGCGGCATGGTAAGGTCCTCGGGAATTACTCCGTAAAGGGGCACGCGCAGAATTTTTGCAATGTCCGAAGGCGGCATGATCTTTCCGTCGTAAACCAGTCCGCCGTTCACTTTGTTGACTATAAGCCCCGTTTCCTTGTATCCCGCGTCGCTGAGTTCGTTTATGCACGCCTCCGCGCTCTTTATGCAGGGAGTGTAGGGCTCGCAGATGACCGCCGCGCGGTTGCAAACCGTGCGGGCAACGCCGTCGCAGAGCACGAAATCGAAAAGTTGCTCTGTTTCGGTTACCGCGTAAGAGGCGTACTCTCCGTCGTTGCAGCCCAGCGTGGGCAATATGAAAAAGTTCGGCGAGCGGGGGTGTTCCACTATTACCTGTTTTATGCGGCACGCGCCCTGTTTTGCCTCCGAAAGGGAGTAAACCTGCAATCCGCCCGCGCCCGAGGCGCACAGCGCGGAAGCGCACCTGTAATCGCCGTCGACAACAAGAACGCGCTCGCCGCGCGCGGCGAGCGCCAGACCCGTGCCCACGGCGCACGCAGTAACGCCCGTACCGCCCTTCAACGAGGCAAAATATATTTTCTGCGCCATTTTTTTATTTTTCCTCCCGAAATCTTAAATAAATATTATTTTATTTATTATACAACCCGCATGCGCGCATTTTGTGGCGAAAATGGGCGAAAATGCTCTGTTTTTTGCGCTTTTGGCGGGCTTTTTATGCGCTGATTTTTGTTCGCGGCGAGGGAGAACAGAGGGGGAATAAACGCAATGAGCAATTATTTTTTTCTGTTTATTTTTAGTTTATAAAAATTTTTATTATTATATTATGTTTAATGCGCAATGCGCACTTTGTGCAAAAAAGTGCTGCGCGCCCCTGAAACGACAAGTAATTTCCGAGAGGCAATTTCAATAGATGAAAAAATTTTTTAAATCGGTAACTGCGGCTGCGCTCGTAGCTGCAGGTGCGGCAAGTTTCACGCTCGGGCTCTCGGCCTGCGCAGGTAAAACTCAATCTACCGAACGCCCCACAAACGTGGATATAACCAAGACGGAGGCGCCCAAAGACGGCAGCCTTCCCACCGCGCATTCCGCGGCGGAAAACCTTTCTTATATCGCTTACGTTCTCGACGCACAGTCGCAGTATCACTGCTACACTTACACGGTAACAAGCGCCGCCATAGCCACGCAGTACACAAAGAGCTATAAAGATTACAGGGACGGCGTTACCATTTCTTCGGACATAACCTATTCATCCATGGTCAAGTCCGGTTCGCAGGCTTGCTTTGTTGAGGGTGAAAACGGACCGGAAGCATACATGCGCTTCAGCTCGGCGCCCTCCGCCGACACAACCCACCTTACGGCGAATTGGTCGCAGGACGCCCCCGTGCACTACGGCGAACAGGCGTATCTTTACACATACGGACTTTTCCAGACCGAACTCACCAACTATATAATCAATGCCGACACGATAGCAGAGAGCGGCGAGGTGAAGGCGAACGGCGACGGCACCTACACGCAGTCCGTCATGCTCGACCCCATCGCGAGCACGTATTATTATCAGTTCGGCATGAAGACGAGGGGCGGACTTTCTGGCTACCCCGAATTTCAGAGCGTCAGCCTCAGCTTTACGTTCGACGGCGAATGGCGCATTCTCTCTATGGATATAGACGAAGTCAGCCTCGTCAACAAGGGCGTTACGGTAACCAGCGTATCCAAGAGCCGCGTGGAATATTCCTACGACGACGCTTCGTTCGACGAGCAGCACTTTGATTTTTACGACAGTTATTTCCGTCAGTACGTCGGCGACGACACCCTCGAAGAGGGCGGCGACTACGAAGAGGAGATGACGATAGATTTAACAAGCGTTCTTTCGAACGGCTTTTCCAAGATAATGGACGGCGGTCAGCAGTTCCAGATTACTGCCGAACTCGGACAGAACAGGTATGTAGGTTATATTTTCGTCGCGCTCGACCTTGCAGACCCGCTCAACAGCCTGCAACTCAAACTCAGCCTCGGCAAGACGCTGGAAGAACAGGGCTTCTACCTCGAATACGCCCAAGGTCAGGCGGAGGCGTACTACGGCGAAGATTTTGCGCTCAACGTCAATATTGCCGCGCTCAAACCGATTATCGAACAATTCACCGATTGGGCGGACGGCTTGAATAGCGCGCTTTCTTCCCTTACTTCTGAGGGCGAGGAGGGTTCAGCCGCGCTGTCTTCCGACGCGCTTTCAGACCTCATGAATATCATGCAGCTCGAAGTGCAGGGGGAAAATGCCCGCATAGTGCTCAAAACGGACGACCTTTTGGGTCTGGGCATAGGCGTGGATATTCAGCTTTTCTTCGGCATAGGCGAAAAGGATATAACCTTCCACGGCGCGTCGATAAAGGGGCTTTCCTTCGGCGGAAGCGGCATAGACCTCGCGCTCTCGCTCACCACGACGACCGCGCCCGTCATAGACAGGGAAAGCACTTCCGCTTCGGCGGACCTCGCCGATTATGCGGCGGATATTTACAATCTGCTCTCGTCTGACCTCATAAAGGTCGATATCGCCCTCGACGGCAATTCGCAAGCCGTCAATATCTCCGCGCTCAAAGGGCTGAGCGTATCCGCTTCGGCTTACGTTGATATCGACGGCATAACCGTCGGCGCGGACATAAATATTTCATATAAGCGCGGCGCAGACGCCATTTCCGCGCAGGTAAAGGCATATTACGATTACGACGCATCGTCGGCAAATTACGGCCGACTTATAATCGAAGTTTCGTCCATAAACGGAAAAACCACCGACATAGGCGCGGTTTGCGATATTTCGGAAGTTGCCGAAGCCGTGCCCGCTCTGCTCTCGCTCGCGGGACTGCAAACTGATATCTTCTCCGCGCAGTCTGTCGTTCCCTCGCAGGTTGCCGACATAATAAATTCTGTTCTTTCCTGCGACCTTTCGGATCTCATCGGCGAACTGTACGCCGACAAGGCGCAGATTAAAGCCGCGGTCAACATAGACGACCTTTTAAGCGCGCTTTCCGTAAATACTGGCGTTGAGTTCGGATATTGCCGCCTCGTCTATACGGCGGGAGGGGATAACGGCGGAAATCTTTCGGCGGCTCTGCCCGCAATGGGACTTTCTCTCGATGTAAGCGGCGCGGACGGCGGCATTTCCCTGCCCGATACGGAAGGATATTTAAATGTTTCAGACATGATAAATGTCGTTACCAACGCGTGGAGTTCTGTCGAAGATATAATTTCCCGAGGCAGAATAACGCTTGAAATCGCGCAGGGCGAAGCGTACATAACCTACGGCGGCGCAACCCTTTCGGTTGACGGCGCGGTGAGCGCAGACTGGAACGAAGGCAGTCAGTCTGTCGCGCTCGACCTCAACGTCCGCCTCGCTTCAAACGGCTCTGCGGTAACGCGCGTGCAGCTCGTTTACGATAAAAACTGCGGCAGTTCCCGTCCCTTGATAAGGCTTGCGCTCAACGGCGCGGCGATGGATATCTATTCCGCCGACATTGAGAGCGCTTTGGGACAGATTTCCGACATTTCAACCGCTCTTTCGCCCGCGAGGACGGGCACCGACGAGCAGGAGCAGCTTTTTGCCCTTGTTTTCGGCATTCTTTCGGACGGTAGCTGGGTCGACGTCCTCAATAAAATGACGCTCTCGTCCGACGGACAGTCGGTTGTGCTTTCCTATCTTTCGGAAGCGGCAGCCGAGGTAAAGGTGGATACTTTCGGCGGGCTTGCGCTCTCGCTCGGCCTCAATTACGGCGGGCTTGACGCCGCCGCGAAAGTCAGCGTGGGTCAGGGTGACATCTTCGACGAAGTTTACGCGCAGATAGGTACATACAATCCCGTCAGCACGGCGCAGGGCGGAAGTTTCGTAAAGGTAATCTACGATTATCTTTTCGACGCCTTCGAAGCCATCGACCTCACCGACGTTCTGGGCGGTTCGTACCGCTTGTCCCTTTCGCTCAACGGCTCAAACAGCAATATAGAGCAGATTAAAAACGTTCTCGTCAACGCGGATATTTACCTTTCGCAATACGACGGCGAAAACATTCTCGAAACGGACGTATGGCTCAACATCAATTCTGTCGAGGTGCGGTTTGATATAATCGTGCGCGGCGGAAATATTTACGCCTCGGTTACAAACATAACGGGTAAAGAGATACCTCACCTCAAAATTAAGACTACGGCAGACAGCCTTTACAGCCTCCTTTCCGACCTCGTGGATACGGCAGTGCAAAGCGGCGTTCTCGGCGGAGGCAAATCGTCTTCGCTCAGTCAGTCGTCCCTCGCCGCGGGCAAAGCGACGGCGACCGATTTCATTTACAGCCTTGTAAACTTCGATTTCGACGGCGCGTTCGTCTGCGCGGAAGCGGGCGGCGTAAAGAGCGTTACCGTAGATCTGGACAACGTCCTTTCGCAGTTCGGCATATCCGCACCTGCGGTCGGCAGCGTAATGGCAAGCGTAAGCGGCACTTCGATCAGCGCGAGCGCGATGAGCGGCGGAAGGGAGTGGCTTTCGATAACTTCGGGAACGGAGAAAAAAGATTATTCTTCCTTCAACCCCGATGAATACATAGATTTCTCCTCCGTTACGGCTTTGCCCGTCATAGACATATTAAATCTGTTGAACAGCGAAAATCTCCGCATTTCGTTAGGCTTCGATGCGAACGACCTCAAAATAAATGCGACAGCTTACCTCAACATTTCGGGGCTTGCGGCTTCGGTCGAGGCGGATATAGCCTATACATACTGCGACATGCCCATTTCCGCCTCGGTTGCGGCCTATTACGACGGCGAAGGCGGAGTTTACCTGCACGTAACAAAGTTGCAGGGCAAAGATTACAAGCTGGGCGTCTTCTGCGACGTAAACGAGATGTCGGAGGCGGTTTCCAACCTTCTTGCGGCTTTGCAGTTCGAAGCGACGGGCGGAGGCATATTCAACGTTGCAAATGCCGACGTCAGCCAGATAGTAACCAACGCGCTCTCCGCGCAATATTCACTCATTTTCTCGGGCGTATATGCCGATAAAAACGGACTGGGCGTCAATATCGACGGCGACAAACTGCTTTCCGAACTCGGGCTCGATCTTGGTCTTGCGCTCGGACAGATAAAACTTAATTATGTTTCAGGCGGCAACGGCGGAAGTTTAACCCTTTCCGCGCCGCAAACGGGACTTTCGATAAATGTTGAGGGCAGCGCGCAAGTTCCTCAAAATTCCTCGTACGATTGTTTCGACTTCACAAGCCTCATAAATATGGTAACGTCTGTTATAGAGGGAAAGACTTTCGTCGTTTCCGCGGCGTTTGACGCGTCTGCCGCTTCGGGTGTGCTTCCCGAACAGCTTTCGCCCCTCACAGCCTCGCTCGAAGCGTATGTAAAAATCGGTTCGGCGCCCAGAGCGCAAGCCGACCTCAACGTAAGCTACGAAAGGGAGGGCAAGAAGTTAACTTTAAGCCTTTCGGCATACTACGAACTTTCCTCCGTCGGCGATTACAAATACAACAACGTATACCTCACGGTAAACAGCATAAACGGCAAGAGCACGAACATCTCTGTAATGTGCGAAGTTTCCGAACTTGTTTCTGCCGTGCAACAGCTTATAAGCGCAATCGACGCGCAGTCGTCCTTAATAGCTTCGCTTCCTTCGCTCGGCGATGACTCGGCGGATGTCATAGCGGCGCTTTTGTCCGTCGATTTCGGAACGCTCGTAAAAGAGCTTTCGTCCGATGCGACGCGCCTGCACGCGGTTATAGGGCTCGACGAGCTTCTCGGCGCGCTCTCGCCCGAACTTTCGCTCGGGCTGGGCGATCTGGAATTTAATTACACTTCGGCAAACCGCGCCGAGGCGCTGCTTCCCGCCCTCGGGCTTTCGGCAAACGTTTATTGCGCGGAAAAGGAACATTCCTTCGACATTCCCGCAAAGGACTACCTCGATTTAACCGACCTCGTCAATACGGTAACGGCAGTATGGGGAGAGGTGGAAAATATAGTAAGTTCGCAGTCGCTCGCATTTGAAATAGGCGAGGACGCGCCCGCTTACATAACGGTTGACGGCATAACCGCTTCCGTCAGCGGCAGGGGCGAAATAAGCTGGCTTGCAGGCTCGCGCAGTGTTGCGCTCGACCTCGCTGTCGCGATAGGCGAAACGGGCAGAGACGTACTTTCTGTAAAAGTCGTGTATAACGCCGACACTTCGGATAATCAGCCGATAGCTGTTATCGCGCTCAACAATGTCGCGCTCGAAATTTATCGTTCGGATATTGAGGGCGTAAGCGACAAGATATCTTCGATTATTTCAGCAATATCTCCCATACTCGGAGTGCAGGCGGAGGGCTCAAAGGAAGTTTCGGCTGCCGCGCCTCAGACAATGACTTACAACACGACGGACGAAGTTATTTACGCCGTGCTTTCAGTTCTTTCGGACGGCGGCTGGACAGATATCCTCGATAAAATGACCCTTTCGACCGACGGAAAGTCCTTGGCTTTGAGCATACTTTCCGACAGTGCGGCGAGCATAGAAATTTCTGCCGAAGACGGTCTCGCGCTCTCGTGGCAGGCGCTTTATTCAAACGGCGGCGCACAGTTTGCTACGGGCGCAAAGGTTTATGTCGGCGCTTCTTCGGGAACGCTTGCGGGCGAAATTTCCTCCGCAGTCCGCGGCGACGGATACATTCTTTCGACCTCTGACGGTCAGGGCGGCACATCGTTCATAAAGCTCGTTTACGATTACCTCTTCGAAGCCCTTCGTTTGGTTTCCGTCGATAATATCCTCGGTTCAGACGTTTACAACGTAACATTCGAACTCGATGGTTCGCGCACGTATATCCCCGAACTTAACGATGTTTTCGTGCATGCGGAAACGTATGTCAGAAATTCTTCGGGCGGCGTTGCAATGCAGAGCCAATTTGACTTCAACGTCAAAGGCGTCGTGGTAAAAGCGGGAATAATAATGGAAAATACCGCCGGCGAAACGCGCTTCTATGTAACGCTCACACAGGTCGGCGACGTAGTTTTAAACGGGCTAAAAGTTTACCTTTCACAGTCAACTCTCTACGAAACGGTAAACGCGCTCGTTTCGATAGTCTGCGATACCGATATTTTAAGCAATGTAGTTTCTATGTTCTCTCCCGAGCAGGCTCAGGCGGCTAAGATGTCGGCACTCGCGCTCGACGAGGGCGCAAAGACGACGGTAACCGACGTGCTCTGTTCGCTTCTCACCGCCGATTTAAGCTCGGCTTTCGCGGCGGTAACCGACGGCGGAGTAACAAACGCCTGCGTCGATCTGGACGCGCTCATAAACTGCCTCGGTCTCGACCTCGGCTATTCGCTCGGTTCTGCGGACCTCACAATCAATCACAACACCCACGCAATGTCAACTTCCGCAAAGGCGGACGGCATGGAGGGATATTGGCTTACGCTCACCTCGCGCAGATTGAGCGAAAGTCAGATAACTTCGCTCGACTACGAGCTTTCGTCTGTCGATAAGACGCAGTACATCGACCTCGCGTTTCTGCCTTCGCTCGTCGAAGACGTCAAAAACAGCGCGACGGACGACAACGGCAGCATGTACGAAAGCCTTACATTCCGCGGCACAATCGAAATAGACGTCGTGTCTATCCTCAAAATAAGCATAAGCAACCTGACGGTTACCGTAAACCTCGACGCGGATAACTTCTATTTTGCGCTTCAGGGCAATCTTTCGGGACAGATGGTCAAGAGCAGAGCGATTGGACTTACCTATCAGAACGGTTATCTGACGCTCTATCGCGGCGACAACGGCGGCGAGTACCGCGTAATGACGTTCGAGTATTTCCTCGACAACATGTTCGCTTCGGGCGATGAAAGCACGCTCAACTGGCTGCTCGGCGCAAACAACACTATATGGAACTTAGTGGGCACGTTCGTGCCCGAAGTAAGTTCGGGACTGACGACGCCGGATGATGTATATCTCTATTCCCGCGAAAGTCAGACGGTCGGTTCGGAGGTTGCGGTTTCCGACTATATCAACGCCGCTCACGCATTGATAGGCGGCAGCGAAAAACTGCTCTTCCAGTCGTCCGAAAGCGGCGTCAACGACCTTATAAATGCCCTTTCGCTCGCGGGCGAAAAAGATTACTATGCGTTCGATATCAATGCGAGAATGCTCACCGACGGCGTTCTTACAAAGCTCGGCGCGGCAATACTCCGCGACGGCAACGGCGCGGGTATGACGGGCATAAAGGCTTACGGCTCGATAAGCGGCTACGTCGATTTCACGCTCAATCTTTCCTATACCGAAAACGACACCGCGCCCTGCACAAGCCATTTCAATGCTGTAAGCGAAGGCTTTGCATCGGCTGCACAGAACGGTCAGATAACCGACGGTATAAACGGCATATTCGGCTGCTACAACTCGGCGGACGGCTCTGTCAGATTCTCGTATCTGCTCACGCCTTATACGCTCAAAGTTGTGGGCGCGGACGGAAATATAACCGAAATGATCGTGCGCGAGGGCTCAACCGTTTACCTTTACGACAACGCGTTCCCCGCATACACCGACGAAAGCAAACAGTTCAGATTGCTCTATTCGCTCACGCAGGGCGGCGAGCCCGTGCAGTCGTTTGTAATGAGCGGCGACACCACGATATGGGCGTTAAAGCGCAAGGCAGTTGAACTTAGCGTTATAAACAGCGGCAGCGCACCGGGGTTTGTATATTCATCTTATGTCGGCGATACACTGCCCGAACATTTCGACGGCTATGCGACGCTCGAAAGTTTCGCCTTTGCCGACGGCACTCTGTGCGCGGGCACGACGGTAACGGAAAATACGCCTGTAACTATTTACGGCAAATACGAACTCGCTTCCTGTACGCAGGACTACATTAATTACACGTTCAACGCCGACGACGGCAGCTACCATGTTACGGGGCTCGCGGCGGGATATGTTCAGTACTATGTCAACGGCAACCGCACGATAGTCATTGCCGATTACATAAACGGTCTGCCCGTTTCAATGATTGATAAAGGCGCGTTCGCAAACAACAACGTCGACGCCGACGGCAATGTGGATGCCACAAAGTCGGTTAAAAACGTAATCGTTCCCGCAACGGTTAAAACGGTGGGCGAAAGCGCGTTTGCAAACAATGTGGGCATGCAGTCGGTTGTATTCCTTGCCGAAAGCGTTCATCTCAACGGCTCGGGCGACACGGATAGCAGCACGTATCCTTTCTATGGTTGTTCGTCTTATGCAACCGATATCGATGTTGGCGGCAACAAGGGCAACGAAATAACCGACTTAAATATCTACTATAACCAAATTACCGCGCAGGATAATAAGTGGAATATCTTACGCTGCGTATCAAAGGTAATCAAGTTCCGCTTCTATATAGGCGAAAACGGCGGCTCGCTCAACGGCGCAGGCAGCTGGATTTATGCCGAAATTTCCGTAAACAACCAAACCGAGTTCAATATAGAGGACGAAGTAAAGGCGTATGTTGCCGACGGGCTCAATAAAAACGTTGACTTCGCTTACGTGCAGTCGGCGCTTCAAACCGTCGCAGACAGGTACACTTCTTCGCAGTACGGCGCGATAGGATATTATGTCGTTTCGTTAAATGCTCAGAAGGGCGCGGACGGCGTAACCCGAGTAAACGTTGAACTTACGGCTTCCGCCGACGCATGGTATAAATTAACAGTAAACAAGGGCGCGGCGAGCAACGTCGCTCTTTCGGGGGACATAAGGGAGTTCGACGGCGCAACCTATGCAAGGGGAGAGGTAACTTTCACCGCCGAAAATATCATGACGGGTTACGACTTTGTAAGTTTTACCGACGGAAAGTCAGAAATTTACACAAACCCCGCTACATTCTCCGTCAACGCAATAACTTCCGTAGTCGCGCAATTTGAAGCAAACATAAGCTATGTAAATGTTATCAGCGCAACCGATTTCAACTATGCGGGCGCGCAGTACGGCGCGAGCGCGGAGGGCGTTTCCATAGCTGTCGCTCTCGATGAAAACGGAGCGCTTCTGCCCGCAGATCCCGCGGCGGAAGGTTACGAATTTCTTGGCTGGGCGAGCGTTGATGGCGGTCAGATGAGCTTTACTTCCATGACCGACGCTTCGGTTACTTACTACGCCGTATGGGGCGGAGCAAAGGAGGGCATAACCTATTCAATTCAGACGTCTGGCACTTCCGTAAATACTCCCGCAATCTCGGCGGGAAGTTTCGAAAACTGGTATTCTTCCGCAGACTATGCCGAGGTCATATCTTCTTCGTTGTCGGTTGAAAATACCATATTCCACGCAAGAAGACAGTACAGCTTCACCTACGGAATAAGCGGAAGCGGCACGCAGTTCCAGGATACAAGGGAAATGTCGTCAAACGAGTATAAGTTGTCTTACAGCAAGACTATGACGCTTAAAGAGGGGCAAATTCTCACCATTGAAAGGACTAACGATAAGCACGATATCGTGTTGTTTGTAGACGGCGAGCAGTACACAACCCTCAAACTCGTCAAGTTCAATATCATATTCAGTATTCATTACACATTCAAGGATGATTATTTTGCAAACGGCGAAGTATTAACGATAGTTCCCGTCGATAACGCAGAATACACCTTTAAATACTGATTGCGCACAGCTTTAATAAAAGCGCGCCGACGGCAAAAGCCGTCGGCGCGCTTTTTATCGTTAAAAACAATGTTTGAAACCACCCTCGCGCACGCGAATTCAGTATATAAAGCGCGGCAGGTTCATAAATTAAAATATGGAATTTCTCAATCAAATTTTAAAGGAAGCGGGGGCGGATACGCTCGCCGCGTTTACTGTCGTGCCCTCTTTCGGGGCATATTTCAAAAGCGTCAGGGGCGTGGCGGAGTACACGCCTTCAAAAATAGTCATAAGGGTGGGAAAGAGCGTCATAACCGTAACGGGCGAAAAGCTGTGTATAGGCGAATACGGCGGCGGGGATCTGTTCGTCCGCGGCGACGTGAGCGGCGTTGCGATAGAGTGAGGGAGGGACATAAATGAAAAACCTTACGCGCGTGCGCGTTACGGCGACGGTCGAAACGGTCATAAAAAAACTTTCGAAAGCGCAGATACGCGTATTCAACGTAGAAAAAAAGGGGGCATATACCCACTTTTTCGTCGGACACAATTACGTTGAAAAAGTTTTTGCAATTTTCTCACACCCGTGTTATAATATAGCCATAACAAAAATCAGCCCCGTGCAGTCGCTTGTGCAAAGGCTGTGCTGGCGCATAGGCGCGGCGGTTGGTTGCGCGCTCTTTTTTGCCGCTGTAATTTTTTCGCAGTTTTGCGTTTTCAAAATACAGGTTGTGGGCAGCGGGGACTATCTTGCGCCGCAGGTCGAAGCCATTCTGGCTTCCTGCGGGGTGAGGGCGGGCTCTGTTTTTCCGGAAAGGGATTTTTCCGAGGCGGAGGCAAAGGTAATGGCTCTGCCGTCGGTAACTTTTTGTTCGTTTTCAAAGCGCGGTTTCGTTGTCGTTGCCGACGTCGAATGCAACGAGGAGGACGATCGCACCGCAAATTATTCTCCCCTTCGTTCGGACGTCGGGGGAGAGGTGGTAAAACTTATCTCCGTCTGCGGAACGCCTCTCGTCTCGGTTGGCGATAAAGTCGGGCGCGGCGACGAACTAATAGGGGCTTACTACATAGCGGAGGATGGACAGGAAATTTCCTGTCTGTGCGTCGGGTATGCGGTTATTTCGGTCAGCGCAAGCGTCCTTTCGCGCGCCGAAAGCGAGAGCGACGAGGCGCTGGAAAATGCCTTTGCCGCAACGCGACTTTACGGGGAAGACGCCGAGGTGCTCTCTTATACGGTAAAGACTACATCCGAAGGCGTAATTTACACCGTCGATTTCACTTATTTACATACGGTCAGCGTAAATATGCAATAATAATTGCGGAGAACTGATGGATATATTCAGAAGAGTAAGTTTAAACAGCCTGTCAAAGCTGTCGAAAGTGCTTGGCACGTTCGACGAAAATCTCAATACGCTCATGCACGAGCTCAGCGTAACCGTGCGCGTGGACGGAACGGACGTAATCATTTACGGCCCCGAGGAAAACGCGAGGATTGCCGCCGACGTTATTGAAAATTTATCTGTTCTCGCCGACGGCGACGAAAAGATTGATAAAGGCAGGGTAGTTTACTGTATAGAGCTTGCAAAAGAGGGCAAGGCGGGGGACATTACAAAACTTTCGTCGGGCACGCTCACCATAACTTCGCGAGGCAAGCCCATAAAGTGCAAGACGATAGGTCAGCGCATTTATACCGACGCGATAAAAAACAATACGGTAGTTTTCGGCGTCGGACCTGCGGGCACGGGCAAAACCTATCTCGCCGTGTGCCTTGCGGTGCAGGCAATGAAGCAGAAGCAGGCGGACAAGATTATTCTGACCCGCCCCGCCGTCGAAGCGGGCGAAAAACTCGGCTTTCTTCCGGGCGATTTGCAGACCAAGGTCGATCCCTATCTCAGACCGCTTTATGACGCCTTGCAGGAAATGCTCGGGCTCGAAACTTATACAAAACTCATGGAGCGCGGCTCTATAGAAATTGCTCCGCTGGCATATATGCGCGGACGAACGCTTTCAAACGCGTTCATCATACTCGACGAAGCGCAGAATACAACGCGCGAGCAGATGAAGATGTTTTTGACCCGTCTCGGCGACGGAAGCAAGATGGTCATAACGGGCGACATGACCCAGACTGACCTTCCCGAAGGCAAAAAGAGCGGGCTCATGCAGGCAACTAAGATACTGCACGGCATAAAGGGCGTGGAGGTCGTTTACCTCACCGCAAAGGACGTCGTGCGCAATCCCCTTGTAATGAATATCGTGCGCGCTTACGAAAACGCGGACGCAAACGCAAAAAACGATGAAAACAAGACTGAGTAAAAAATCAATATGTCTGAGCGCTCTGATGTTTGTGCTCAACGTAGTGCTTCTTTTCGCGCTGATATTCCTCATGCTCGAAATAAAAGAGGGGCTCAACGTCATTCACTACATCAAGATGAATACAAACAGCATACTGTTCGTTGCGGCTACGGTAATCATTTTAACAATGCTTACCTACGCTTATTTTTACTTTGAGTGCACCGAAATACTCAACGACCTCTCGCGCATAATCGAATGTTTCATTCTTTTAGACATCGCGCTTTTGATATCGTTTGTGCTCGGACAGGCGCTCAACGTAAATGCACGACCTTTTGCCTTTCTCGCGCTCATGGCGGCAACCCTTCTCGGCAGAAGGGAAGCTGTTTTCCTCAACATAATCTACGCGCTCATACTTTTTGTAATAGATATAAATTTTATCGAAGGCGAAATGTGGCAGAGCTGCGCGTGCCTTCTCATATCCTTCTGCGCGGGAATGACGGTCGTCTTCGTTACGCCCGCCATAAAATCCAGGATACAGGCCGTTCTGATAGTCTTTCTTCTGCTCGTGCCCGTAGAGCTCATAATAGGCGTAATGGAAGTGTGGTTCGTTGCCGACAAGGCGGGTAACGCAATACTTCTCGCCTACGGCGCGCTCGGTTGCTTTTTCAGCGTAATTCTTTATATGGTTACGCTGCCCGTGTTCGAAGTGCTCTTTTCCGAACTGACGGTGTTCAGACTGCGCGAACTGACCAGCGACGACGCAAAACTTATTAAAAAGCTCAAAACCGAAGCCCCCGGCACATACAACCACTCGGTAGTTGTCGCCCAGCTCGCGGAAGTATGCGCGACTGCCATCGGCGAAAACGGCGAACTCGCCCGCGCGGCGGCGTTCTACCACGATATGGGCAAGCTCAAAAATCCCGAAATGTTCACCGAAAACCAGTCGGACTACAACATGCACAACGAGCTTTCGCCCGAGCTTTCAGCTGATATCATCCGTTCGCACACGCGCGACGGAGCGGCTCTCATACGCAAGAACCGCCTGCCCGAATTTTTCGCCGACTGCGCCGTTCAGCACCACGGCACCATGCCCATAAAATATTTCTATGCCAAGGCTCTCAAAATGAGCGACGGCGAAATAAACATAGCAAACTATTCTTATCCCGGTCCCACCCCGAGGAGCAAGATAGCGGCAATTCTCATGATCGCCGACGCGTCGGAGGCGGCTTCGCGCTCGCTTAAAGACAGGTCGCCGCAGGCGGTGGAAGAGCTCGTAACCGCGCTCGTCGAAGAGCGCCTCGATCTGGACCAGTTCGACGATTGCGACATAACCATGCGCGAACTTACAATAATCACTCACACCATAGCGGCTTCGCTTTCGGGCGTTTACCACAAGAGGATTTCCTATCCCAAACTCAAAATTTCCCAGAAAAGGGTATAATATGAAAGGTTTTAAAATTAACTGCGAAGAGCGCAATTTTTGCGCGCTCGCCGAGGCTTTTGAAAGCGAAGTTGACAGCGATTGCACCCTCTGTGCGGAAATAGTTTTTGTCGGCGAAGAGGAAATAAAGCAACTCAACGCGCGCACGCGCTCGATAGACGCCGTAACCGACGTTCTTTCCTTTCCCATGCTCAACTGCACGCCGGGTGAGAGTATTTCGGCTGCGGACTATCCCTACGATAAGGACGAGGACGGCAACCTTTTCATAGGTTCGGTCGTCATATGCACAAAGCGCGCCGAAGAGCAGGCGGCGGAATACGGACATTCTTTGGAGCGCGAGATAAACTATCTCGCCGCGCACGGCATATGCCATCTTTTGGGCTACGACCACATGGAAGAAAATGACAAGACGGCAATGCGCGCCGCGGAAGAGCGCGTGCTTGCAAAACTCAATCTTGCGAGGTAACATGCAATGAGAAGCGGATATGTCGGAGTTATCGGCAGGGCAAACGCGGGCAAATCCACGCTCGTCAACGTGCTCGTCGGCGAAAAAGTAGCCATAGTTTCGCCCAAGCCCCAGACGACGAGGGACGCCATTATGGGCATACTCACAAAGCCCGATTATCAGATAGTTTTCGTCGATACGCCCGGCATCTACAAGGCGGGCAACGCGCTTTCGGACGTCATGATGAAGACGACGAGATCGACTGCAAAGGACGTCGATCTGATACTTTTCGTCATGGACGGACACGAGGGGATTGACGAAGAGGATATCGCCCTCGCAAAGAGGTACGCCTCAGGTCAGACGCCCGTCATAATTGCATATACCAAGATAGACATAATGCCCAAAGAGCGCATACCCGAGGACGTCAAAAAGCTGTACGAAAGCGGCGTCGAGTGCGACGTTTTCCCCGTTTCCGCGCGCAGGGGCACCAATATTTCCAAGCTCGAAAAAGCCATAGCCGAGAGGCTTCCCGAGGGCGAAAAGGTTATTGAAGAGGACATAATTTCGGACAAGAGCGAAAAGTTCATGATTGCCGAAATCATGCGCGAAAAGATACTTTTAAAGTACGATAAAGAAATTCCCCACGGCGTGGCGATAGTTGTCAACACGTTCGAGCGCAAGGAAAACGGCGTTTACGACATTAATCTGGATATAATATGCGAAAAGTCCAACCATAAAGCCATATTGATAGGCAAACAGGGCAGCGCGTTGAAGGAAGTGTGCTCGTTTGCGAGGAAGGACATGGAAAAATTTTTGTCGGCAAAGGTCTTTCTCACGGCTTACGTAAAGGTCAAGGAGGACTGGCGCGACAGACCCGCCCTTCTGCGCGACTACGGCTACGGTAAAAAAGAAGACTGATAAAAAGCGCAAAAATGCACAACCTGTAATCAGGGGGTGCGATATGAAAAGAGTGGACGGCGACGCTGCCGAACTTGCGTGGAAGATGTTCGAAAAGACGGGTTCGGTCAGCTATTACATGCTGTACAAGCAGCTTAAAGGAAGAAAATAAGTGGAAGGCATAAAGGTCAACGCGCTCATGCTCAGGGCGGTTGACTACGGCGACAACGATAAAATACTAACTCTCCTCACCGCGGAGAAGGGCAAAATTTCCGCGGGGATAAAGGGAGTAAAAAAGGCGGGGGCAAAATTAAAGTTTGCCGCCCAGCCTTTTTGTTTCGCCGAATATATTCTTGCAAAGCGCGGCGAAAGGTACACCGTAACGCAAGCTTCCGAAAATGAAAGTTTTTACGACCTGCGCACGGATATCAATAAATTTTACGCCGCTTCCGCCGTCTGCGAGGCGGCAAACGCGCTTACATACGAGGGCGACGACTGCGCGTCCGTCTTTACCGCTTCGGTGCGCGCTCTGTCCGAAATATGTTCGGGCGACGAAAGCGACGCCCTAATAAAATTTTTTCTCTCCGCGCTCGCCTCTTCGGGCTACGGCATTTCTGCTGAAAACTGTTCGGAGTGCGGGGCGTCCCTTGTCGGAGAGAGCAAATTGCGCTTCGACATGAAGACGGGCACTTTCACCTGCTACGACTGCGGCGACGGCGCGGGGACGAGCGGGGTTACTTACAATGTGCTCAGAATGTGTTCGGGCAAAAAATATCTGCCGGAATTTATCACGCCCGACGGAAAAAAGCGCGCCCTGCGCTTAATCCGCGAATACCTTTCGTTCAAGACGGACGCAAAGTGTGCAAGCCTTTCGGAATATTTAAGGCTTTGCCTTTAAAATATTTTTTAATTACGAACCAATTAAGTCTGCGCCTTTTGCGACTTAAAAAAATTGCGCCCCGAAGCATACGCTTCGGGGCGCGTTCCGTAACCGATGGGAAGGTTACGAAACTTTCCTTAATACAGCAGTGAGCGGCATAAACAGCGTGCTCACCGTCACCAGAGTGCATACCGTCTGCGGCAGCATCGCGGTGAAAGAAACAAAAAAGTAAGTCAGCGCGCCTTCATAGGTCATGCCTATTACGAGCGGCGTTATAACGTCGTCAAGCAGAGTAAAAAATATCGTGCATATGACGGCTACCGAGGTGATAAAGAGCAGCTTTAAAATTTTTTCGCCGCCTGTTTTCATCTTTTTTTCATACAGCCAAACGGCGTCAAACGTTATAGTTGCCAAACAGCATAATCCGCCCGTCAGCCACAGCAGAACGGTCAGAGCTGTCTTGTATATGCGCGATACTTTGATTAAGTCCGCCCCTGCCGCGATAAATGCCGCTGCGGCGACGCCCAACAGAGCTATGTTTGTGCATATCTTTAAAGCAAGGGGAAGCCTTTCGCTTCTGAGTTTTCCGCACAGCCCTGAAACAATGCCGAATAGCGGGAAATATATGCAGTAAAGCAGGACGACGGAGAGGTAAAAGCCGAAAATCAGACATCGCAGCAGACTGAACGTGAGCCCCGTGAAAAAGCCGAACCTCGCGCCGAAGACATAAGATGTGCTCAACAATAATACTGTTACGCATTCAACTCCCGGCACGGCGGAAAGAGCTAACTGAACGCATATTAACAGTGCGCTCGTTACGGCAATGTATGCAATCTCCTTTGCGGGAGATAATTTCGGCGCTTCTCGTCTGAACATTTATCAGTACGACCAGTAACTGTAAACGAGGGCATATGTGTATCCCTCGACGGCGGGCAGACCGCTCACGCCATAGCTTGCGCTGTTGAGAGTTTTATTATCGTATGTCCATGTGCCGTAGGAAGGGTCGGAGTAAACAACGCCGTCGAGCTCTGTAAGGTCTGTATAAATCATCCAGCTGTACCCGCTCGTTGCGCTTTCGCTTTTTTCGCTCACGCCTTCGACAGAGGTGATATATTTTCCGTAACTGCCGTCAGAAACTTCAAATGTTATCTGTCCGTCAGCTTGCAGAGCACACATATAATCGTAAAGACTGGTTGTCTCTGTCAGAGTTACGACGTCGTCGGTTACAATAATAACGTAATTGTTGCTGCCGTAATCGTTTTGCACCTTAATAACTTTCGACGCGCAACCGCCTAACAGAGCAGCTGCGGCGATTGCCGCTGTCACGGCAATCGCCGCAACGGTTCTTTTAAATAATTTCATGATATTACTCCTAATAATAAAAAAATTGCCTTTCATAAAGAGGAAAGGCAACGAAAAACACACCGCGGCTCTGCCGTGGCGGAAAATCGCTCGTCTGCATCCCCTCAGATTGCGAATAGCCTACAAAAAATGTCGTCCTGTCCTGTCGGTAGGTCTTCCGACTTAAAATTAATGCGCGCGCTTTACATTCTTTGTCCTTCCCGCAAAAGCAGTGAACAAAGACGCGCCTCGCAACGGCAGCGGGGGCTGTGGAGCTATCAGCTCTCTTCCCTTTTAAAACCTTTTTCAAGGTTGCCGACAGAACATAGTTTTTTAATTATTTTAAAGCCGCGGGCGACTTTTGTCAACTATGTATTATCTATGGTCTGTTATAGGCATAAATTATATCAGCTCGGGCAATTTCGTTTGACACCGCCGCGGAGCGATATTATAATTTGAGTATGAAAAATCTGTATTCGGGCGGAGCGCGCAGGCGCGCTCTGTCTGCCGCCGACATAGCAAAGTGTGCGCTGTTCACGTCGCTTATGATTGTCGGCGCATTCGTCAAAATACCGTTTCCCTTCGTTCCGCTCACCTTTCAGACGGCTTTTGCCGTGCTCGCGGGACTTCTGCTCGGACCAAAGAAGGGCGCAATTTCCGTCGGGTGCTACATGCTGCTCGGGCTTATCGGCATTCCCGTCTTCACTTCGGGCGGAGGGATAGGTTACGTAATGTTGCCTTCATTCGGCTATATAATAGGTTTTGTCGCGGCGGCAGCAGTGGCGGGATTTTCAATAAAATTTTGCAAAAGACCTGCCATATATATGCTCATCGCGCTTGCTGCGGTGGCGGTAAATTACATAGTGGGCATAGCTTATTTCATAGCCGTCTGGCAGATAAGCGGGTATGAAAACCTCGCCTCTGCGCTTATAACTTACAACGTATTATACATTCCCAAGGACGTGGTCCTCGCCGCAATCGCCGCAATAGTTGCGATAAAGCTCAACCGCATGCAGATAAATTGCCGTCATAACGCAGAAAAAGAATAATTTTAAAAAACGCCGCATTGCGGCGTTTTTTTATATAATTAATTGCAAAAGCGGTCATTGTGTGTTAAAATAAAAGCTGTATAACCTTTTCGGCGGGCTTCGGCATATTATGGCAGTATGCAGAAAACACTGTCGGTAATAAATCTTCTTGCAATAAGGCACAACGCCTTGCACATGAAAAGCCTAATCGGCGGCAGAAAATTTTACGCCGTGGTCAAGGCCGATGCATACGGGCACGGCGCGATTGCCGTTGCGAGGGAGCTTAATGACATTTGCGACGGGTTTTGCGTCGCTATCGTCGATGAAGGGGTGGAACTGCGCGCTGCGGGCATATCTTCGCCCGTTCTCGTTCTCACGCCCCCGTTAGATAGGCATGACGTCGAGAGAATGGCGGCTTACGACTTGACTGCAACCGTCGCAGACGAGCGCAGCGCCCTGCTTTGCAAAGGGCTCAATTGTCATATCAAGATAAATACGGGCATGAACCGCTACGGCTGCGTGCCCGAGGAGTTGCCCCGCATTCTGAAAGAGCTGGACTGCGACAGAGTGCAGGGCGTATATACGCATATGTACGCGCCCGCTGACGAAGAACGTTCTTCTGAGCAGAGGGAGCTGTTTGAAAAGTGCGTAAGCCTGGTTAAAAAATTTTCTCCCGACGCCGTTGCTCATATGGCGGCTACTGCGGGAGTGTTTAAGGGCGAAAAATACCTCTTCGACGGCGTTCGCTGCGGCATATCCCTGTACGGATATTGCCCTGCGGGCTTTTCGGATACAAATCTTCGCCCCGCGCTCAAAGTTTACGCCCCGCGCGTTCAGACATTTTCTCCGCCCGTCGGCGGAGGAGCGGGCTACGCCGCGGCTAAGAAAAAATATGCCTCGCTGTCTTCTTACAGGGCGGGCTACGGCGACGGCTTCTGGCGCACCGTTCCGCTGGGCGAGGGGAATTTGTGCATGGACGCTTTTGTAAGCTGTTCAAACGAGGATAAAATTCTTGCGTTCGGCGATGCGGACGATTATGCGGCGAGGGCGGGCACTATAAGCTACGAGGCGCTGTGCGCCGTTACGAAAAGGAGCGTCAGGGTGTATGAAAGACGACCTCAGACATAAATATAAAATCAAGCGCAAATATTTTCAGCATTCGCGCCGCACCGTCGCCGACGGTGCGGTTGCGGACAACTTTATAAATTTTTTCGGACAGGCTGAAAGTTTTTTTGTCTATTACAGTTTCGGCTCGGAAACGGACACGCATCTTTTAATAAAAAGGCTGCTCGAAGCGGGGAAAGAGGTATATCTTCCGCGCGTCGAGGGCAGAGATATGGTTGCCGTGCGCTATTTTGAGGGGGATGAGCTTAAAAAAAGTTCCCTCGGCGTGAGCGAACCCGTCGGCGAGGCTTACGGCGGAAAGATAGACGTCGCAGTCGTGCCGCTTCTGGCGGTCAATGCGGACGGTTACCGTCTGGGCTACGGCGGAGGCTTTTACGACAGATTTTTAAAAAATTGTCCGTGTATAAGGGCGGGCATAGGCTACGATTTTCAGCTCACGGACGAGCTTAAAGCGGACGAATGGGACGAGCCGCTCGATATATTCATAAGCGAAAGGGGGATTTACCGTTTTGGAAAAAGTACTTTCAGCCGCTGAAAAGCGACAGAAAATCCTGTGGGAAATACGCGACCTTCTTATAGGCGCGGCGTTTCCCTTCGTCATAATGTGCATATTCAGCAGCACGATAATAATGTTCGGCGACAGCGACGACATCGCAATACAGATACTCGCCATTCTCGGCGGCAACATTATGCTCATTGCGGCGTTTATTATCTTCGGAAGACAGAACGGCGCCGTCTCTTACCGCAAATATTACCTCAACGAAACCAAGCGCAGGCTCAATTCTTCGGACAAGCGCGCAATATATAAAACGGGCGAATACGCCCTTTGGAAGGGCATTGTCATCCCCCTCATAACCTGCATACCCTTTATAATCGTGCAGATAATCAATATAGCCGTGCCCAATACGTTTTGCCTGTTCGTGCTTAAATACGTCTGCGGCTGGGCGTACTATCCGCTCAGCAAAGCGGGAGTGCACGAGGCGGTTAATTTCGTGTTCATAATCATTCCCGTGGCTTCGCACCTCGGCGGATATGTGCTGGGCATGCTCAAAGAGCAGAAACTTCAGGCGCAGCTCGCCGAAGAAAACGAAAAGGCAAAAAAGCGCAAGAAGTCAAAAAAATGAGAGTGATAAGCGGCAGATACAGGGGGCTTAAACTGACGCCCTTCGAGGGCGAAGAAATTCGTCCCACGGCGGACAGGGTCAAAGAGAGCGTGTTCAACATTCTGTACGGCTATGTTGCTGGAGCGCGCGTTTTAGACCTTTTCTGCGGCAGCGGAAGCCTCGGCATAGAGTGCATTTCGCGCGGGGCGAAAGAGGTATATTTCAACGACATTTCGCCCCGTTCGGCGGCGATTGCGCGCGGCAACCTTGCAAAGCTCAAGGGCGCCGAGGGATATAGCGTAACAGTCGGCGATTACTCGTCGTTTTTAAGAAAGAACAAATTAAAGTACGACATTATTTTTATCGACCCGCCGTATGCAAGCGAAAGCGGGCGCGGCGCGCTGGAACTTATAGCCTCTTTGCGCTCGCTCGCGCAAGGCGGCGTCGCCGTTTACGAGCGCGACCGCCCTTTCGAAGGGGACATAGAGGGACTAAAAAAGATTGACGAGCGGAAATACGGCAAGACATACGTAACCTTTTTTTCGCCCGACGAGGAGACAATATGAAAAAATGCGTGTTTGCGGGCACATTCGACCCGCCCACGGTCGGGCACGAGGACGTTGTAAACGTGTGTGCGAAAATGTTCGACAAGGTTTACGTCGCCGTGCTCGACAATCCGCAGAAAAAAACGCTGTTCACAACCGAACAGCGCGCATATCTTCTGAATAAATTATTCAGCGGCAGACCCGAGGTGGAGGTGGTAACCTTTTCGGGCGCGGCTGTCGATCTTCTCGACAGACTGGGCACGCCGTTCTATGTGCGCGGAGTGCGCGACGCGATAGATTTCGAGTATGAAAACCGCAACCACTACGCCAGCAAGAGGCTCAAACCCGACATGATTTCGGTGTATATCCCGTCCGAACAGCGCAATCTGCACGTAAGTTCGACGCTGGTAAAAAATTCTGTCAAATTCGGAAAAAATTACGATGACCTCGTTCCGTCCGCCATACTTGCGGACGTAAAGTCTATGATGGAGGATAAGAATGTTTGAAAAACAGATAAAAATTCCCGAGCCTGAGGAAATCAAGCAGGCAATGCCGCTTCCGGAGCGCCTCGCAAAAATAAAGAAGGAGCGCGACGAGCTCATCTCTCAAGTTATAGAGGGCAAGAGCGACAAGATGATAATAATCGTCGGACCCTGTTCGGCTCACGCAGAAAAGCCCGTTCTGGACTACGTCGAAAGGCTGGGCAACCTCAACGAAAAGGTCAAGGAAAAAATCGTGCTCGTGCCCCGCATTTATACAAACAAACCGCGCACCAAGGGCGTCGGCTACAAGGGCATGTTCTCCCAGCCCGACCCCTCCAAGGGCGAGGATATTTTAAAGGGCATATATTCCATACGCGACCTCAACATCCGCGCAATCGACTGCTCGCACCTCTCTGCGGCGGACGAAATGCTCTATCCCGCAAACTATAACTACGTCGACGACCTGCTTTCATACGTCGCAGTCGGCGCGAGGAGCTCGGAAAATCAGCTTCACAGGCTGGTTTCCAGCGGCATAGATGTGCCCGTCGGCATAAAAAATCCCATGAGCGGCAGCGTAATGGTCATGCTCAATTCCATCTATGCCGCGCAGTCGGGTCAGGTTTTCAAGCTCAACGGCTGGCAGGTAAAGACGGAGGGCAACCCCCTCGCGCACGCCATTCTGCGCGGAGCTGTCGACAGCTACGGCAACGACATTCCCAATTTCCATTACGAAACGGTAATGCAGGTCATCGACGGCTATGCCAAGTCGGGGCTTAAAAATCCCGCAATAATCATCGACGCAAACCATTCCAACAGCGGCAAAAAGTTTAAACAGCAGATAAGAATTTGCGAAGAGGTTATGCAGAACCGACTTTACGACAAAGATTTCAAAGCCAACGTAAAGGGCTTTATGATAGAAAGTTTCATCGAAGAGGGCAACCAGAAGGAAGACACCGTTTACGGCAAGTCGATAACCGACCCCTGCCTCGGCTGGGCGGATACCGAAAGGCTCATACTCGACATAGCCTCGAAGGTGTGATATGAGCGCGGTTACAGGTTATCTCGGACCCGAGGGCAGCTATTCGCAGATTGCCGCGCAGAGGCTTTCAAAGGGCGAAATTGTGCCCTATCCTACCTTTTTTCTGCTCGTAAAAGCGCTCAGAGAGGGGGAGGCGGACAGCATAGTTCTGCCCGTAGAAAATTCTTTAAACGGCGGAGTTATGCAGAACCTCGACCTCTTGCAGGAGACGGAAGGCATTGTCGCCGTCGCCGAAACGCTGGTAAAAATAGAGCACCGTCTGGTTACGATGAAGGGCGCGGACGTGAGCAAAATCACAACAATCTATTCCCACCCGCAGGCGCTCGGACAGTGCGCGAAATATCTTTACAGCCATTTCCCGAACGCCGTTTTAAAGCAGACGTCCTCGACTTCGGGTTGCATAAAAATGTTAAAAAGCCCGACTGACGCGGGCATAGTCGGCTGTCATTGCAAAGCCGACGGGCTGGAAATGTCCAAGGAGTGCATTTCGGACGAGCCGCTCAACTTCACGCAGTTTCTGCTCATAAAAAAGGGCAGGGCGGAAGATTGCAAAAAGAGCACAAAAATTTACTTTTCTATAACCTGCCTGCACCGCCCCGGCGCGCTCGTTTGCGCACTTTCCGTGCTCGCGCGCTATAACATAAACATGACGAAAATCGAAAGCCGCCCCATAAAGGACAAAGTGGGCGAATACCGCTTTTTCATAGAGATTGAAGCCGACTGCGGCGCGGAAAACACAAAAAATGCAATGCGCGAGCTCAAAGAAAATTGCAGCTCGGTAAAAATTTTAGGCTGCTACTGATTTTTTATTATATAAATGCCGCGGGCAGCAGCAACAAAAAGCACAAAAGCGCCTGCGCGGCTTTTACAGCGGCGAATTTCAGCGCGCTCACGCCCAACGGGCGAAGGTAGCACAGCTGCTGGCAGAGTATTGAAACTCCGCCGAAAGTTATTAAAAATCCCGCAAGCGGAATTGCAAATTTTTCGCCGCTTTGTGCGAGGGCGTAACAGCCGCCCGTCGCCTCGATGAGCCCCTTGCAGAAAGCCGAAGAGGTATTTTCGCCGACAATGAGCGAAAGGGGCGCTTGGGCAAACAGCAAAAGGTTATAATTTTCCGCCGCGGCGGAAAAAGTATAAAAAAAGCATATAAATCCGCCCGCCACGATAACCGAGATGACGGCGGAATAAAAACAGTCGTATAAAAGATTGCTCTTTGCCCCGTTGGACGGCATAATCCGCGCGGTCGAGGGTGAGCTTTTAGCGCATAAAATAAGAGAAATTATCGCCACCGAGGCGATGTGAGCGATAAAGATATAAAACCCCGCAAGTTTATCGCCGAACATATTCTGCCCGACGCTTCCTATTATGAACAGCGGACCCGAAGTCGAACAAAGGGGTGCAAGTTTTTTTGCGTCGCTTACCATATTGTTTGTGCGGCAATATTCGCCAAGTATTCTGCTCCCCGCGGGATAGCCCGAAAAAGCGCTCATAACAAACAGAGCGGGTGCGGCGGGCGGCAGGTTGAGTTTTTTCGCAACGCCGACGAGGGGATAGGAAACGGCGTCGGCAACGCCCGATTTTATCATGATAAGCGTTATGACCATAAAAGGAAAGAGCGCGGGCAGCACGCATTCCGCCCACATTTTTATGGCGGCAAGGCATACGGGCACATAAATTTCGGGCGAGATAGCAAGTATAAGCGCAAACAGCGCCAGCATTATGTACAGTGCGGCGTAAGCGGCTTTTTTTGCACTTTTTTGTTTCATAGTACATAATTATTTATACGAGGAAGAGTTTATGAGTAAAAAATTGGGTCTCGCGCTCGGCAGCGGCGGCGCGCGCGGCGCAGCGCATATCGCTTTTTTGCACGTTCTCGAAGAGGAGGGCATAAAGCCCTACTGCATATCGGGCTGTTCCATGGGCGCGGTAGTGGGCGCGGGCTATGCCGCGGGAATAAGCACCGACGAACTGAAAAAGAAGATAGCCGAACTCAAAGCCTTCGACATAATAGACCCCGCAGTCGCGCCGCTCACGAAACTCGGACTTTTAAAGGGCAATAAAATGAGAAAATTGCTCTTATCAAGCCTTGGCGACATGACGTTCGATCAGCTCAAAATTCCCTTTGCGTGCGTCGCGACGGATATACTCGGCGGGCGCTCTGTCGAGCTAAAAGAGGGCTCCGTGGTCGAGGCGGTCAGGGCTTCGTCGGCAATTCCGACGGTCTTCCGACCCGTTCAGAGGGAAAATATGCTCCTGGTTGACGGCGGAGTGCTTTGCCGCGTGCCCGTAAAACTTTGCAAAAGCATGGGCGCCGACGTCGTAGTCGCGTTCGACGTGCTCGCCAACACGGGCGAAAGGATAGAAAAGATTACTAACATCGTTCAGAAAGTTCTGCGCGTTTTCGATATCATGGACTACAACCAGAACGAGAACGCAAAAATTTTAATGAAAGATTATTACGATTTATGGCTCGTCCCCGAGATGGAGGGGCTCAGTCAATACGTCGTAAAGGACGCAGAAAAAGCCTACGAGATGGGTTACGAGTACGCAAAACAGCACGTGGGCGAAATAAAAGAATTGCTTGTATAAATTATGGATTTATTCGATTTTAACGGCAACGCCGAAGCGGCGAAGCCCCTCGCCGAGCGCATGCGCGCCAACAATCTGAACGATTTTATAGGTCAGCGGCACATCGTTGCCGAAGGCAGTCTTTTAAGGCGCGCAATTTCTTTGGACAGGCTGGGAAGCTGCATATTCTACGGACCTCCGGGCACGGGCAAAACGACGCTCGCAAATATAATAGCCCAGACCACGCACGGCGAATTCATAAAATTAAACGCCGTTCAGGCGGGCGTTGCGGACGTCAAAAAGGCGGTGCAGGAGGCGGAAAACAACTTAAAGATGTTCGGCAAGCGCACATATTTAATGCTCGACGAATGCCACCGCTTCAACAAAACGCAGTCCGATTCTCTCCTCCCCGCGATAGAGCAGGGCACGATAATTTTTATCGGCTCCACGACAGAAAATCCTTACGCTTCCATGACGCCCGCAATAGTTTCAAGGTGCCGCGTCTTCGAATTCAGAAGGCTTTCGACCGAGGATATATGCGGGGCAATGAAAAAAGCCTTAAAAGATACCCGCAAGGGACTGGGCATGTACAAAACCGAGGTCGATGAGGATGCGATAGAGCACATAGCCCGCACGGCGGGCGGAGATCTTCGCTCGGCTTATAACGCCCTCGAGCTCGCCGTTTTAACCACTCCGCCTCAGAGCGACGGCACAATTCACGTCCGCCTTTCGGACGCCGAGCAGTCCATTCAGAAAAAAGCGCTCTCGTACAACGAGGACGATTATTACGACTATCTTTCGGCTTTCTGCAAATCTCTGCGCGGCAGCGATTCTGACGCTGCGCTCTACTATGCGATGAGGCTCATAGACGGCGGCTGCGACCCCATGCTGGTTGCAAGAAGGCTTGTAATTCACTCTGCGGAGGACGTGGGAATGAGCGACCCCCGCGCGCTTCAGGTGGCGTCTTCCGCCATGTACGTGCTTGAAAAAACGGGCGTGCCCGAAGGGCTCATTCCCCTTTCGGAGGCTATTATTTACGTGTGCGAAGCGCCCAAGAGCAACTCGGTCGTCTGTGCCCTGCACGCCGTGCAGGAGGACGTTCACAACGTGCGCGACGACGACGGCGTTCCGTCATACCTTCGCGATCATTCCTACGACGGCAAGGAGGGCAAGGCGCAGGCAAAGGCGTATAAGTACCCCCACAATTTCCCCAACGGCTGGGTGGAGCAGCAGTATCTGCCCGACGCGCTCAAAGGCAAAGTTTACTATCAGCCCAAGGGCATAGGTTACGAAAAAACCGTCGAGGAATTGCGTCGCTTCAAAGGCAAAACTAAATGATTAAATTAATTGACAAGCGTTCATAATTATAATATAATTTGTTTGAAATTTTATAAAAGGCAATGACGAAGAAAAGTAACGCGCATTATCGCTCACAGAGAGCGGACAAAGGTGAGAGCTCCGCAGAATGAATACGCGCCAAAAACACTTCCGAGCCGCCGCCCGAAAAATTATTTTGAGTAGGGTGCGCCGTAAACCTGCGTAAAAGGTAAAAGTTTTTAAGCCTTGCGGCAAAAGAACTTTATGAGAGACCGCTTTTAATGCGGTAACTTGGGTGGCACCGCGAACGACGTTCGTCCCAAAGAAAATCAAAGTATTTTCGGGGACGGCGTTTTTTTTATTGTCCCCGAGGGAAAAAAGGAGAAAAAAATGGCGTCAGAATTCCGCACAAAAATCACAAGCGAAATCGGTGAAGACCTCGTCGGCAGTCAGGTTCGCCTTGCCGGCTGGATAGAAAACATCCGCGACCACGGCGGCGTATCGTTCATCGACCTGCGCGACTACTACGGCGTAGTGCAGGTGGTCATGCGCGACACAGCCCTTCTGAACGGACTTGTAAAGGAAGACTGCATTTCAGTCTTCGGCGTAATAGAAAAGAGGGATGAGGAAACTTACAACCCCAAAATTCCCACGGGCACGGTGGAGCTCAACTGCAAAGAAGTAACGGTTTTAGGCAGAGTGCGCGAACAGCTTCCCTTCGAGGTAATGACCTCCAAGGAAACGCGCGAAGATATACGCCTCAAATACCGCTTTCTCGATCTGAGAAACAGAAAGGTAAAGGACAACATAATTTTCCGCACTAAGGTTATATCTTTTTTGAGAAAAAAGATGGAAGAAATGGGCTTTCTGGAAGTTCAGACGCCCATTCTGTGCGCGTCCTCGCCCGAGGGCGCAAGGGACTATATAGTGCCCTCGCGCAGATACAAGGGCAAGTTCTATGCCCTTCCCCAGGCTCCCCAGCAGTACAAGCAGCTTCTTATGGTTTCGGGCATCGATAAATACTTCCAGATAGCTCCCTGCTTCCGCGACGAGGACGCAAGGGCAGATCGTTCGCCCGGCGAATTCTATCAGCTCGACTTCGAAATGGCTTTCGCCTCGCAGGAGGACGTGTTCAAGGTGGGCGAAGAGGTATTGTACGAAACTTTTGCAAAGTTCGCCCCCGAGGGCTACGAAGTTACAAAAGCACCCTTCCCCGTAATTCCCTACAAGCAGGCAATGCTCGAATTCGGTTCGGATAAACCCGACCTGCGCAACCCTTTGAGGATTATCGATTTATCCGATTTCTTCAACAAGTGCACCTTCAAACCCTTCCAGAACAAGTGCGTAAGGGCGGTAAAGGTTCACGCGGAAATGAGCAAGGGCTTCCACGAAAAACTGCTCGCCTATGCGCTCTCTATCGGCATGGGCGGTCTGGGATACCTCGAAGTGGGCGAAGACCTCAAATTCAAGGGTCCCATCGATAAATTCATTCCCGCGGAACTCAAGGGCGAAATGCTCTCGCTGGCGTCCTTAAAGGCGGGCGATACTATATTCTTCATCGCAGACACCGCCGAAAGAGCGCCTCTGCTTGCGGGACAGATACGCAACGAGCTGGGCGAAAGGCTCAATCTCACCGAAAAGAACGCATACCGTTTCTGCTTCGTCAACGATTTCCCCATGTACGAAATCGACGGCGAAACGGGCAACATAGGCTTTACGCACAACCCCTTCTCAATGCCTCAGGGCGGGCTCGAAGCGCTCAACACCAAGGATCCCCTCGACATTCTCGCATATCAGTACGATATCGTCTGCAACGGCGTGGAACTTTCCTCTGGCGCGGTCAGAAACCATGACCTCGACATAATGGTAAAGGCGTTCGAAATTGCGGGCTACGGCGAGGACGAGCTCAAAGTCAAGTTCGGCGCGCTTTATAACGCGTTCAAATTCGGCGCACCTCCTCATGCAGGCATGGCGCCCGGCGTGGACAGAATGATAATGCTGCTCAGAAACGAGGAGAACATAAGGGAGGTCATTGCATTCCCCATGAGCTCTTCCGCGCAGGATCTTCTGTGCGGCGCACCCTCGGAAGTTACCGAAAAGCAGCTCCGCGAGGTTCACATCAAAGTCAGACAGTGAGGTGAAAAATGTCAGTTACAAGACAGCAGATAAAGACGCTCGCGCGCCTTGCGCGCCTCGACTTCGACGATGAAAAGTGCGAAGAATTCGCGCCCCAGTTCGAAGAAATAATCGCCTTTGCCGACACTATAAACAATTCCGTCGAGGGCGATACCGATACCATCCGCGAGGTCATCGACCGCACGGCGGAGTGGAAGGAGCTGCGCGAGGATACGGTTGAAGAGAGCCTGCCCCAGAGCAAAATTCTCTCCAACGTCGAGAGCGAAAACGGGTACTTCCCCGTAAAGAGGGTGGTAAAATGAAAAAAGTTATTTCCGCTCTCTCCGAAGGGCTCAAAAACAAGCAGTTTTCCGCAACCGAACTAACAAAAAAATATATTTCCGAAATCGAAAAGATAAATCCCGTCATCAACGCATACGTTCACACGACGTTTGAAACGGCGCTCGAAAACGCCGCTTATGCCGATAAGCTCATTGCCGAGGGCAAAGCGAGCGCGCTCACGGGCATACCTTTCACGCTCAAAGACAATATCGCAACCGACGGACTTTTAACGACGTGCTGTTCCAGGATACTCGAAGGCTTCCGTCCCTACTACAACGCGACAGTGTGGGAAAGGCTCAGAGAGCGCGGCGCGGTCCTTCTCGGCAAGACCAATATGGACGAATTCGCCATGGGCTCGACGAGCGAAACTTCGGTTTACGGCGCGCCTTTAAACCCCAGAAATCACTCCGTGGTTACGGGCGGTTCGTCAGGCGGCGTAGCTGCTGCGGTGTGCGCAGATATTGCGGCATACGGTCTCGGCTCGGATACGGGCGGTTCTATCCGCCAGCCTGCGGCTTTCTGCGGCATAGTCGGCTTCAAGCCGACATACGGCGCGGTTTCGCGTTACGGACTTATCGCCTACGGCTCGTCGCTCGACCAGATAGGTCCAATGACCCATTCTGTAACAGATGCGGCTGTCGTTTATGACGCAATCAAGGGCGCGGACTGGCACGACCAGACTTCGGTTGATATATCTTCCGCTCCCACAGTGCTCAATCCCGACGTAAAGGGACTTAAAATAGGCGTTGCGGAGGAATTTTTCGACGGCATAGACGAGGGCATAAAGAGCGCCATAGACGCGGCAATATCCGCCTACGAACGCGCGGGTGCGCAGGTCGTCAGGGTAAAACTTCCCGCGCTTAAACAGGCGCTTCCCGTATATTATATAATCGCCTGCGCGGAGGCTTCATCCAACCTCGGCAGGTACGACGGCATACGCTACGGCTTCCGCGCAAAGGAATACGTCAGCGTGGACGACATGATAACAAAAACGCGCACGCAGGGCTTCGGCAAAGAGGTGCAAAAGCGCATAATGCTGGGCACTTACGTTCTTTCCAGCGGCTACTTCGACGCGTACTATAAAAAGGCTTGCATTCTCCGCCGCAAGATAGTTTCGCAGTTCGACGAAATGTTCGAAAAGTGCGACGTTCTTATAGCGCCCACCGCGCCCAACACGGCATTCCCCTTGGGATATGCTGGCGGCAATGCGATAGAAACCTATCTTTCCGACGTCTGCACCGTTCCCGTGAATATTGCGGGGCTTCCCGCAATATCGCTGCCCTGCGGCGTCGATAAAAGGGGACTGCCCATCGGCATGCAGATAATCGGCAACAAGTTCGAAGACAGTAAGGTGCTTTCGGCGGCATACTTTGCCGAGGTCAATCCTCTCTGCTCGCTCGGCGACACCGAAGGAGGCGTAAAGATATGAAATACGATTTAGTGGCGGGACTTGAAACTCACGTAGAGCTTGCAACCGCAACCAAAATCTTCTGCGGCTGCACGACGGCTTTCGGCGGCGAGCCCAACACCCATTGCTGCCCCGTCTGTACGGGTCAGCCGGGAACTCTGCCCATTCTCAATAAAAGGGTAGTGGAGTACGCCATACGCGCCGGACTTGCAACCCATTGCACTATCAACACAACCACTCACCTCGACCGCAAAAACTATTGCTATCCCGACCTGCCCAAGGCATACCAGATTTCGCAGTTCGACAAACCGCTCTGCGAGCACGGCTATGTCGAGCTGGACAGCGGCAAAAAGATAGGCATAACGCGCATTCACATTGAGGAGGACGCGGGAAAATTAGTTCACGAGCGCGGCTTCACGTTCGTCGATTATAACCGCGGCGGCGTGCCCCTTATTGAAATAGTTTCCGAACCCGACATTTCCTCGCCGCGCGAAGCGAGGGAGTATATCGAAAAACTGCAACTCATAATGCGCTACATCGGCGTATCCGACTGCAAAATGCAGGAGGGCAGCATGAGGTGCGACGTAAACATTTCCTTAAAGCCCGCGGGCAGTCCAGTTTTCGGCACGAGGACGGAAATAAAGAATATGAACTCTTTAAGCCACATCGAAAAGGCTATGGAGTACGAATATTCCCGCCAGGCGGAAGTGCTCGACAATGGCGGAGAGGTCGTGCAGGCAACGCTGCGCTTCGACGAAACGACGGGCGAAACTTCGGTAATGCGCACCAAAGAGGACGCGCAGGACTACCGCTATTTCCCCGAACCCGATATTCTGACAGTCGTCATTCCCGAAGAAAAAGTGCAGGAGATAAGGGATAATCTTCCCGAACTTCCCACCGACAAATTTAAAAGATACACGGGCGAACTTAAAATAAACGCCTCGGCGGCGTCGCAGATAGTAAGGTATAAAGCCGCCTGCGACTTTATCGAAAAGGCTCTCTCGCTCGGAGCTTCGGCAAAGCACTGCATAAACTTCACCCTCGGCACAATTTTTTCCACGCTTGCAACCGAAGAAGACAAGGAAAACTTTAAAATCAAGGTTTCGGCGGAAAATTTTGCACAGCTCATAAAGCTCATCGACGAGGGCAAAATAAACGTTACCGCCGCGCAGATAACGCTCGGCAAAATGCTCGAAGAGGGCAAGAGCGTCAAAGATTATATAAAGGAAGAGGATCTCGCGGGCGTCGCCGACGACGAGCTGGAAAAAATCTGCCGTCAGGTCATAGCCGAAAATCCTAAAATCATAGAAGATTTCAAGGGCGGCAAGGACAAGGCAATATGCGGACTTTACGGCTTCATCAAGCGTGCCACGGGCGGCAAAGCCGATATCCGAAAGGCGGACGCGCTTTTAAGAAAAATTATTTCCGAAAGCTGATAGCCTTTTTTAAGCAAAATCAGATATCTTTTTCGGTCTTTGACGAAATTAAAAATGTTGAAAAGCCGCCGCGCATTTTTTAAAATGCGCGGCGGCTTATTTTATGCCCTCAATTTGCAGTTTATATTTTTCCTGCTCAAATATTAAATTTATTGCCCCGACTTTGCCCGCCGCCTGCATAAATTTCAGATGATCGCTTGCCTGTACAAAGTTTTTTTAAGTTTATGCCCGCGCGTCGGGCATAAACTTTTTTATTGCGCAATAGATTAGTAAAGAAAAAGGGCGAGGGCGTCTTTAAAAATACAGCCTGTGTTTTGGCAGTCGTTTTCGTCAAAAATACAAAAAATTCGGCAAAGCTGCGGTAAATATTACAACGCGGCATTTGCTAATATTGGTGAGCACATTGGCATACGTCATAAAAATGCGCGCGGTCATCTTCTGTTTTTGTGCCGCGCTTTTAATTACCGCGCTTTCGCTTTCGGCATACTATTCGGGCGCATATGCAGTCTATTTCGGCGCGTCCTCGCGAAAAATTCCAATTTATTCGGTCGAAAGGCAGGATAAAACCATTTCCATCTCCTTCGACTGCGCGTGGGGCACCGACCACACGGATGCAATTTTGTCCGCCCTCAAAAAAAACGACGTCAAGGCGACGTGGTTCATGGTCGAGTTCTGGACGGAAAAATACCCCGATTATGTCAAAAAGATAGACGAGGCGGGGCACGAAATAGGCACTCATTCGGCGACCCATTCATATATGTCAAAGCTCGGTAGAGCCGAAATTGAGAGCGAACTTAAATCCTCGTCCGAGGCTATAACTTCAATTACGGGCAAAAAGGTAGAGCTGTTCCGCCCGCCCTACGGCGATTATGACGACGAACTCGTCAGCACGGCGGAAGCAAACGGATACTATGTAATTCAGTGGGACGTTGACAGTCTCGACTGGAAGGACCTTTCCGCCAACGACATAGCATTAAGAATAATAAATGCCGTCAAGCCCGGCAGCATAATACTCATGCACAACAACGGACTGCACACGGCGGAAGCGTTGCCCATGATATTTTCCACGCTCAAAAACAGCGGCTACGAATTCGTGCCGATAGGCAACCTTATTTACCGCGAAAATTACACTGTGGACGTCAGCGGACGTCAGCAGCCTTTGTAAAGATAAATTTTTAAAGAGGTACTTTTATGAATATCAATTGCGAAAAGAACAACAAAGTCTATATCTGCGGAAAGATAGTTTCGCCCGCGGTATTTTCACACGAGGTGTTCGGCGAAGGTTTTTATGAATTTTTCGTCGAAGTAAAACGCCTGTCGGGTCAGGCGGATATCCTTCCCGTAACCATTTCCGAAAGGCTCATGGGCGACGGCATGAAGGAGGGCGACACGCTGTGCGCTCTGGGGCAGTTCCGCTCGTACAACAAGCTCGAAAACGGCAAATCGCGCCTCATGCTCACAGTTTTCGTGCGCGAAGTGCTCGCCTCGCAGCCTTCAAAAAATCCCAACTCGATAGTGCTTTCTGGCTACATATGCAAGCCGCCCGTCTATCGCACGACGCCCTTCAACAGAGAGATTGCCGACCTTTTGATAGCCGTCAACCGCTCGTATAACAAGAGCGATTACATCCCCGCTATTGCATGGGGCAGAAACGCGCGCTTTGTCAGCAATCTGGAGGTGGGCGACAAAGTGGCTCTCTCGGGAAGAATACAGTCGCGCGAGTACCAGAAAAAGCAGCCCGACGACAGTTTTGTAACAATGACGGCGTACGAAGTTTCGGTATCCAAGCTGGCGGCGTTCGACGAATATTCCGATTTCGATATCGACAGCGAGTTCGATTTATACTCCGCCGCAGCTCACAGAGAGGAGCACGGCGACAAGTTATAAGCCCTGAGGCGGCAAAAAATAACCATGCGGTAAAAATATAATAAAAAATAATGAAAAAATAATAAATTATGTG
>CAJLKN010000010.1 GCA_905207235.1 uncultured Eubacteriales bacterium
TTAAATTTTATTAATAGTTCTTTCATAACTTTCACCACAATAATTCCTAGTTATTTTAATGAAGCAGGAATAGTAGAAAGAGTTTAATGAATTTTATAAAACCAATAAAAAGGCTTGACAAACGGGCGTATGCGTAGTAAACGCATACGCCCGTTTGTTTTAATTCAAACGGGCGTATGCGTAGTAGAATAAGACAAAAGGAGTAAAAAATGGCAAAAGTAGAGAGTTTTGACGGACTGATAAGTTCTATTCAGGAAGCATTTTTGTCCGTCAACAGGCTGGCGGAAAATCAGCACCTTGAGGCGCTGCATGAATTTCTGGAAGAGGACGGCAGTCCCAAAACCATGCGAATAAAATATCCCTATTTCAACGATGACGGAGATGTGGACTATCGCTTTGTCGAAGTACCGCAGCTCTGCCTCATTCCCGTGTCCACGCTGAAGCTTAGCGAAGTGAGCGTCGACTTCAAGGTAAAGCTGTCGGCGGAAATAAGCCTTAAAAAGGACGAAAACGAAGAAACGCAGACCGTTGCGTTCTCGGAGGAAGAGGATAAAAAGCCTATTCCGCGCATTCCGAAAAGGCGTAACAGAATGGGCTTCATTCCCGGTTTCCGACAAAAACAGGACGACAGCTATGCAAACATAACGTTGAAATTCAACGCGGAGGAAGCGCCCGAAGGCATGCTAAGAATTCGCGATGAAATGATAAAAATATTGCCTTAAAAGGAGGACTTTATTATGGCAGAAACAATAGCTAATCAATTCAGCGGACTTGATATGGCGGCGCTTATAGGCGGACCGCTTAAAGCTGCGTGTGACGCGCAGACAATGCTTGCTCGTTCGACGCTCAACTTCATAGAAGAGGTGGGACTTGAAGCGCCTGACGCAAACGGTGTCAGAAAAGTGCGCACGGCAAACTTTTCGTTCGACAGGGCGGCGGAACAGAGCGAGGAAGGAAAATCAGCGAGCGAAAGGGTGGAGATGAACGTCCCCCTGCTTGCAATCGTAAACGTACCCGCGCTATCGATAGACGTGGTGGACGTTACGTTCGACATGGAAGTAAAGTCGTCCACATCTTCCGAATCGTCCAGCGATAAAAACGGCGAACTTGAAGCAAATGCAGGACTCAAGATAGGTCCTTTCTCAATGAATGTCAAGATAAAGGGAGCAATCGCCTGCCACGAAAAGAACACCCGTTCAAGCGACAATTCGGCAAAGTATCATGTTCAGGTGCATGCAAGCCAGCAAAAAACGCCCGAAGGTCTTATGCGCATGCTAGACATAATTTCGAGTGCAGTTGCACCTTCGTCAGTAAGTAGAAACGATGCGGCATAATAGATGATATATTCATTGACGGACTATCGGTTTGTTGTCCGTTACGTGGTAGGCAATCGCGACGCCGAAAAGCTGCCCGATGAAAAGGTAATGGAAAAGCAGATGAAAGAGCTCAACGAAGCGCTTTCGCGCGGAGGAAGGATAATCGCTCAGGAAAAGAATTTTTTTATCCTGAACATCGGCGAACATCAGGTGGTTTCGCAGTACATTGTTTACCACGTCGGCTTTGAACGCAAACCATATTGGATAAAATAAAGGAGAACAGAATGAAAATTAATTTTTTAACATGGAACATGCAGGGAGCATTTAATGATGGCAGTGATTTTTCAAGCAAACGCAGTGTAATATATGCTAATCTAAAACCCGAGGCTGTAAATATCATAGCCATACAGGAGGCAGGTTCTCCCCAAAGTTCGCCGCTTATCAAAGATACAGAGAGCGACGGCACGATAACCTTTAAAATAGGGCGAGAAAATGTGCAGTTTTATTGTGATTATTGTGAGGATATGTTGGCTTCAGAGGATGGTAAGCGGTGCACAACGATGCTTTTAGTAGAAAAATGTAAGCCAATAATCGACATAGCGTTTTATACAACCGATTTGCACGGAGGAACGCGTCCCATGCTGTGTGCTGACGTTGCGTTCGCAGACGGAAGCGTTTATACGTTTGCAAGCAAACATTGCATAGCAGACTCTTCACAGTCAATTTCAGAATTGAATGGCGATTTGAAAGAAATTAAAAAGAAAACCTATTTTGTAGGCGGAGATTTTAATTGTCCCAAGTATCAAATAAATTTTATTAACATAAAAACATATTCAAACGGCAAGCCAACTCAAGGACCTAAATTATCGGAAAAGGTAAATTTATATGATTATTTCATATCCAATGTCGATGTAACATCTTCATTGATATATCCTGAAGTTAATGGTATAGAGAGCCTTTTAAGCGACCATATCCCTGCACGAATAGAATTTGAATTGTAATAAAAATTAAGAAGCTGCCCCTAAGACTTTTAGCCTTGGGGGCAGCTTTATTCTCGGATAAAAATAATTAAAGTTTATTTCTGTAATTAAATTTTTTAAGGACTTGCTTTTTTCGGTTTGTTGTGACCTCGGTGTAAATCTGTGTCGTTGCTACGCTTGAGTGCCCTAATATTTCCTGAACAGAGCGGAGGTCTGCTCCGTTTGCAAGTAAGTTTGTTGCAAAAGTATGTCTTAGATAGTGAGGAGTGGACTTAACTGAAAGTTGAGCTTTCTTTATGTATTTTGAATATATATCTTCTATTCCGTGAATGGTGATGGGGTTGCCATATCGGTTTAAGAAAAGATGTGAGCCGCCTTCTTTTTTTCGTTCTTTAATAAGTACGGTAAGTCTGCTCCATGTAATAGGGGAGGAAATGTAAATAAGCCTTTGCTTGCGACCCTTGCCGTGGATAAGAAGAGTGTGCTCTGTGAGAATAATATCGTTTAAAGTAAGCGTTGCCGCTTCACCTATCCTTATGCCGGTACTTATTAAAAGATCCATTAAAGCGGCATCGCGGGTTAGTGTTTTTTTTGCAAAAGGAGATAGGGTATCACAGTCAACATTAAAACAATCCAAAATTTTTGAAATGTCTTTAATTGGCAGTGTTTTGGGGAGCTTTTTTTCTTGCTTAAAACGAAATTTTAGCTTATTGAAAGGCGAGCAGTCAATTATGCCGCTGTCGGTCAGGTAATTATAATAGTTTTTAAGCGTAATGATTTTTCGTCTGATAGAGGTGTCTTTAAGTTTAAGAGTAAGGCTAAGATATGATATATAAGCACAAATGTCGGGATTAAGTTCGTTTTTTTCGAATTCAAAAAATAATTTAAGGTCGCTCCGGTATGCTTTCAAAGTTTTGTCTGACAGATTTTTTGTTGCATACAGATAATTGATAAATTTTTCGCTGTTATTCATAATTTTTTCTCCAATGTTAAATTTACTATTGAAAATTATACCAAAATATGGTAAAATATCTTTAAAATAACTAACAATTATTTGAGGATTTGTATGTTAGGCAGTAGCTTTTCTGTTAAAAGAATAATTAATACCCAAGATAAAGATTACATTAAAAGCTTATCTGTTTATAATCGTTCTACACCGGTATGTATAAAAACTAATTCAAATGAAATTACATATTGGATAGATAATAAAAATGATAAATTTCAATCATACGTTTTTTCATTATTTATAAAAAATATCAATGTTGGATTTGCCATGACATCTTTCTTGAAAAGAAAGAAAATCCTTATAATAGATTATTTGGCTTTGGATGAAAAATATAAAAATAACACTGTATTCCTTTCATTTTTTACTTTAATACAGCTATATTTCAATGAATTTAAATTAGACATAAATTATATCATGGTTGAAATTAGCAATAAAAATAATGGCACAGATATTGACAAAGAAAGTCAATTATTCTTAAAGTTCCTTTGTTTGGAAGACTTTTATAAAATTAATTATGAGTACACTTCTCTTCCGCTAGGAATTAATAATACTGAAAGTTGTTTCAACGCATTTTTATATATAAAGTCTGCAGATAAACAACACAGTATTAATAAAGAAACTTTTTTAAGTTTTGTTGATTGTCTATATACAGATTATTACCTGGAATGGTATAAACCTTTTTTTGATTTAGAAAAAATCACTGCTTATCAGAATAACATTAGCGAATGCATACATAATTTAGAAGATTCTATACCTGATAATTCATTTATAACGCTGGATTTTTCTTGTTGCAGAGAAATAGATCCTGAAGACAACTTTTCTGTAAATAATAATATTCCTCTTAATAAACACAAAAGTAAAAATTTTTATATTTTCTTATTTATAATCCTACTTTTATCGCCAATTCCAATTATTTGGGGATATAATTTTGTTTTGGAAAAATTAGGAATACATATTACTTCAGTAAATGCTATACTTGGTGCTGTTATTAGTACTATATTCACAGCAATAATAACTATTTTTATCGGAAAAAAACATTTATGATTTTATACACTTAAACAAAACGTTATTAGCGTGTTTTTTAAAAAAAGTATGCCTTAGAATATAATCATATTTGCAAAATTTTGCTGATTTGTTTTCATCTAAACAATTACTATAAGCGTATGCACTTAATATATGGAAACGATAATCATCAACGACTTTAAATCCATATTGTTTTAATATTGCTTTTATATAATCAGGAGAATAAATCCATTGCTTCCAGTAATCTCCAAAGTATTTTAAGTTGACAACTTCAGCGGATTTTTTATAGTATTTGAATTTCCTGTGTTCATATCCGAAACTGCTTTCAAATTCTAAATATAAAATACCATTATTTTTTATTACTCTATCAAATTCTGATATAACAGCAACAGCATCGCAATAATTAATGACACTGCCAACACAAATAATATAGTCAAACAATTTGTTATTTTGCGGTAAGATTTCTATCGAACCCACAGAATAATCCTTAAAATGATTAATCTTATTTTCGGCTAAATCCCTATGATGCATATTAATTTTTAAACCATAGTCATTGCCTCCTGAACCGGCATTCAGAGTATAGGTATTGGGGAGAAAAGTTTGTTTATTTAAATATTTTTCAATTTGCGATTTTGAGTACAGATGCCATTTATCATTATTTGGCCAGACATTTTCAACGCTTTCATATAATTTTTGAATTTCATCTTGATTTATATTCATACAAATCCTCAAATAATTGTTAGTTATTGTATATAAAATAAATTGTAAAATTACTTTAATAGTGACAGTGGGGAGGGCAAAATAATGCCCTCCTCACTGTCGGATAATTATATTTATTAAGTACCAATATGCCTATAACGAAATATGCATTTTATATTTGTAATTAAATTGTATGTAAAATACCTATAAAATTGACAGATACAATCAGTAGCAAATAAAAACAATCAACAATAGTCCGTATTTATAATTATTTCGGCAATATTATTGCTTTTAATTTTTACCTATGTTATAATTCAGTCAGGTAATTTACAAAATATAACAAATGCGATTATGCGACAAAGGTTTAAAAAGTCAACCTCTGCCGCTATTATGCATTTAAATTTTTTGTAAAGATATAAAAGTTCACAAGGGACTTCTCATGAAAATATTAATGATCGGGCACAAGTACGTCCCTTCGAGAGAGGGTGGCGTAGAAATAGTGGTTGAAAACCTTGCAACGCGAATGGCGGCGCTGGGACATGAGGTTACTCTCTTTAACCGCAAGCGCAAGGAATACGAACCTATTTCAGAGTATAAAGGCTGTAAGGTTGAAAATATATTTACAGTCAATAAGCGTTCGCTCGATGCTATTGTCTATGCCTTTTTTGCTACGTTAAAAGCGAGAAAGATGATGAAAAAAGGACAGGCGGATATAGTTCATTATCATGCAGAAGGACCTTGTTTTTTTCTCAATCTTTTGCCAAAAAAGAAAAAGCGCAATGGCGCGAAAGTGGTGGTTACCATTCATGGACTAGACTGGCAAAGGGGTAAATGGGGCGGTCTTGCCGCAAAAATTCTGCTTTCAGGTGAAAAGAAAGCCGTCAAGTACGCCGACGAAATAATAGTTTTATCTCATAATAATAAAACTTACTTCAAAGGCACTTACGGAAGAGATACGAAATATATTCCAAACGGAATACAGACGCCTCAGCTTCACTCGCCTGAAATAATAAAGCAAAAGTATGGGCTTGGTTTTAACGACTACATACTTTTCCTTGCGCGAATTGTGCCGGAAAAGGGTCTTCATTATCTTATAGAAGCATGGAAAAAAGTTGTTGAAGAGACGGGTACGATAAAAAAGCTGGTAATTGCAGGTGGTTCTTCACACAGCGACGAGTACTATGAAAGTATCTGCAAAATGTGCGAGGGAGACAAATCTATTATAATGACGGGGTTTGTGCAGGGGCAGGAGCTGTACGAGCTTTATTCAAATGCGTATCTGTACGTGTTGCCTTCGGATATTGAAGGTATGCCCATGAGCCTTTTGGAAGCTCTTTCATACGGCAATGTTTGCCTTGTTTCAGATATACCTGAAAATACAGAAGTTATTAACGAAAATTGCTATGTTTTCCGCCGCGGCGATGTTGACAGATTGCGTCATCAGATAAAGAAGATATTAAGCCTTAATCTTACGACGCACAGCAATATGGTAATCCCCTATACTTGGGACGAAGTCGTTGAAAAAACTATTGAAGTTTATAAGAGATAATAATGATACGTATTCTACAATGTGTTAACGATATGCACCGTGCCGGGCTTGAAACTATGCTTATGAATTATTACAGGCATATTGACAGGTCGCAGATACAATTTGATTTTTTGACGCATCGTCCGAATAAAAGTGATTACGATGAAGAAATAATTTCAATGGGTGGTAAAGTATATTACGCTCCAAGGCTTTATCCCCAGAAATATCCCAAATATTTTAAATGGATGAAAAACTTTTTTGCTGAACATCCTGAGTATAAGATAGTTCATTCGCATATTGATACAATGAGTTATCTTCCTTTAAAGGCAGCAAAAAATGCTGGTGTTCCTATAAGAATTGCTCATAGCCATAATACGTCTGTAGATAAAGATTTTAAGTATATATTAAAAATGTATTTTAAAATGCGCATAAATAGTGTAGCAACAAACAGGCTGGCTTGTGGATATGAAGCGGGAAAATTTCTTTTTGGTAATAGGCATTTTGATGTTATACCAAATGCAGTAGAGGCTGAAAAGTTTTATTTCAATCAACAAATAAGAGACAAGAAACGAGCAGAACTTGATCTTGAAAACAAGTTTGTAGTTGGACATGTAGGAAGAATTTCATATCAGAAAAATCATAAATTTCTGATAAAAATATTCAATGAAATTTTGAAAAAAGAACCAAATTCAATATTATTGTTAGTTGGTGTTGGTGATAAAGAGCAGGAAGTAAGAACTCAGGTTAACGAATTGGGTTTGACGGATAAAGTTAAATTTCTTGGCAACAGAAGTGATGTAAGTGAGCTTTATCAGGCGATGGATGTGTTTGTCCTCCCCTCTCTCTTTGAAGGAATTCCGGTTGTCGGCGTTGAGGCACAATTCGCTGATTTGCCTTGTATCTTTTCAGATAATACTCCAAGCGAGGTAAAGTTCAATCACAAAACTAAATTCATAGGATTGGACAAGTCACCAGAGGTTTGGTCAAATGAAGTAATCTCTGTATCAAATAATACTTCTCGAACAAACAATCGAGAGGATATTATAAACAGTAGGTATGATATAAAAACAGCGCATACTATTTTAGAAAATTATTATTTAAAATTATAAGTAGCCATAAATGAGGGTTAATTAGTATGAAAGCGGTAGTCATTACTAGGCATGCAATAACAAATTATGGATCACTGCTTCAATCAATCGCGACGCTAGATATACTTCGAAATCTATATTTAGATTGTAAAATAATTAATTATATTCGTACAGACGAAAAATATAAAAACGCAGAGAAGACACTTTTAAAGCAAAAACCTAATTTCAATAATAATTTTTTAAAGCGCATTATTTACCTTAGCTTGCGTCAACCTTGGGCAATTTTATCTGGTAGAAAATTTTCGGTTATGTGCAGCAAATATTTGAATCTCACAATGCTGTATTCAAATATTAATGAGTTAAAACAAAATAAACCTATTGCCGATATATATATTACAGGAAGTGACCAGGTGTGGGGGCCTGTAATGAATGGTGAATATGACAGTGCCTATTTTCTTTCATTTACTGAAGACAGTGATAGAAGAATAGCTTTCGCTGCAAGTTTTGGTAGAACGAATTTCGATGAGAATACACAAGAGTTTTTTAAAAAATGGCTATCTAGATATGAAGCAATAGCTGTTCGAGAGGACAGTGCTGTACAACTTTTAAATTCATGGGGGATAAATGCTAAACAAGTAATCGACCCCACACTAATGTTGGATTCGCAATATTGGAATGGTTACACAAAAATTATCAATAAAAAGTATATTCTTGTATATCAAATTCATAACGATAAGCGATTAACCAGATATGCTAAATCTGTTGCAAAAAAAGCGAACCTCCCTCTTATTCGTCTTTCTGCTTCAATGCATCAAATTTTTCGTGGTGGAAAATTTAAATTTTGTCCCGATATCAGCGAATTTTTATCATACATCAAAAATGCTCAATGCCTTATAACAGATTCATTCCATGGTACGGCATTTGCTCTGAATTTTAATACTCCATTTGTAGAAATTCTTCCCGGAGAAACAAGCACGAGGAATATGAGTATTCTTCGACTTACTGGTTTGACTGATAGGGTTTTGCAAAATGAAGCTGACGTGGATTTGGCTTTAAAGCCGATTGATTTTACATATGCCAATAGAGTGTTGGATGAAAAAAGAAAAGAGGGAATAGCGATTCTTTCAGAGATGCTTAAAGGTTGATTTATGATGACTGTGTGTGAACTTAATAAATGCACTGGATGCATGGCCTGCATAGATATTTGCCCAAAAGGCGCAATCACTATTAAAGACACGCTATCTGCATATAATGCAGAGATCGATGCAGGCAAATGTGTAAATTGTAATCTGTGTCATCATATATGTCAAAACAACAATATTATAAAACTTAACACTCCTATTGAGTGGTATCAGGGCTGGGCATCAGATGAAAGCGTTCGTGCAATTGGAGCATCTGGAGGTGCTGCGTCATCTATTATGCGGACATTTATCGCTAATGGTGGATACGTATGTAGCTGCGTTTTCGTAAATGGACAATTTGTTTTTAAAGTAACAAATGATAAAGAAGATTTGATAAAGTTTGCTGGTTCAAAATATGTAAAAAGTAATCCTGAAGGTGTTTATAAACAAATTAAAGCATTATTACAGCAAGGTAATAAGGTGCTTTTTATAGGGCTCCCGTGCCAAGTATCAGCTCTTATATTATATATAGGCAAGAGCTTATCAGATAATTTGTTTACAATAGATTTGATTTGCCATGGTACGCCTTCACCCATGCTTTTGGATAATTTCTTAGGACAGTATAAGTTATCAACAATTGATATAAAAGATATTAAATTTAGGGTTAAAAATAAATTTCAGGTGCGCGACGGTTTTAAAGGTGTTGAAACTACGGGGATTACTGATAGCTATCTTATCTCTTTTTTAAATGGATTGTGTTATACGCAAAATTGTTATCTTTGTCAATATGCGAAATTAGATAGGGTATCAGACATAACATTGGGTGATTCTTGGGGTACAGAATTATCAAGCAGCGAAGCAAACAAAGGGATTTCTTTAATTTTATGTCAAACCCATAAGGGTATTGATTTAATAAATAATTCAAATTTAGTGCTTCATAATGTTGAATTGGAAAAAGCGATATTGGCTAATAAACAATTGCAATCGCCATCCGACATACCTAAAAGTAGAGATCAGTTTTTTAAAGGCATATCAGAAGGCATAAAATATAATAAAATTATTTGCAAATTATATCCTAAGCAAAGCTTAAAGCAGACAATTAAAAAATTCTTAATCAAATTTAGGTTGTATAATAACTAATACAGGTTTTAATATTATGAATGAATTGATAAGCGTAATAGTGCCAGTATATAATGTAGAGCAGTATTTAAACAAGTGCATTGAAAATATTATTTCTCAAACATATTCAAATATTGAAATATTTTTAGTTGATGATGGTTCTACAGATTCAAGTGGCATAATATGTGATAAATTTTTATCCATTGATAAAAGAATCAAAGTCATTCATAAAAATAACGGAGGTTTATCCGATGCCAGAAATGTTGCATTAGATGTTATTAATGGGGCCTATGTTACTTTTATCGACAGTGACGATTTTGTGGATGAGAACTATATTGAATATCTATATAATTTAGCTAAGAAATATGATGCTGATATTTCGATATGTTCTTATAAAGTAGTTAGTGAAAAAAGCATTATTAAAATAAAAGATGGAAAATACATAGAAACATTAATGACTCAAAAAGAAGCAATTTTTGAATTGTTGAGTAGCAAAAAGTTTTCTAATTCAGCTTGGGCAAAGTTATATAAAACTTCATTGTTTAAAGATGTTAGATATCCTGTCGGGAAAATTTTTGAAGATGTCGCTACCACATATAAACTATTTTTTAAAAGTAAAATAATAGCTTATGGTAATAAGCCTTTATATAATTACTTAATAAGGAATGGATCGATTTTACGTCAGGGTAAATTCGATAAAAGAAGAATTGATGGCGTAATTTTTTGTGAGGAAATGGTTGATGCAGTACTTAATAGATATAAAGATTTGGAAGATATCGGGTCATGTAGGAAATTTGATTCATATGTTAGTATTTTACCATTAATAAATAGACAAGAATATAAAGATTTATTTGATGCAATATGGGTAAAAATTTTAAAGATACGTGGCCCGGTTATTAAATATCGCAAGGCAGGCTTAAAAAGAAAAGTTTATGCCTTAATGACTTACTTCGGAAATAGTTTGTTTGTAAAATTTATTAGATTTATAAGAAAGTAATTTGTAATATGGATAAAATATTAGTAAAAACTTTTCATTATGAGAAAACTAAACTTAATATTGAAAAATTGATTTTTTGTTTAGCATTGTTTTTACCGTGTGTTAATGCAGCATTATCATTATTTAAAATTGACTATATATTATATTATTATTGTTTAATCTCTGTATTATTAATTATTAATTCATTATGTCGCTTTAATGTTGTTATTGATTTAATTAAAATTTTACTGCTTATCATAATATTTGCATTTAATTATGTATGCTATGGATTATATTATGTGACGCACCAAGATTTTTATGGCGTCTTTTTTTTAATTGTTGTTTTATTCTTCTCACCGTCGCCGAAAAGTTTTAAAAACTATTTTTATGAGCTAAAAAGTGTTATTAAGATTAGTACATTAATTTACCTTGGATTATTATTTGTGAGCCTTTTCTATGGTAAAGGGTATGATATATTTAGTTCATATCAAACTTATAAAGTATTATTTGGACCTTATAATTTGTCGCATACGTTGTCATATGAGTTAATATTTTATTTGATAATAAATTGGGTTGCATTTAAATTTTCTTTAAAAAATATAATTGTTTTAAGTATATTATTTGTATCATTATTATTAACTCAAGTTAGGACTGCATTTTTGGCAGTTTTAGTTATTATATTATTTGAAATTTTGTATGCTAAATCTTTAAATAAGGAACAAAAGAAATTAATTTATGCGATTATTTTATTTTGCGTATTCTTATTCGCTCTAGCGTATTATGCCGGTTGGTTAGAAAATATCCCTTTTTTATCAAAAACAATAGCTTCGGCTGAAAGCGGATCAGTTTCAAATGGAAGGGAACTTTATGTTGAAATCGCATGCAGATACTATAACAATTTTGATTTCTCAAAAAAACTATTTGGCGCTTCAATGGATATAGTAAGAGCAATTTTTTTAAAAGAAATTAATGTTGATATACATTGTCATAATGATATCTTTAATTTGTTATTAGGGTATGGTTTAATAGGATTAATTTTAGTATTAGTCTCAATTTTATCTTTTGTCAAAAGTAATAATCGTTTATTTTTTTTGATATTTATAATGGTGTTTATTTGGTACAACGGGTTATATATGTATTTGAATTTTGTCTTTTTGTTGCCAATAATTCGTGCAATTTATTTTCAAAAAAATACTAAATCTCAAGGAGTATATAATGGAACAGCTAACAGTAGCAAGTAAATTATTTAAGTATAACTGTATTGATGCATATATCCACAAATATAAAAAATACTACTTAATTTGTTCCAACACAAAAAATAAAGTTTTACAAAAACTTAGGAAGATAAAACTAAATAAATTGGGCTTCAAAATTGGCATTGAAATTGAACCGGGAATTATAGATGAAACTACAAAAATTTATCACCAGAATTTGGTTATTAATTCTTATGCCAAAATAGGTAAAAATGTAAGTTTTCATGGTAATAATTGTATTGGAAATAATGGTAAGACATTGGAAGCTCCAATTATAGGTGATAATGTGGATATTGGATTTGGTGCTTTAATAATAGGCGGAGTAAAAATAGCCAACAATATTACTATTGGAGCAGGAGCGGTTGTTGTCGATTCGTTTGAAGAAGAAGGAATAACAATAGCAGGCGTGCCTGCAAGAAAAGTTAAGTGAGGTGCTTTTTGGTAAAAAAATTATTTGTTTGCGCTACAGTTTATCAATTAATTAACGCAATTCAACTTAAAAGTACATTATATAAAAATGCTCCTTCGGATTTAATTGTCTTAGATACTTTTAAAGAATATCAAGTTATTGCAAAAAAGATACAAGATGAAAATATTTTTGAGCGCGTTATACCTGTTGCTCAGAATTTCGTTAAGTTTAAAACTGTTGCAAGAGATATTTTTAGTCAAAAATTTAGAAAGGTTATTCATAAGAATTCATTAAAAAGTATTTTATTTGAAAATTATAATGAGTTTATTTTTTCTTCGTTAAATACTTTTACCATTTATTTAGGTGCGTATTATTTAAGAAAAATTAAAAGCATAAAGATAACCTTATTTGAAGATGGTGCGTCATCATATTCTAAATATTATGAAAGAGCATTTCATGATGTAAATTGTGGTGGGGCGATTAAAAAGCTAATTTATAAAGTGTTACATAATCCGATTCTTTATGTCTCTAAATATTATTTGTACAATCCGGATATTTTAATTTGGGATGCACCTAATGTTGAGAGAATACCTAAAATTGATACATCCAACTCAAAACTTATTTTCTTATTAAACAAATTATTTAATTACGAAAACCTCAAAGATGATTATAGAGAAAAGGTAATTTTTTTAGAAGAATCATATTATGCTGATGGTATTAGCGTTCCTGATATTGATATCGTAAATCAGTTAGCGAAACAATACGGAAAAGATCAGATTTTTGTCAAAAAGCATCCTAGAAATCCCACTAACAGATTTGATGAATTGGGTTATAAAACCAATGAAGACACCATTATTCCTTGGGAGGTAATTGCTTTAAATATTGATTTGTCAGATAAGATTATAGCTACAATATCGTCTACGGCAGCAATTTCAACCCTATTGATGTTTCCGAACGCAAATGTTCAATTTTATTGCAATGATGTAAAATCAAACAATTTTAGGTTAAATAGTACAATTGAAGTAATAAAAAAAATACAACAATTTTATGGCACGAAATTTCAAGAAGGTAAGTTATGAAAATAGTAGCAATAGTACCAATGAAGTTGAATAACAGGAGGTTACCGCAAAAGAATACCAGGGCATTCACAAACGGTAAGCCTTTATGTTATTATATTTTAAACACATTGTTGAAAAGCAAAAAAATAGACGAAGTTTATGTATATTGCAGTAATGAAGATATTAAAGAATTTATACCTGAGGGTGTTAAATATCTGAAACGCAGCACATCTTTGGATCAGGACACAACAAAGATGAATGAAGTTTTGCGCTCATTTGCTAAGGATATTCCTGCTGATATTTATGTTATGACGCATACTACGGCACCTTTTATTACAGTTGAAAGTATTGAGAAAGGCCTTAGTGCTGTTTTGAGTGGTGAATATGATTCTGCGTTTGCCGCAAAAAAATTGCAGGACTTCTTATGGAAGGACGGAAAGCCTTTCAATTATGAGCTAGACAATATTCCAAGGACCCAGGACCTTCCTCCGTTATATGAAGAGACAAGTGGTTTTTACATATATAAGAGTAATGTAATTACTGACCTCAACAGACGTATCGGCAATAAGCCTTTTATTGTTGAAGTTTCTGAAATAGAGGCGTCTGATATTGATGAACTTGAAGATTTTCAGATAGCCGATGCAATTTTTAATCACATAATAAATAAAAGATAGAAATTATAATGCAATCACTTATTGAAAAATTTAGAAATAAATTAAATAACAAGGAATTTGTTTATGGCGTTTTTATGAAGACGTCTGATCCTATGCTCGTCGAAATATTAGGCGTTGCAGGGTACGATTATGCAATCCTTGACACTGAACATGGACCTACTGACATTGAAAATCAGCAAAATAATATCAGAGCGTGCGAAGCGCGTGGCGTGTTACCCATCGTGCGAGTACCCTGTATTGATGAAAATGTTATTGGAAAAGCATTGGATGTTGGTGCTTGCGGAATTCAGGTTTCGCAAGTAAGAACTGCGGACGATGTCAGAAAAATAATTGATTGCGCTAAATTTTATCCTATTGGTTCAAGAGGGGTATGCCGTTTTGTGAGAGCAGCTGATTATTCTGCTCTAAATCGTAACGAGTATTTTGTAAAAGCTAATAAGGCGTTAATAATATTACAGCTTGAAGGTATTGAGGCTATTGACAACCTTGAAGAAATCCTGGCTGTTGACGGATATGATATTTTATTTATCGGACCTTATGACTTATCCCAATCGCTCGGGGTTCCGGGTGATATAAGTAACCCCAAAGTGCTTTCTGCAATGATAGATATTGTAGAAAGGGCAAAGGCTAAGGGGAAAATTGTTGGTACATTTACTGATGATATAGAACTTGTTGAAAAATGGAAGAATTTAGGTGTTCAATATATCAGCCATTCTACTGATTCTGGTATTTTCTATGAAGCTGCGCGCGATGTCTTAAACAGGATAAGCAGTTGCGGTGTAAACAAAAGATTAGCTAAAATTTTGGATTGCACGTTGCGTGACGGCGGTTATGTCAATGGTTGGAAATTTGGCCAAAAAAACATAAAGACTATATTGAAATCCCTGATTGATTCTTCTGTTGACTTTATTGAATGCGGTTACGTTACAGAAGAAGAGGTGAACCAAGCAGGTTTTACAAAATTTAACAGTATAGAACAAGTAAATAAATATCTTCCTAAAAAATCAATCAGCAATTTTGCTGTAATGATTAATTATGGATCATATAATTCAGATAAACTGCCAGTCTATTGTGGCTATGGAATAAATATTATACGAGTTGCTTTTCATAAAAAAAATCTTGTGTCGGCGCTGGAATTTTGCAAAGCTATAAAAGAAAAAGGGTATAGGGTGTTTGTCCAACCTATGCTCACTTCGTCGTATTCTGATACAGAGTTTACTTACCTTATAAAAGAATGTAATGTACTTAATCCTGAGGCAGTATACATCGTTGACAGCTTTGGAAGTATGCAGAAAGGAGAACTTTTGCATTACTTCAAAATGCTTGAACGTGGACTGAATAATAATATTTACATAGGTTTCCATGGGCATAACAACATGCAATTAGCTTTTTCTAATGTTATTGCTTTAATGGAGAGCGCAAATCGCGAAGTAATTATAGATAGCTCTATTCACGGTATTGGCAGAGGAGCAGGAAATTTAAATACAGAAATTTTAATTGAATATCTAAATACAAAATTTGCAGGCGACTATGATTTGCATCCGGTTCTTGAAGCGGATGATAAAGTGCTTGAAAAAATATATAAATTTTTGCCTTGGGGTTATTCTTTGCCGAATTATATTTCCGCAAAACATAATGTTCATCCAAATTATGCTAAATATTTGTCAGAAAAAAATAACTTATCTGTCGATGATTTAAATGCAATATTTGACATGCTTGACAATGATAAGAAGTTGGAATTTGATAAAGATTATATTGAGCAAATCTATACATCATATTTAGAATCTAAAGATAGCGGCAACGATGATTTTGATAAAGTCAAATCAATTTTATCTGGTAAAAAGATATTGATGATTTGTCCGGGAAAATCATTGATAAATCATATAGACACTATCACCGAACTTGCTAAGGATTCAATTGTAATTTCAGTTAATTTCATATATGATTTAGTTAAATCTAATTTCATATTTGTAGGGAATATAAGAAGATTTGATGAACTGGATGAAAAATTTTATGATAAAGTTATTGCCACAACAAATATACCAACAACCAATGCATTCGCAAAGATTAGTTATTCTTCACTTTTAAATGATATCGAATATGTGAAGGATAACAGTGGATTAATGCTTTTAAAGTTACTATCTGAATGTGACGTGGCAGAGGTGAATATTTTTGGTATGGATGGTTATTCCGATGACAGCAGACAAAATTATGTGTCCGACGAATTAACTTTAAAAAGCAGTAGAGATACCGTACATGGCATGAATTTAGGTATCAAAATATTTTTTGAAAAAGAACTAAAAATAAAGTTAGTAAAATATTAAGCTTACCTGTTGATTTTATGAAAAATAAAGTTGTTAAAAACTTTTTTGTCAGTATATTAAGCCAAGCTATAATTCTAATACTTGGCTTTGTAGTCCCGAGAATTATTTTAACCCATTATGGCTCTGATATTAATGGGTTAATGAATACAATTACACAGATTTTCACATATATGGCTTTACTTGAAGCTGGCATTAGTCAAGCTTCAAGAAATGCTTTGTATAAACATATAATTGATAATGATAATAATGAGATTTCTGTTGTAATGTCAGGATCTAGACGATATTATCGTAAAATCTCTTTAATATACTTAGCAGCTGTTGTAGCCTTATCGATAGTTTTACCTTTTATATTAAAAACAGAAATAAGTTATTGGACAATTTTCTTTTTTGTAATATTTGAAGGCTTGACTAGTGTAGTTGCTTTCTATTTCATAAACACATGGACGTGTTTCTTGATTGCCAGCGGTAAAAGTTATGTTACAAACCTGCTTTCATTATTGAACAAAATATTATGTTATGGCGTTCGTATTATCCTTGCTTTGTATAATATTAATATAGTCTTTATTCAGGTTGGTTATTTCATTGTATCATTAATTCAATTAGCAATTTATTATTTTTACATGAAAAAGATGTATAATTGGATTGATTATAATGCAGCTCCGAAAGGCTATAAATTGCCGGATAGAAACTCTTTTATTGTATCAGAAATTGCGTGGGCAATATTTTCGTCAACCGATTTAATCATATTATCCGTATTTGTATCTACATCATTAGCAAGCGTGTATTCAATATATAATATGGTGTTTGTTGCATTAAACGGATTATTGAGTAGTCTTTATACCGCATTAAATTATAATTTAGGTCAGTCATACCATATTGATGCAAATAAATGTGCAAAAGTTTATGATACATTTAATAGTGTTTTTGTCGGTGGCATGACGATTTTTATGTGTACAGCTTACTGGCTTGTAATTCCTTTTGTACGTTTGTATACAGAAGGCGTTAACGATATAAATTATATCTATGTGGGGTTACCATTACTTTTTTGTCTTGTTCAGTTATTTTCTTGGGGTAGGATGTCTGGTGGTACATTGATTAATGCTGCGGGATATGCAAGAAAACTAATAAAAATTAATGTCAGTGTAGCTATTATTAATATAGTATTGTCAATTATTTTAGTAAATTTTTTAAGTATTTTCGGAGTTCTATTAGCGACCGTTGTGGCATTGCCAATAGAATTAATTTACTGTTGTTATTTTACCAACAAAAAGGTTTTGAACAGAAGTATATGGAAAACTGTAGCGATAATTAGTGCAAATTATATTATTTTCGCCATTTCTGCAGTATGTTATGAATTTATAAATTTGGTAATTGATTCATATTTGATGTTTATTGGCTATGGTTTTTTGTTGTTTGTAATTTTCTTTGTAATAATTTTTATAATAAATTGCCTAATTAATAAAGATTTAATAAGTTTTATATTAAAAAGGTTTTTCAAAAAATATTAATTATTCTTTTAAAAATAAATTTGGATTTGTGACATTAAAAATTCCAAATATTATTACAACGTAAAAATATGAATAAATATGAATAAAATAGAGATTAAATAATATTGAACATGGGGTCTTGAGAGTAGTATTAAACGATGAATGAGTAAGGATTATTGATGAAATTATCGACTTACAGATATTATAAACTTTAAAACTTTGGTTTTTAATAAGTTTTGGAAAGAACTATAAATAAGTCAAGTTTGGTTGTAATTAAAAATGTGTGAGAATAATTTTGTTAAATAATATTATACACCTCCCGAATTGTGCTTTTTCGGTGGCGTAGGGTAGCATAGCTCCTCGCGGACGTCAACGGCCGCAAAATCATTGCAGAAAATACCGATGGAAAGAGATTAAGAGCCGGGTAAGGATTTTATTCTTTGCCTGGCTCTTTTGTTGTTCTGAGAGCGATTTACGCGCAATAAGAGCAACGATTTTGACTTTGTCCCGTTGACTTCCGCACAAACATTTTAATTTTAAGATATTTACCGTCCTATGCTCCTCCGCCGGTTGCCCGAAAAAGGCAACACAATTCGGAGGAATAAATTCATTGAAAATGTTAGTAACAAAACTGTCAAACGGTAAGTACCGAAACGAAGGTGCGCTCTTTTCGGAGCCCATTTCAGACGACAACGTCAAATTAATGGGCGAGATGATTGCCCTGCAGGTTCTGCGCACCGCCAAAGCCTTTGATTATGAAGTCTCGGACAATCTGTACAGACAGCTTTTAGGAGACGTTCAGCATATGGGCGAAAGCAAATATATAATCTCGGACGTATATGACTATGCGCAACTTGCAATTTGCTTTTTACTTCAATACAGGGGCAGATATGCCTCAGAAAACTGCATTAAAGACCGAAGAGGAAACCTTATTTCCATCAAGAAAGCGTGCTATCGCAAGATAGACAGCATACTCGGAATATACAGAAGAAATACGTCCAAGGACAAACAGATTGAGTTCAATCACAAGAAGTATGAAATTGCTGATCCTCGCGACTGCTTTGATACAGACGAAGCAAACTACGACAAGGCGGACGCCTTACTTCAATCTTTACACCTAAGCGAAGGTGAGCTCGATATGCTTAATTGCAGCATGAGCGGAATGACGCAATCGCAAGCTGCAGCTTTGCTCGGAATTACAATTTACGGAGTGCAACACAGAAAAATGCGCATACGAAAGAAGTACAATACCTATATAGGCGCTAGCTGAAATATTTTAATTACAAAAATATAAGCCGTAGTCAGATGACTGCGGCTTAAATAATGCTACACAAAATTAAATTATCATTTAGTCATGCGAGTATTTCTATTAAAAAGAAGGAAAGAGAAAACTACACAATACGTATATCTAGACTTTGACATATTTTTATGTGTACTACGAGAAGTTTTACAACAGATTTTGTTCTTAATTCAATATTAAGTAATAACTTGCATTTGATATTGCCGTATGCTATACTGTAAATGCCACTTAAATTTCATTTCTTCTATATAATTGGCATTTCGTATCAATTCCCGGCAGAGTGAAAATTTGAGTGACATCAATCGGAGATATAGGTGCAGAGCGTGTCTTTGATTGAATGCACCCTTTAATGTGCCCTGCTCGATAAAATTTCAGGATGGCAAAAATGAAAAGAAAACTGTTGCTTTTGTTGCTCAGCGTATTTATGACCACTTGTTGTGCGCTCGGTTTTGCCGCATGCGGCGATGACAGCGAAAAAGAAGATCCCGTTCCCGTAGAAACTGTTTCGCAGATTGTGCAGCAGTACGGTGCACAGGTGAAAAACTTTTTCGTAAATGAAGTCATAGAAAAAACGTTGCCCGCTGAAACGTCCTTCGCTGCAGAAAACATGCTTGGCGCTACGGTCGATCTCGGCGATCCACAGGCTACGGAATTGCAGTCCGTTAAAATTGTTTTGTTTTATGCAACCAATGCTGTTGACCGTGTTTACAGCGTCAAGGAAATTACTTTTACAGAGCCTGTTGCTTTATCTGCTATCGCAGGGTACAATTCTAATAGCACAAATTCTGTCAATACCACAGTTACGGAGTTATACGTCGATGATATGAATATCTTGGATTATGCGTATAACAGCAACTCGCTTGCAGATGCAATACTTGAAAAGGTCGTGCAATCGGACGAAAATCCTGTTCAACTTACGTTAAAATATGTGGGACAACTTTATATTACATTAGGGGAAACAATGAAAGTATCCTTATGTAATAAGTATGAATTGTTTTATCAGACAGAAAAAACGGTAAAAAAATATAATCTTGCAATTAGACAACAGGATAGCGAAGAAGAAATCATAGAAAGTCTGAATGACGAAAAGAATTATAAACTTCTGGAAACCGAAGAAATTACGACATTGCAAACGCCGCTAATCATATCAGATTATCGGCAGGAAGATGAGAGCGATATCCCTGCAGCGGGAAACTTTATGACTTTCGAGCCGTACGGAAACGGCTATGCGGTAACAAATTTGGACGAAAGGTACAGAGGCTCGGAAATAGAAATTCCCGCTTCTTATAATGGTATGCCCGTGGTGTGCGTAGGTTATAATGCATTCAATGGTTGCAGTTTACTTACGAGCGTATCCATTCCGGACAGCGTGACGGAAATAGAAGATTATGCATTCCACAGGTGCAGTTCACTGACGAGTGTTTCAATCGGTAGCGGCATTACGAGCATTGCCATAAATGCATTTTACCTATGCGATTCGCTTGCAGAGATACATATTTCAGATATAGCAGCCTGGTGCGGAATCGATTTCGCAGATACCCTGTTGTACGGTGTTAAACTGTATTTTAACAATAAACCTGTTACTGATCTCGTAATCCCCGAGGGCGTAACGAGTATCAGCGATTATGCTTTTGCAGGTTGCACTTCAATGACGAGTGTTACCATTCCCGACAGCGTTACAAGTATCGGCAGAGACGCTTTTTCAGATTGCCCTATAGAAACGGCAACCATTCCTTCCTTTGCAATAGATTTTATCCCGGCGAGCTCTCTTAAAACAGTTGTGATCACTAGCGGAGAAACTATTAGCGATTATGCCTTCTCCGGATGCCGCAGTTTGACGGACGTCACTATCCCCGACAGCGTGACGAGCATAGGGAAGAGCGCATTTAAAAATTGTAGCGCGCTGAAAAGCATATCTATACCCGAGAACGTGAAGAGTATCGGTGAGAGTGCGTTCGAGGGATGTGAAGCACTTGAAGGTGTGTATATTACTAATCTCGCAGCATGGTGTGGTATTACATTCAGCACTAATGACGATAATTCTACCTGGAGCGATGTCTGGGCAAATCCACTGTATTTCGCAAAAAAATTATATTTAAACGGAGATCTTGTAACCGACCTCGTTATTCCCGATGGCGTAACGATCATCAATCCCAGAGCTTTTATGGATTGCGATTTCACAAGTATAACGATCCCCAATAGCGTGACAAGTATTGCCGGCAATAATTTTGGCACTATGTTCAAAAAAGCAGCCGTACCTACGCATATTTTGAAAAATATACTGCATGTAGATTTGGAAACAGTTGTGATCACTGGCGGAGATACTATTAGCGATTATGCCTTCTCCGGATGCATCGGTTTAACTGAAGTCACTTTACCCGACAGTGTGACAAGTATCGGAGAATATGCGTTTGAGGATTGCACCTCGCTTACAAGTATAACACTCCCTGACAGCGTGACGACTATCAGCGTGAATGCGTTTACCGGATGCCTTTTGGAAGAGGCAAAGATTCCGGCAATTGCAATACCTGCTATGCCGAAATCATCTGTTAGAAATATAGAGGTTACAAGCGGAGAAATCGCGCAAAACGCATTTAATAAATTCAATGCTCTTTCCTCAGTAAAGATATCCGGAACAGTAGAAAAGATGGAGACTGGGGCGTTCAAATCGTGCTATTCGCTTAGAAATGTAACAATTGGCGGCCTTATAACAGCGATTCCCAACCAGGCGTTCGCGTATTGCAGTGCGCTTTCATATGTAAGTATTTCCGATAATGTTGAAATTATCTCTTACGCTGCATTTAGTGGTTGCGTTGCCCTCGAGTCCGTAAGAATTGGCAGCGGGATAAAGGAAATCTATCTTGAGGCATTTAATAACTGTACGAAATTGATAAATATCACTTATAATGGAACCAAAGCAGAATGGAATGCAGTTCAAAAGAATGTCGGTATACAAGGCACATATATCATGAACTGGGATACAGATACCGGCAAGTACACCATTCATTGCACAGACGGAGATATAGCAAAAAGTTAAGCAATCGGACTATAACTTTAAAAATCGCTTCGCAAAGCACCGTTTTGTTATTTGTGAAAGGAACTGAAATCATACCGAAAGAACAATTTGGCACCACTTCAATGGTTATAAAATTGTCGTTTGAAACAACTATAAAAAGTTTAAGAGCCGAGCAAGGAATTTTCCTTGCTCGGCTCTATTTCTGTAATTAAGATATTTTGCGCGCCTAAAATGTAACGTTTTTTCTTTGTTCCGTTGACTTCCGCTAGCTTTATTATGAATATACGACATTTATCGTCTTATGTTTCTTCGCTCGGTGTCCCCCAAAGGCAAAATGATTCGGAGGATGTAAAAATGGAAATGTTGGTAACAAAGTGCTCAAACGGAAAGTATAGGAATGAGGGGAATTGTTAGTAGAACCTATCCTAAAAGAAATTGTCAAACTTACGGGCGAGAGATTGCTTTGCAGACCCTTCGTACTTTAAAGAAGTGTGATTGGAAAATCGATCAGTATTATATATATTTAATTAAAGGCCTGATCATATGGGTGATGTCGATTATAATGAGTTGGACGTTCTGGACGAAGATATGCTCTGCCACATGGGCGACGAAGAATACGGCTTCAAATACATACTTTCAGATAATTTCACCTGCATTTGCGAGGGAGAAATTATGGGTAAGGTCAGCTCCGAAGTGATTGACAGAATGCCAAGGGCGAACTGAATTTAATTTGTCTTTCTCGCGGAGAGTGTAAACGCAACCGCTCCGCCCGTCAAGGGTAAAATGCATTGCCTTGCGGCAACCCTTGACGGGCGGCAACAGAAGGAAACAATGGGCGGAACAATGCGTTTCCGTTTACTTTTTCTCCGTCGAAAGACAAAAAATTAATGGTTAAGGAGGGAAAAATTTTAAATATGATAAATAATGTAAAAACAAAGTCGTTCAGCTCGCCTTTAGGTGATAAATGTCGAAATATGGACATAAATTATACCGTTAATAAAGGAGGGCGAAAGTTGGACAAACCAAAACTTAAATACAGATTTTTTAATTCAAACACGCCCGAAGAATTTGCAAAAGCGGTTTTGGCTGTATGTATAGAGGCAAACGCGAAGAAAGCCGAAAGAGCCATACAAAAGGAACTTGCAATTAGCATAGATGACGGTAAAATAGGAGAGGAAGATGAACATAGCGGCATATTGCAGAGTATCGACGGATAAAACCGACCAGCTCAACAGTTTAGAGACGCAGAAGAAATTCTTTGCCGAGTACACCAAGCGCACGGGCGATACGCTCGTAAAGCTGTACGCCGACGAAGGTCTTTCGGGCACGAAAATCAAAAACCGCAAACAGTTTTTAAAGATGATGTCGGATGCCGAACTGGGGCTCTTCGATATGGTCGTAGTAAAGGATATTTCGCGCTTTGCGCGAAATACCGTCGACCTTCTGCAAAATATCAGAAAGTTGAAAGCTCTCGGCATTGAAACACAGTTTTTGACCGCCAACATGACGAGCATGGGCAACAGCGAATTCGTGCTTACCATTTTCGGAGCGCTCGCGCAGGAGGAGAGCGCAAACACCTCCAAGCGTGTAAAGTTCGGTAAAAAGGTCAACGCCGAAAAAGGCAGAGTGCCCAACCTCGTCTATGGCTACGACAAAACCTGCGGCGATTACTTCAATTTGAAAATAAATGAAGAGGAAGCCCCAATCGTCAAAGAGATTTTTACAAAGTACACCCAAGAGCTTTGCGGTACTACCAAGATTGCAATGGAGCTTAACGCGCGGGGACTAAAAACCAAGCGCGGCTGTGCGTGGACCTCTAAAGCTGTCGTAAGAATACTTTCAAACGAACTGTATATCGGCAAAATAATCAACGGAAAACAGGAAGTCAAGGATTTCCTTACAGGTAAGCGCATTGACAGGGACAGTGCAGACTGGTTTGTAACAGCAAAGCCGGAACTGAAAATTATCGATGAAGAGCTTTTTAAAAGTGCGCAAAAGCTCATTAAAGAGCGCGGACAGGCTTTCAAGTTGGACAATGCACGCCACAGCAACAGATACATATTTTCAACTTTAATCCGCTGCAAGGATTGCGGTTGGTCGTTCAGAAGAATTGAAAGGACTTTCAAAAATACCTATGTCAGGTGGGCTTGTTCGTGTCGCAACGGCAGGGGCGTCAAAAGCTGCATCAATTCTATCGTAATAGACGAAAAGGAACTTTTGAAAGTCATTGCCGAATACTTCTCGGATATTTTAGCCGACCAGAAAAATGTAATAAAATATGTCGTCGAAGAATTTGAAAGGAGGTATAGGGCAAAGGACGAAAACATAACCCGCCGCAAGCAGCTCTCATCCGAGCTCGAAAAGATAAAAAAGTCGCGTGAAAAGTACATGAATATGTACACGGACGAGCTGATCTCCCGCGAGGAACTTAAAGAGAAAATGGAAGGTTCGAAGGACAGAATGGAGAAAGTGGAGAAGAAGTTAAAGGTTGTTAGCGCGTACCTTTCACGCCACGAACAGCTCGGAGCCGTCCTAAAAAAGACCTTCCGTTCCATTTCAGATATCGTTGACGTCTCCGAAATGACCAACGCGCAGATGAAGAAAATAGTCGATTATATCGAAGTCGACCACGAGGGAAACGTCGATATTCACTTAAAACTTCTGACCGATCTGGGGCTGGATTGTGTTGTTCCCGTAACAGACGGCAATACACAAAGACGTTACCGAGCGACTAGCTGCCATAGATGCAAAACTGTATAATGAGGTAAAAAAGGTACTTTCAAAAAATCTGTCCGAACGCCACATACGCGGCGGAATGGCGACAAAAAATAAATACGAAAGCATAAAAAGACGCGCCGAAAAATAATTATGTCGGGCGTTTTATATTTTTTTTAAGGGTAAAACGCGCAAAAATACTTAACAATGCGCGCAAATATAAATTAAGAAAAAAATGCGCACGGCGTTGACGCCGTGCGCTTGAAGATAGATTTAAAATTACTTTATTTCTCTTATCCATCCGTCGGGAGCGGGAATTGTTCCTGCCTGAATGCCTGTAAGAGTTTCGTAAAGTTTTTTGGTTACAGGACCCATTTCTTCCATACCGGAAGGGAAGCAAATTTCTTTGCCGTGGTCGTTGATCTTTCCTACGGGAGAGATGACTGCCGCAGTTCCGCAAAGACCGCATTCAGCAAAGTCTTTGACTTCGGAGAATTTAACCTGCCTGTGCTCTACGGTGAGACCGAGATATTTTTCTGCAACGTAGCAAAGCGAACGCCTCGTGATGGAGGGGAGAATGGAATCCGACTTGGGCGTTACGATTTTGCCGTCTTTGGTTACAAACAGGAAGTTTGCGCCGCCCGTCTCTTCAACATAGGTTCTGGTGGCGGCGTCGAGATACATGTTCTCGTCAAAGCCGTTGTTGTGCGCATCTACGATTGCGTGCAGGCTCATCGCATAGTTCAGACCTGCTTTTATGTGCCCCGTTCCGTGGGGAGCGGCTCTGTCAAAGTCGCTCACTCTTATGGTTATGGGTTTTACGCCGCCCTTGAAGTAAGGTCCTACGGGCGTGCAGAACATTCTGAATTGATATTCCTGTGCGGGTTTAACGCCGATTACGGGCGACGAACCGAAGATGTAGGGGCGTATGTAAAGCGTTGCGCCGCTGCCGTAAGGGGGAACGTAGTCCTTGTTTGCGGCGACAACCATATCTACGGCTTTGAGGAATTTTTCCTTGGGGAATACGGGCATTTCCAGTCTTGCAGCCGAATTTTCAAGCCTTTCGCCGTTGAGGTCGGGGCGGAAGGTCACTATTCTGCCGTCCTGGGTGGTGTAGGCTTTAAGCCCTTCGAACGCGGTCTGCGCGTATTGCAACACGCCCGCACATTCCGAAAGAACGACCTTGTCGTCCTCGGTGAGCCTTCCTTCGCTCCATTTTCCGTCTTTAAAATCGGCAACGTAGCGGTAGGGCGTCTTTATATAGCCGAAACCGAGGTTGCCCCAGTCAAGATTAGCAGACATAATAAAAATACCTTCTTTTTAATTGATACTATCAATTATACTCCCCGCAAACGGCGATGTCAATCGCGCGATTGACAAAATCGGACAAGCGGTGTTAAAATATAATAAGAATATGTCGCAGATCACATCAATCGAACAACAACAAAAGGATAAAACGCGCTGTTCCGTCTATATCGACGGCAGATTTTATTGCGGGCTCAAGATAGAGGTCGCCATAAAATACCGCCTCAAAGCGGGCATGACGATAGAAAAGAGCATGCTCGACGAAATTCAGCTCGAAAGCGAAAAGGTGCAGGCAACAGAAAAGGCGATGAACCACCTTTCCGCCACGCTAAAAACAAAAAAGCAGATGCGCGATTTCCTTTCGTCCAAGGGCTATACGCCCGCCGTCGTCGATTATGTTATCGGCAAACTCGAAGGCTACGGCTATATTGACGACTACGCCTATTGCAGGGCGTACGTCAACAGCGTAAAGGGAAAGGGAAAACTTGCCCTTCGCACCGCGCTTATAGGCAAAGGCGCGGACAGACAGGCAATAGATGAGGTTCTGGAAGAGAGCGAGGAGAGCGAAGACGAAGTTTTCGCCCTCGCGCAGAAATACATGCGCGGCAAGAGCGCAACGCGCGAAAACTTTGCAAAAACTTTAAGATATCTTCTCTCGCGCGGCTATGGGTATGACATAGCTAAAGAGGCGGTTTCAAAGCTGGGCGGTCAGGATGAAGACTGAGAATATGCATAACGTTATAATGCTCGGCGAGGTCAATTCGACAAACGAATATTGCAAAAGCAAAAATCTCCCCGACGGAACGATAGTCGTCGCCAAAAAACAGACGGGCGGCAAGGGGACCAAGGGGAGGAGCTTTGTATCTTCCGAGGGCGGAATATATCTGTCCTTTGTAAAGTTCGCAAAAAATCCTTCCCTGCTTTTTTCGGTCCTTATGAGCAGCTGCGTTGCGGTCTGCCGCACGGTTCAATCTTTCGGTCTGAAACCTGTGATAAGGTGGTCCAACGACGTGTTGGTGAGCGGTCGGAAGATAAGCGGCACTCTCATAGAAAACGTAATTTCCAAGGGCGGCGGATGCCGCTCGATAGTGGGCATAGGGCTCAATGTCTGCAACATACTCCCGCACGAACTTGAAAATATCGCCACGACTATTTCTGTCGAAGCGGGCAGGCAAATAGGCGCGGAACAGGTTTTGCCCGTGCTCCTTTCCAATCTTGCAAAAGAATATACATGCGACGATTACAGGTCATATATCGACTGGTTCGGCAGGACTGTCAGCCTTAAAACGGGCGATAAAAATACCGAGGCTGTCGCGCTCGGCGTGGACGACAGCGGATTGCTCATATGCAAAATTGACGGAAAAATACAAAAAATAAGCAGCGCGGAGGTTTCGTTAAGGCTGAAATGATAAGATTTCTTTCAAATGCCGAAATGCGTTCGGCGGATATGTACACCATAAACGAACTCGGCGTGCCCTCTGAGGAGCTGATGCACAGAGCGGGCGAAGCCATAGCCGAAGAAGTTGCAAAAGCCGCAAAAGATTGCGGCAAAAAAATTACGGTCATCTGCGGAACGGGCAACAACGGAGGGGACGGATACGTCTGCGCCCGCGCGCTTAAAGAACGCGGACTTGACGTTGCGGTGTTTGCAACGGAGGGGAATTTGTCGCCCGATTGCCAAAACGCAAAAAATTTTTACGGCGGAGCTTATACGCATAAAATTGAGGGCGATATAATAGTAGATTGCCTGTTTGGCACCGGTCTTTCGCGCGAAGTTGGCGGCAGGTATGCCGAAATCATAAAAATGATAAACGACAGCGGAGCTTTTGTAGTTTCGGCGGATATCCCCAGCGGCATAAACGGCGATAACGGCGCAGTGATGGGCACGGCGGTAAGGGCGGACATCACGGTTGCGATTGCCGAATATAAACTGGGGCACGTTCTCGGCGACGGCGTCGATTTTTGCGGCGCGACGGTTAAAGCCGATATAGGCATAAAGGCGGAGGGCGACTATGCCTCAGCCCTCGAAGATAGAGACGCAAAAAAATTTTTCCCCGCGAGAAAGCGCAATTCTCACAAGGGCACTTACGGTTCTGCGTGCATAATGGCAGGCAGCGAAAAGTATATGGGCGCTGCGGCGCTGTGCCTTACGGCAGCGTCGCGGTCGGGTTGCGGCTATGTCAGGGCGGCTTGCCCCGTTGCCGTGCGCGACGCGCTTATATCGTCTCTGCCGCAGGTTATATTTTCCGAACAAGCCGACCTTTCCGCAAATGCGGTTGCCATAGGCTCGGGTTGCGGAGCAGACGAAAATCTTTATGCAAAGCTCAAAGAAATTCTTCTATCTTATAAAGGCAAATTAATTATAGACGCCGACGGGCTTAATGTCCTTGCCGTTTTCGGTAAAGATATTCTTAAAAAAGCCTGCTGCGAAGTGCTTATAACTCCCCACGCCAAGGAATTTTCCCGCCTTACGGGGCAGGATGTAAAAGCCATACTTTGCGACCCCGTGGAAAGCGCAAAAAAATTTGCGCGCGAATACGGCGTAAAAGTGCTTTTGAAGGGTGCGGCTACGGTCATAACCGACGGGCGGAAGGTATTTCTCAACCTTCGCGGAAGCACCGCTCTTGCAAAGGGCGGAAGCGGCGATATGCTCACTGGACTTATATGCGGCTCGGCGGCGCGCGGGCTCGACCTAATGGACGCGGCTCTCTGCGGAGCGTACGTGCTCGGCTGTGCGGCGGAGGCCGTTTCTGCGGAAAAAACAGACTACTGCGCCACGGCGACGGATATCCTTGCGGCTGTGCCCGCGGCAATAAAAAATATTACGGCATAGAAAAAAGTGGTATAAAACCTCGCCTTGCTGTCAACAATAAAAGCGAGGCGGCTACATATAATATAGTATAACTGCCGCAGGGCGCATGCGCCTCTGGAGGTTGAAAATATGATAAAGCGCGGAGAACTTTACTATGCCGATTTGTCTCCCGTGGTAGGAAGCGAGCAGGGCGGAATACGACCCGTCCTCGTCGTGCAGAACGACGTGGGCAACAAATTTTCGCCCACTATAATCGCCGCGGCGGTTACGAGCAAAATAAACAAGGCAAAATTGCCCACGCATATCGAACTGCCGTGCAATTCATACGGGCTCAACAAAGACTCCGTAATTCTTCTCGAACAGCTTCGCACGCTCGATAAGCGCAGACTGCGCGAAAAAATAGGCGAGCTCTCGTTCGATACCATGAACAAGGTCGACAAGGCGATACTCATAAGTTTAGGCTTAACCGAATAAAAAGGGTGCAACACATTTGCGTTGCACCCTTAAATTTTTAAAAATTTTACATAAAATACTTTTGTTTGCGCGATTACTGTGGTATAATTTCAGTATGGCAGATAAGAAGTATAAACTGCATTTCGGCAAAATAAGCATAATAGCGATAGTCGTGTTCGCCGTATTGCTTGCAGTTGACCTCATTTTAAAACATTTCGAAGTCGCCGACAGCTGGAATTTCGACGTCATAAAAGGTTTTATATGGGTCGAAAGCGACCGTAGAAACACGGGCTCGGCGTTTTCGCTTTTTGCAGACGTGGTGTGGGGAAGAATTTTTCTCGTAACGATATCGGTCGTCCTCATATGCGCGCTGTGCGCGGCGTTTGCTTTGCTTCCCGAAAGATTTATATTGCTTAAAATTGCAATCGCAATGGTTGTTTCGGGCGCAATGGGCAACCTCATCGACCGCCTCGTTTTCGGCTACGTGCGCGACTTCGTGTGGGTAAATATGCTTTTTACCAGCGCGTGCTGCAACTTTGCCGACTTCTTTATAGTCTTCGGCGTCATTGTTGCAATCGTAGATTTTCTTTTCCTTAACGAATGGGCGATTATCCCCCTTACGCGCAGAGCCAAAGAGGCGCGCGAGCGCGAAAAAAATAAGCAGGACGGGGAAGAAAACTGATGCGCGAACACGCTTTCCGCGCTGAAAAGGAATACCGCCGCGCCGATACATGTCTGTGCGAATATCTTTCCGATTTCACCCGTTCGGCGGTCAAAAAGCTGTTTGACGGCGGAGAGGTAAAAATCAACGGCAAAACTGCCAAAGCCTCGCAGAGCGTGTCCTGCGGCGACGAAATTTTCTGCACCGTTCCCGACCCCAAAGAATACGGCGTCAAGCCCGAAAATATTCCCATAGATATCGTTTACGAAGACGACGACATCGCCGTCATAAATAAACAGCAGGGACTGACCGTCCATATAGGCAACGGCGCGCCCGACGGAACGCTTGTAAACGCGCTTTTGTATCACCTTAAAAACCTAAGCGGCATAGGCGGAGAGCTTCGCCCGGGCATTGTTCACAGAATAGATAAAAACACTTCGGGTTTGCTCGTGGTGGCAAAAAACGATATGGCGCACGCGTCTCTCGCCGCCCAGATAGCCGAAAAGACGTGCAAAAGGCAGTATCTCGCCCTTTTAGAAGGCAATCTTAAAGAGGACAGCGGAACTATAACAACTTACATAGGCAGAAACCCCGCCGACAGAACGAAAATGGCGGTCGTCGAGCCTGATAAAGGTAAACTTGCAATAACCGATTTCCGCGTAGAGGAGCGCAGCGGAGGATATACTCTGTGCCGTTTTTCTCTGCGAACGGGCAGGACGCATCAGATACGCGTTCATGCAAGATATATCGGTCATCCCGTCGTCGGCGACGACGTGTACGGCATAAAAAAACAGAAATTCTCGCTCGCGGGTCAGCTTCTGCACGCATGCAGGTTAGAGCTTACCCATCCGAGGACGGGCGAAAGAATGGCGTTCACCGCGCCGCTCCCAGATTATTTCGTTTCGGTTCTTAAAAAGTTATCTTTCGATACCGAAAAAATTGAATACTGACGCAATCGCCGCCTTAATGGGCGTGCGCGCGTTAAATATTAATTTTTGAGAAATTATAATTATTAAAGGAGAAAATAGTTATGGCAAAGAGAAAAAAGACGACGACAACTACCACGACTTACCATCGTGATTTTGTCAAGATCTGCGCATTCTGGGGTATGGCGATTTCCGCGGTACTCTATCTTATCAGCGGCATTCTTGCATTTGTTGCGCGCTATACGGGCGAGGTGGGCGCTACGCTTCAGAGCGTGGCTTCTATTTTCAGCCTTATCGCCAACCTTGCAATCGTTGTTGCGATAGCATTCCCCGCATACGGCTATGTCCGCGGCAGGTCGCGCGATTGGAAAATAGTTTACTGGATCCTTCTCGCGGTGTTCGTGCTCGGCGTTGTATTCGGCGCTCTGCCCACCTGGTTGTAAATTAAAACGTAAATCGACAGTCCCGCATTTTGAAAACTGCGGGACTGTTTTTTTCTTTACAAGAAGGGCATTATCGTTTATAATAATAAAAAACAATCGTGCCGCGGCATTTTACGCGGTCAATATTAAAGATATTAAAGGAAACTTATGGCAAATCCCCTTGTGGCAATAGTCGGCAGACCCAATGTCGGCAAGAGCACGTTTTTCAATAAAGTAGTGGGCAGAAAGATTTCTATCACCGAAGACCGCCCCGGCGTTACGCGCGACAGACTGTATGCCGACGCGGAGTGGCGCGGCAAGGCGTTCACGCTTGTCGATACGGGCGGCATAGAAATCAAGTCCGAAGACACCATGTGGAAGGAGATCAAAAAGCAGGCGGAAGTGGCTATCGATACCGCTCAGGTCATTCTCTTTTTCGTTGACGGAAAGGAGGGACTGACAACTTCCGACTACGACGTCGCCGACATGCTCCGCCGCTCTAAAAAGCCCGTAATTTTAGTCGTAAACAAAATAGACAGCTATTCGGAGGATAAAATTTTTGAATTTTATTCCCTCGGTCTCGGCGAACCCTACCCCGTATCCAGCGAACATTCTACGGGTATAGGCGACGTTCTGGACGAAGCGGTAAGCTGGTTCGGCAAATACGAAAATGAAGAGGACGACAGCATAAAAATCGCCGTCGTCGGCAAACCCAACGCGGGCAAGAGCAGCCTCGTCAACAAACTTCTGGGCTTTGAACGCTCGATAGTAACCGATATCGCGGGCACTACGCGCGACGCCATAGATACGGCTTTCACCTACGACGGCAGAAAATATACCATAATCGACACCGCAGGCATACGCAAAAAGTCCAAGGTGGAAGACGACGTGGAGTATTATTCCGTAATGCGCGCATTCGACGCCGTCCGCCGCGCGGACGTGTGCCTACTGGTCGTTGACAGCACCGAAGGACTTACCGAGCAGGACACAAAAATTATAGGTTACGTCGATGAGCAGGGCAAGCCCTCGGTAATCGTCATGAACAAGTGGGATCTTATAGAAAAGGATACTCACACGGTCAACAAATTCGAGGACAAGCTCAAAGAAGACCTCAAATTCATGGACTATTTCAAGTCTGTCTATGTTTCGGCAAAGACGGGTCAGCGCACCGAAAAAATAATGAATATGGTCGATGAAGTTTATGCTAACGCGCATTTCCGCGTCCCCACGGGTACGCTCAACGACTTAATATCCGATACCGTGCGCGCGAACGAGCCGCCTTCATACAACGGCAGAAGACTGAGGGTGTATTATTCCTCGCAGGTTTCCGTCGCGCCGCCCACATTCGTGCTGTTCGTCAATTCTACCGACCTTCTGCATTTCTCTTACGAGCGTTTTCTTGAAAATACGCTGCGCAAGTGCTTCAACTTTTCGGGTACGCCCATAAGAATAGTTACGAGGGAGAAAAAGGAGAACTGAAATGTTTATTTCGTTTGCCTCAACCTGGTATTGGTTTGTGCTCGGCGCGGTTGTCAGCTATTTTATAGGCTGTTTCAACTTTGCCGTGCTAATTTCCAAAATCAAGCACAAGGACATAAGGCATGAAGGAAGCGGCAACCCCGGAACTATGAACATGTCGCGCACGTTCGGGCTCAAAATAGGGCTCATAAATTTCCTGTGCGACGCTTTCAAAGGCATCATACCCGTTCTGTGCGGCTATCTCATATTCAAAGGAATGTACTTCGAGGGCACAGGCTTTGCTGTGGCAGATTTTTCGCGTTATCTCTTCGGACTGTTCGCCGTTATCGGGCATATTTTCCCCGTAACGATGAAATTCAAAGGCGGAAAGGGCATAGCCACCACGCTCGGGGTATTTACCTGCGGCGTTTCGTGCGAAGTCGCTTGGTTTGTGCCCATTGCTATTGCGCTTTTAATAGGGTTGGTCGTTTACATATACGTCTTCGAGTGGGGTTCGATGGCTTCGCTCATCGGCGTTTCGTCCTTCACTATCTGGCAGGGCGCAATATTTTTCCTGCGTTATCAGACTGCTTTGCAGAGCGCATGGGTGGTAGTGTCGTTTATGATACTTCTTGCTTTCAACCTTCTCACGTGGATTGCTCATCACTTAAATCTTTACAGGCTGATGGGCGGAGAGGAGCACCGCACTTCGATTAAAAAACTTGCGCACAAAAAACGCGCTCAATAATAAGGTGAGTTTAATTAACTCAATAATAAGGTAAATTTAAATTAAAAAAGCCGCGCGGACGCATTTGCGTACGCGCGGCTTAAATTTTTATTTATTATTTTTTGTCCTTGTCCTGGTCTTTGTCGGGAGTATTTTCCTTCGATTTAATAGAATATTCTATTTTAGGATTGACGTCTAAAATTGCCTGAACAAACTGGGCGTACCATTCTTCCTTGACCACTATCACGACAAACGTGTCGTTTGCAAAATAAACGGACAGCTTGTTTGTGTTTCTGTCAAGCTCTACGGTTTCGATGTCTTTAATAAGGTATTTGCTCTTGATAAATCCGAAGCTCGTTATAAATTTTGTTTCGTCAACGGCGTAGTAGCTCGAAATGAGTATGCTTACAAGAATGACGAACAAAGCAATCGTTACGGCGAACATAAGTGTGTACTGAATTATGGGATAAACGGGGTCGGCTGCGGAGGAAATTCCGTTGTCTATGCAGACGAACAGATTTATGCCGAAGCCCGCCGCGGAGAGCGCCAGACCTGCGATGATAAGCCAGTAAGTCAGTCTCGAAAACTTGTACTTGAATTTTTTCATGCTTACATTATAAAGGCGCGCGTGCAAAAAGGCAACTTTTAAAGGGCGATATTTTAATTTTACTCCCCCGCAAAGGTTGAAATAATTGCGGAAATATAGTAAAATAGAAATATAAAACAATCTTTTCGGAGAAAATGACAATGATCAAGTTAATCAAGGGCGGCGTTTATTATTCGCAGGGAAAACTCGTGCGCGAAGGCGTGGCGTTTTTCAGAGACGGACAGAAACATGCCGCGATAAAGGGTACAATCGCTTACGGCATTCTTTCTTCGCATAACACAGGCAACGACGAACATCTTAAAATAAAATTCGATGCGCTCGCTTCGCACGACATAACTTATGTCGGCATAATTCAGACGGCTAAGGCTTCGGGACTTGAAAAATTCCCCATTCCTTATACGCTGACCAACTGCCACAATTCTCTTTGCGCGGTAGGCGGCACGATAAACGAGGACGACCACATGTTCGGTCTCTCCGCCGCTAAAAAGTACGGCGGAAACTACGTTCCGCCCCACCTTGCGGTAATTCACCAGTACATGCGCGAAATGGAAGCGGGTTGCGGCAAGATGATACTCGGCTCCGACAGCCATACCAGGTACGGCGCTCTCGGCACTATGGCGATAGGCGAGGGCGGACCCGAACTTGTCAAACAGCTCCTCAATCAGACTTACGACGTCAGCCGTCCCGACGTTATAGCCGTTTATCTCAAAGGTAAACTCAAACAGGGCGTAGGTCCCCACGACGTCGCGATAGCGCTCGTCGGAGCGACGTTTAAAAACGGCTTCGCAAAGAATAAAATTCTCGAATTCATCGGCCCCGGCATAAAAAATCTTTCTATGGATTACCGCTGCGGCATAGACGTTATGACTACCGAAACGGCTTGCCTTTCTTCCGTATGGGAGACCGACGAAATCACCAAGGAATACTTCGCTATCCACGGAAGGGAGGAAGATTTCAAGGAGCTTCATCCCGCCGACCCCGCATATTACGACGGCGCCGTCGTAATAGACCTTTCGAGGGTCGAACCGATGATAGCTATGCCTTTCCATCCTTCAAATGCGTTCACCATAAGGGAAGTCATAGAAAACGCGCGCGACATTTTAGGCGAAGTGGAGGAAGCGGGCAACAAACTCAAAGGCTACAAAAAGCCCTTCAGATTGCTCGATAAAATCAAAGACGACGGCATTCACGTCAGCCAGGGTATAATCGCAGGATGCGCGGGCGGTACATACGAAAACATTGCGGAGGCGGCAGAAATTCTGCGCGGCAGAAGCTGCGGCTGCGGCGAATTCTCGCTCAGCGTATATCCCCAGAGCCAGCCCGTATTCAAATGCCTTACGGACAATGGCTACGTTTCTACGCTCATGCAGAGCGGCGCGATAGTCAAAACGGCGTTCTGCGGACCTTGTTTCGGCGCGGGCGATACTCCCGCCGACAACGGTTTTTCCATACGCCATACGACGCGCAATTTTGAAAACAGAGAAGGTTCCAAGCTGGGCGAACAGCAACTCGCTTCCGTCGCTCTGATGGACGCCCGTTCGATTGCTGCTACTGCGGCAAACGGCGGAATTCTCACGCCTGCGTCCGAAGGCGAATATTTCACCAAAAAAATCAAGAAGTATTACTTCGATAAAACTATATACGAAAACCGCGTTTACCGCGGCGCGCTCAAACCCGACAGCTCGGCTGAACTCGTCTATGGCAACAACATAGCAGACTGGCCCGAACAGATACCCATGACTAAAAACATTCTCATAAAGGCGGTATCTGTCATTTCCGACCCCGTAACTACGACGGATGAGCTTATTCCTTCGGGCGAGACTTCTTCGTATCGTTCCAATCCTCTGCGCCTTGCGGAATTCGCGCTTTCCAGAAAGGACCCCGGATACGTTGCAAGGGCAAAGGCGGTAAAGGCCGACGAGCAGTACAGGCGCGACCATGGCGTTCTTCCCGAAAGCGTTCTTAAAGAGGTCGGCATAAAAATTGCGGGCGACACTATGTACGGAAGCTGCGTAGTCGCAAAGAAACCGGGCGACGGTTCTGCGCGCGAACAGGCGGCTTCGTGCCAGCGCGTCCTCGGCGGCGTTGCAAATATCGCCCTTGAATACGCAACCAAGCGCTATCGTTCCAATCTCATCAACTGGGGCATGCTTCCTCTCATTTGCAGAGCATTCGATTTTAAAGTGGGCGACTACATTTATATCGAAAACATAATTTCCCACGTCAAGTCGGACGACCCCGTCATTCCCGCAAAGCACATTTCCGAAGGTAAGGTTAAGGATATTTACCTCACTCTCGGTCAGCTCACCAAAGAGGAAAAGAAGATTATTTTAAGCGGTTGCCTCATCAATTACAACAAGTTATAATTTTTTGTCGCTACCGATAAAACTTATAAAACAGACTTTATAAAATCAAAACGCGCCCGCGACGTCGTCGCGGGCGCGTTTTTTTTATTTTGTTTCAGGCATGGGAGCAGGCAGAATGCTCGGCTTGTTCTCGTCGTCGGGTTTGGGCATGGGCGCGTTAGGCTTGCGCTTTTCGCCGTTCAGCCTAGGAATGAGCGCGGAGGGCGCACTCTGTTTTTCTTGCCCTTCGCGGGGCTGTGGTCTGGGGCGGTGCCATCCGTGATGATGCCCATCGCAGTCGCCCTTGCCGCAGTCGCCCTTGCCGCAGTCTCCGTCGGGGCGCCGGCAATCGTCCTGCCCGTCAGGGCATTGGCTATCGTCGCTTTCGTCCTGTATTGTCTGCACGGTCTGGGTTTCGCGCTGACGGTTGAGGTTCTGACCTCCGCCCGTCTGACCCGAACCGCATGCGCATAAAGGTGCGGCAAAAGCCGCCGTCAAACAAATTAAGGTTAAGATTTTGAGTTTCATATTAACAGTATGTAAAATCGCGCGCCCGTTATGCAAACGCTTGCACTTTTCTGAAAGATATGGTAAATTTATTCAGCCTGAATTAAAAGGTTCGCCTGAAAGTGAAGGGACAAAAAAATACAGACGCCAAAAATTTCAGACGTCTCGTTTTGTCGCTCTCTTTCGGATTGAAGGGGAGGTTTTTTATGTCTGAAAAAAGGCTTGCCGTAATATCTGTCATAATCGAAGACAGGGAACAAAGCCCTAAAATAAACGCCGTGCTTTCCGAATTCGGCGACTACGTGGTAGGCAGAATGGGCGTGCCCTATAAGGAGCGCGGAGTGTCCGTCATATGCATAATAATCGACGCGCCGAGCGAAATTATAAATACCGTAACGGGTAAAATAGGCATGATAAGCGGCGTTACGGCAAAGACATTGATGAGTAAAAATAATTTTTGAGGCGGAAGATACTTTTCTGACGCCGAAAAGGAGAAATAATGAAAAAAATAATTAAATTTCTTGTGTCTGCGGTATGCGCGGCTGTAACCGCCGTCAGTTTTTCCGCCTGCGCTGGCGGAGAAACCTCGCCCGAAAAAGTCAGCCTTTTAGGCATTGACGCGGCTTCTGTCGGCGTTTTGCCCGATGTTGACTATTACGTCGCCGCCGAACCCGCGGCAACCGCGCGCGCAACCGCCGTTGGGCTTAAATTCTCAGGCGACCTTCAGCAGCTTTACGGCGAGGAGGGCGGCTATCCCCAGGCGGTAATAGTCGCTAAAAACGAGCTTGTGGAAAGCAACCCTGCATTCCTTTCGGCGTTCCTCGAAGAAGTGGAGGCAAACGAAGAATGGCTAAAAACGGCTTCGGCGCAGACTGTCATAGATTCCGTCGCGTCTCACCTGCCCGAAGGCACGACGCCCACATTCAACGCAAAAAATCTCACCTCGCAGGTAATTGCTAACTGCGGCATACATCTCGTTTATGCGGCGAACGATAAAGAGCGCGTAACAAATTTCCTTGATGAAATGGCGGAAGTAGAGCCTTCCATGGTGGGAGAGGTATCGGAAAGTTTCTTCTGCACGAGCCTCGGCACGGCGTCAACCTCTTCGACGGTATCGGTATATGCTCCCGACGGAGCGCCCGCGCTCGCGCTGGCAAAGCTGATGGCGGAAGAAAATACTTTCTCGCAGACTGCCCTCACTTATAACATAGTTGCGGCAGATACCATCGGCGCGCGTGTCAGCGGCGAAAATCCCGCGGCGGATATATGCATTCTGCCCGTAAATGCCGCAAGCAAACTGCTCGGCAGCGGACAAAAATATAAAATGCTCGGCACTGTTACTAACGGCAACCTCTATATCCTTTCCAAGGACGGCGAGCATTTAACGGCTGAAAATCTCTCCGTTCTCAAAGGAAAGACGGTGGGCGTCATTAATCTTGCAAACGTTCCCGGGCTTACGCTCAAAATCGTGCTCAATAAATACGATATACCCTACGAAACAGTAAGCTGAAAGTGAAGACTTTAAGAAAAATTGCAAAAACAAACGCCGTATGGGCGGTCGTCGCGGCGGGCATTCTTATACTGATATGGCACATAGCCTGCGTCGCCGTCGGCAACGAATATATAATACCTTCGATAGGCGATACTCTTTTTCAGTTTTTTGCCCTGTTCGGCGACGGAAAATTTTATTCCGCGCTCGGCAACACTTTGCTGCGCACGCTCGCGTCATTTGCGGTATCGTTCGCCCTCGCGGCGGTTTTTGCCGCCGTTTCGGCGGTATGCAGACAATTCAGGGCGACTTTTGCGTGCATTATCTCCGTCGTGAGAACGCTCCCCACCATGGCGATAACCTTAATTCTGCTCATATGGACGAGCCCGCGCGTTGCCCCGTCGGTTGTAACCGCGCTTGTTATTTTTCCTATGGTCTATTCGCAGTTCATGGCGGCGGCAGACGGGGTGGACGGCAACCTGATAGAAATGGCAAAGGTCTATCGCGTAAGCACAAAGGACAGACTGACAAAAATAATTCTGCCCGCAGTCGCCCCCGAAGTGGTCGCGCAGGTCGGCGCGGGGCTTTCGCTGGGGCTGAAAGTCATGGTCTCTGCCGAGGTGCTTTCATATACTCTCGGCAGTCTCGGCGGAATGATGCAGCAGGCGCGGCTCTTTGCCGAAATGCCTCTCTTTGCGGCGCTCACACTGATGTGCATATTGATTGGGCTTATCCTCGAACTGCTGTCGGCGCTTTTAAGGCGCTACATCGGCAGATGGATGGTAAAGGAGGGGAGCGATGCGCATTGAAAACTTAAAAAAAAGTTACAGAGACGCGATTGTTTTCGAACATTTCAACCTCGAAATCGAAGACGGCAAGGTAACCTGCATTCTCGGCGGAAGCGGAGCGGGCAAAACGACCCTTCTTAACGTAATTGCGGGTCTTACGAGCTATGAGGGCGCGGTCGATAAGGTAAGATGTTCCTATATTTTTCAGGAACCGCGCCTCGTGCCCAATCTTACCGTAAGAAAAAATTTAAAACTCATCTGCAACGACGATGAAAAAATAAATGCCGTGCTCGCAAGGGTGGGACTTGCAGAAAAAGCTGAAAGTTATCCCGTCGCACTGTCGGGCGGTCAGGCGCAGAGGGTGGCAATAGCCAGAGCCTTTTTATATGAAAGCGATGTCGTTCTCATGGACGAACCCTTTTCGTCGCTCGATTTAAAGCTCAAAAAGGATATGATGCAGGCGTTCTGCGAAGTTCGTTCGGCGAGCGGCAGAACGGCGGTGTTTGTAACTCACGACGCGGACGAAGCACTTTTTCTCGCCGACAGAATAATAGTCATTTCGGACGGGAAGATTATATTCGACAAACCGAACAACGCTTTGTCATCGTTCGGCGGCAATTCTCCTTTAAGGGAGGAGCTCATCGCCGCGCTTACAACATGAATTAAAAGATAATCGGCGGTTTTTGTGTTTTTGTTGCATAAAGCTCCGCGCGCACGCCTTGCAAAAGGCGTGCGCGCGGAGATATTTTATTTTGTCAATCGTTTCATGGCGATTTTATCAAAATTTTGTCGGCTAATTTGTAAAAAATCGCGCTCAAACATTTTTATTTTTGCTATATATTGTGTTATAATCTTAATGTAAATTACAAATGTAGTGTCATAAAACCACAAAGGTGAAACCCGAGCGGTAAGCCAGCACGAAGAACCATATGTTCAGCGCGCCTATTACGGGCATGAGTATCATGAACAGCATGTTTTTCAGCTTGAACCTGGTTATGAACATGGCGACATAAATGCCGATTGCTCCGCCCAGCAGCGCGGAAAGTATAAGTTTTCCGTCGCCGCTGTTTAATTTGCTCTCGTCGCTTAAATATTCGTTTTTCTGCCAGATGAGCAGCATTACCGAATAAAAATTGATAGCGAGTATATATACCGTAAAAATGATATACACCAACACCATACTTTAAGTATGCCACGTATTTTACGATTGATACAGGAGATTGATTATGCCTAAAGTAGCAATTTTAATGGGGTCAAAGTCGGATTTCCCCGTAGTAAAACCTGCGGTAACCGCGCTTTCAAATTTTGGTATCGAGACCGAAGTGCGCGTAATTTCCGCGCACAGAACGCCCGAGGAAGCGCATTCATTCGCTTCTGACGCTAAAAAGAACGGGGTGGAAGTAATAATATGTGCTGCGGGCAAAGCCGCTCATCTCGGCGGGGTCATTGCAGCTTATACAACCCTGCCCGTTATCGGTCTGCCCGTCAAAACTGACATGATGGGCGGTCTCGACAGCCTGCTTTCCATCGTTCAGATGCCTTCGGGCATTCCCGTAGCCACGGTCGGCGTCAACGGCGGCGAAAACGCGGGGCTTCTTGCCGCGCAGATTTTAGGCGTAAAATACCCTGAAATAGCCGAAAAACTTACGGAATACAAGCGAAAAATGCGCCAGAAAATAAATGAGGACGATTGCGCCCTTCAACAGGAACTTAAAAATCTTTGATAATCTTATATACCCGCAGTGCACCTGCGGGTAATTAATTTTAAATAATAATCTTAAGGAGATGCCAGATAAATATGGAAAAGAAGGAACAGCTTTACGAAGGAAAGGCAAAAAAGGTTTATGCAACCGATAACCCCGACTACGTAATAGTATCTTACAAGGACGACGCTACTGCGTTCAACGGACTTAAAAAGGGAACTATTTCGGGCAAAGGCGTCATCAACAACAAAATGAGCAACATGTTGATGTCCATGCTTGAAAAGAAGGGTATTCCCACGCACTTCGTCGAGCAGATTGACGACAGAAACACCGTCGTAAAGAAGGTTCAGATCGTTCCCCTCGAAGTTATAATAAGGAATGTTGCCGCAGGCAGCTTCTCCAAAAAGTACGGCGTTGCCGAAGGAACTTTGCTTTCGGCTCCCACGATAGAGTTCTCATACAAGAACGACGAACTCGGCGATCCTCTGCTCAACAGCTATCACGCTCTCGCACTCAACCTTGCCACCAAGGAAGAAATCGAGACAATAAAGAACATGGCTTTCGCAGTAAACGACGCACTCAAAGCCTTCTTCAAGCAGCTCAATATCGACCTTATCGACTTCAAGCTCGAATTCGGCAGATTTAAGGGTCAGATAATCCTTGCCGATGAAATTTCCCCCGATACCTGTCGCTTCTGGGAAGCAGGCACGTGGGACACGACAAAACACACCAGCCTCGATAAGGACAGGTTCCGCCGCGACCTCGGCGGAGTTGAAGACGCTTACAACGAAGTCTTCAAGCGCCTTACCGGAGAATAATTTTAAATGGTATGCGATATGTACCATTGGCATAGTCAACAACGCCGAAGAGATAACGCGCAAAGTGTTCTCTCGGCGATACATCGGTAATTTCTCGCGTTCGTCCTAAGATTTGGACTTTATTGTCCGCCCTTGGCGGCACTTGAAGGCGAGAATGCTATTTAATATATAAAAGAATATAATTGCGCCCGTATCGGACAAGGTAGGGCAATGCGTAAATATGTATGCGATAAGTTAAAGTGCTAATTTCTTTAATTGCGTCGCTCGGAGGGCTTATCCGAGCTATCGGCACAGAGCCTTGCAGCTTTTGCGCGTATTGTTGGACGGGTAAGGAATAATTTTTCGTTTCAGGAGAATTTATGGACGAAATTCAGAGTGAAATTCATGAGGAGTGCGGCGTATTCGGCGTATATTCTCAGGAAAACAGAAATGTGGCGTACACATGTTATTACGGTCTTTATGCTTTGCAGCACCGCGGACAGGAGAGCGCGGGCATAGCCGTATCTTACGCCGACAAAATCACTTATTACAAAGGAATGGGGCTCGTGCCCGATATTTTCTCGGGCGGCAACCTCGACAAACTTCCCGAAGGCGACATAGCCATAGGGCACGTTCGTTATTCCACGACGGGCGCCAGCCAGCTTCTCAACGCGCAGCCTGTAGTTTTTACGGGCAAGTGCGGCAAGATGGCGCTCGCGCACAACGGCAACCTCACAAACACCAGACAGCTCCGCGACGAAATGATAAAAAACAACGCCGTTTTCCAGACGACTATCGATTCCGAAGTAATGGCGGTCGTGATAAACAGTCTTTCGGAAGGAGATATTTTAGAGGGCGTAAAAAAGGCGTGCCCGAAGTTCAAGGGCTCGTATGCGCTCGTCATCATGACGACGGATAAACTCATAGCCGTGCGCGACCCTTACGGCATAAGACCGCTCTGCATAGGCACGGCGGTTGACGACTACATAGTTGCCAGCGAAACGTGCGCGCTCGACGCGGTAGGCGCGAATTTCCTGCGCGACGTAAAGCCTGGCGAAATAGTCGTCATAGACAGCGCCGGCGTTCATTCTTATATGATGGAAAACCTGCCCGAAAAGAGCAGTATGTGCATATTCGAATACGTTTATTTCGCGCGCCACGACTCCATACTCGACGGTTGCAGCGTATATGAGGCGAGAAAGGAGGCGGGCAAACTTCTCGCCCGTTACTACCCCGTAGAAGCCGACCTCGTATCGGGCGTTCCCGATTCCGCCAACGTGGCGGCGCGCGGATATGCCGAAGAGAGCGGCATACCTTTCGTCGAGGCGCTCGCCAAGAACAGATACGTCGGCAGAACCTTCATTCAGCCCGACCAGAGGCAGAGGGAAAACAGCCTCAACGTCAAGATGAACGCGCTGCGTGCAAATATACGCGACAAACGCGTAATTATCATAGACGACTCCATAGTGCGCGGCACAACCATGCGCAAAATAATTAAAATGCTGCGCGACGCGGGCGCGGCGGAAGTTCATATCCGCATATGCTCGCCCATAATCAAGCATCCCTGCCACCTCGGCATTGATATACAGACGTACGGTCAGCTCATAGGCGCATATAAAAACGAAGATCAGATATGCGAAAGTCTCGGCGCGGACAGCGTCAGATATCTTACGGTAGATCAGCTGGTTGAAACCTGCAAAACGGCAAAGGTAGGGTTCTGCCTCGGCTGTTTCACAGGTCAGTATCCTTATCCGCTCGACGGTTATGAGGCGGACAAACTCAAACTCGAATAAATTACAGGAGAAAATATTATGGCAATATCGTATAAAGACAGCGGCGTAGACGTAGAAAGGGGCTATGAAGCCGTAAAACTTATGCGCGACCACGTCAAATCGACGTATAACGAAAACGTTCTCGGCGACATAGGTTCGTTCGGCGGATTTTTCAGCATGCCCAAGGGCTATAAGGAACCCGTTCTCGTTTCGGGCACGGACGGAGTGGGCACAAAGCTCAAGTACGCATTCCTTTCGGGCAGGCACGATACTATCGGTATCGACGCCGTGGCTATGTGCGTCAACGACATAGTCTGCCAGGGCGCAAAACCTCTCTTTTTCCTCGATTATTTCGCTACGGGCAAACTTTCTCCCGAAGTCGTAGCAACCGTCGTTTCTGGCGTTGCCGAAGGCTGCCGCCAGTGCGGCGCGGCTTTAATCGGCGGCGAAACGGCAGAAATGCCCGGTTTTTACGCTGACGGCGAGTACGACATTGCAGGTTTTGCCGTAGGCGTCGTAGATAAGAAAAAAGTCATCAACGGCAAAAAGATAAAGTCGGGCGACGTGCTCATAGGCATCAAATCGAGCGGCGTTCACTCTAACGGCTATTCTCTCGTCCGCAAGCTCTGGGGCGAGAATTTGGAAGAGCTCGAAAAGTACGACGAGCGCCTCGGCGCAAAGCCCATCGATGTTCTCCTTACTCCGACAAGAATTTACGTGAATTCCATACTTGCACTCATTGAAAAGGTCAAAGTCAAGGGCATAGCTCATATAACGGGCGGCGGCTTTATCGAAAATATTCCACGCATTTTTCCCGAGGGAATTGGTTGCAGAATTAACACAAAGTCTTACGAAGTGCCCGCAATATTCTCAATTATGCAGAAGAAAGCGGGAATTAAGAAGGAGCAGGCATACAACACCTTCAATATGGGCATAGGCATGGTCGTCTGCGTCGCAAAAAAGGACGCCGAGGCGGCAATGGAACAGCTCCGCTCGACGGGCGAGGAGTGCTGCATAATAGGTAAGACCTGCAAGGGCAGCGGGGTGAAACTGGTTTGATGAAGCGCATAGCGGTATTCGCCAGCGGCGGCGGAACCGATTTTCAGTCTATAATTGACGCAAACGAAAAGAAGCCTTTCTGCGAGATTGCCTGTCTCATAGCCTCCAAGGAGGGTATAGGCGCCATCGAGCGCGCGAAAAAGCACGGCATTCCTTCGGAAGTTTTTGCAAAAAAAGATTATCCCGACCTCGAGGAACTTTATAAAAAACTCGAATTCACGCTCAATATGCGGGGAGTTGATTATATAGTCCTCGCGGGCTGGCTTAAAATCATACCTCTGAGCTTTATAAAGTCGTTCGAGGACAGAATAATAAACATTCATCCCTCATTGATACCGTCATTCTGCGGAAGCGGCTATTACGGGTTGAAAGTTCATCAGGCTGTCATAGATTACGGCGCGAAAATTTCGGGCTGCACGGTGCATTTCGTCAACGAAGTGCCCGACGGCGGCGCAATAATCGCGCAGAGGGCGGTGGAAGTTAAAGATGGCGACAGCGCGGAAAGCCTGCAGGCGAGAATTCTCGAAGTTGAGCACCAACTTCTTCCCTGGTGCGTAAAAAAGCTCTGCGAAGGTAAAATAAAAAAGACTGGTCGCTTTGTTTCAGTCAGTGACTGAAAACAGATATTTTAAGGGGAGAATATGAAGACAAACAGGGTTACAGACGTGATTTTCGCGCTCGCTGTTTTTGCGGCGTTTATCACGTGTTTTGCGCTCATATATACAGCAGTTGAGTTGCTCAATTATACTACTTTTTATGAAATTGAAACAATTGAAACAGAAGAATTGGTACAGGAAGTAAATCTTGACGGATATTTTGAGTTGCAGTATCCTGTCGCAATATGTATTCTTACGGGTGGAATTGCGGGAACTGCAGGCGCTGTATCTGCAGTTATAGGTTATTCCGTTAAAAACAAAGTAGCTAAATGCGTTTTGTGCGGCGTTTCTTTTATTGCATTCATTGCATTTATAATTTTGTTTGTTGTTACGGATAGCATTTGGCTTGGAACTTATGGCGACAGGCTGAACCATGAAAGAATTTGGTATATATGGTTGAGTAGCGGAAAAAAACCTATTTTGCTTTCCGGTACCACCAATCAGCAATATTTCACATTGTATTCGCTTGCAATGTCGTCGCTCGTAGCGCCGCTCGCAATGTTCTTTGTAATAGTATGCATTCTCGGTTACGCTCTTTTCTGCACGTTTTATAAGAAAAAAGACAAAGCCGAACAGGTTGCAGAGAGCGGAAAAGCCGAAGAGGGCGAAAGTCAGAATACCGAAAATTTATAAAATTTATTTACTTGAAAATAAAAGGAGTTTATCAGCATGGAAATGAAGAAGAGAGCACTTGTCAGCGTTTCGGACAAAGCTGGCATAGTAGATTTCTGCAAGGGACTTGCAGAATGCGGTTTTGAAATTATCTCCACGGGCGGCACGGCAAAGGCGCTCAAAGAGGCGGGGCTTAAAGTTATCGGCATATCCGAGATAACGGGCTTCCCCGAGTGCCTCGACGGCAGAGTAAAAACTCTTCACCCCAACGTACACGCGGGGCTTCTCGCCATGCGCTCCAATCCCGAGCATATGAAACAGCTCGAAGAGCTCAACATAAACACAATCGACGTAGTCTGCGTAAACCTTTATCCCTTCAAAGCAACGCTTGCAAAGGGTGCGGACTTTGCTGAATGCGTCGAAAATATCGATATCGGCGGTCCCACAATGATAAGGGCAGCCGCAAAGAACTATCAGGACGTGGCAGTTATAGTAGATCCCAAGGACTACGATAAAGTTCTTTCCGAACTGCGCGCGGGCGGAGTAACGCTCGAAACCAAGAAATATCTTCAATACAAGGTATTTGCGCATACGGCAGTTTACGACAGCCTTATTTCCAACTACCTTGCAAGCCAGCTCGGCATAACCTTCCCCGACAGCGTAACTTTCGCATACGAAAAGGCACAGGATATGCGCTACGGCGAAAATCCCCAGCAGCAGGCGGTATTCTATAACGAAGAATTCATCCGTCCCGGTTCGCTTTCCTCGGCTAAACAGCTCTGGGGCAAGGAACTTTCATATAATAATATCAACGACGCCAACGGCGCCCTCGAACTTTTAAAAGAGTTCGGCTCGACCCCCGCAGTCGTCGCGTGCAAGCACGCAAATCCATGCGGCGTAGGCACGGGAGAAAGCATTCACGAAGCATATCTTCGCGCGTACAATTCCGACCCCGTGTCCGTTTTCGGCGGCATTTTGGCTATAAACGGCGAAGTTGACGCCGCTACGGCAACCGAAATCAACAAAATTTTCATAGAAATCGTAATGGCTCCTTCCTATTCCAAGGAAGCGCTTGAAATTCTCGAAGGCAAGAAAAATATCCGCCTTCTTCAAATAGAAAACATCTCCGCTCCCAGAGCGAAAGACGCATACGACATGAAAAAAGTCTATGGTGGTCTGCTCGTTCAGCAGTACGATAACACCCTCATTCACAACGAGGACGAAAGCCTTTTCTCCAAAAAGGCGACTGTTGAAGAAAAAGTACTCACTTCGGGCAAGACGAGAACAGTTTACGGGCTCGGCGTAGTTACCGACCGCGCTCCCACGGCCGACGAGATTGAGGCATTGAAATTTGCCTGGAAGGTCGTAAAGCACACAAAATCCAACGCCATTGTCATAGGTAAGCAGGGCAGAACTACGGGTATCGGCATGGGTCAGACCAACCGTATCTGGGCGGCGCAGCAGGCTATTTCTCACGCAGGCGAAGAGGCAAAGGGATCTGTTATGGCATCCGATGCGTTCTTCCCCTTCCCCGATTGCGTGGAAGAGTGCGTAAAGGCGGGCATCACCGCAATCATTCAGCCGGGCGGCTCCATTCAGGACAAAGCCTCGGTAGAGGCTTGTAATGCTGCGGGCATTGCCATGGTTTTTGTAGGCGACAGACATTTCAAACACTGATAAATTTTATTTTGGAAGGATAAATGAACGTACTCGTTATTGGCAACGGCGGCAGAGAGCATGCAATTTTGCTCGCTTTGAAAAAGAGCCGCAGGGTTGATAAATTATACTGCATGAAGGGCAACGCGGGCACGGCGCAGATAGCTGAAAACGTCGACGTCGATTATATGGACGCCGAGGCGGTAAAAGCGTTCGCGCTTGCAAATCCCCAGATAGATTACTATGTCGTCGCTCCCGACGACCCCCTCGCCGCAGGTCTTGTGGACGAGCTGGAAGCTATAGGCAAACGCTGTTTCGGACCGCGAAAAAATGCTGCCGTCATAGAAGCCAGTAAGGCTTTCGCCAAAGACCTGATGAAAAAATACGGCATCCCCACGGCGGAGAGCGCAACATTTTCCAACTACGGCGACGCGCTTGAATATATCCGTTCAAAGGGCGCGCCCATTGTGCTTAAAGCCGACGGACTTGCCCTCGGTAAGGGCGTCCTTATTTGTAAGACGCTTAAAGAGGCGGAAGAAGGGCTTAAAGAGATAATGCTCGACAAGGCTTTCGGGCGCGCGGGCGAAAAAATAGTCATCGAAGAGTGTATGCAGGGACTTAAATACACCCCGGGCGAGGAGGTTTCCGTCCTCGCGTTCACCGACGGAAAGACCATCGTTCCCATGATCACATCGTGCGACCACAAGCGCGCGGGCGACGGCGATACCGGGCTCAACACGGGCGGAATGGGGACGTTCTCGCCCTGCCCTTTCTGGACAAAAGAGATAGCCGACGAAGTTTACAATAAAATAATGCTCCCGACGATGAACGCAATGAATGCCGAGGGCAGAACATTCAAAGGCTGCCTGTATTTCGGACTTATGCGCACAGACAAGGGCATGAGAGTGGTCGAGTACAACGCGCGCTTCGGCGACCCCGAAACGCAGGTCGTTCTGCCCATGCTAAAAACCGATTTGATGGATATTTTCGAAGCTGTTACCGACGGAAGACTTTCTGACGTCAAAATCGAATGGGAGGACGGCGCATGCGTTTGCGTAGTGCTCGCGAGCGGCGGCTATCCTCTGCATTATGCCAAGGGCAAGGAAATTACGATAGGCGATATCGGCGACTGTGTCCTCGTTCACGCGGGCACGGCGGTCAAAGACGGTAAGCTCGTTACAAACGGCGGCAGAGTTTTGGACGTCGTTGCAAAGGGTGCAGACGTGGAAGAAGCGAGAAAAAAGGCTTACGCCGCAGTTTCCAATATCAGTTGGGAAGGCATGCAGTACCGCAAGGATATAGGCATCAAGTACCGCGAAGGTTAAATTATGATATACAGAATTTTTGTTGAAAAAAAGGACAATTTACAGGCGAAAAAGGTCGCCGAGGACGTAAAAAACCTCCTCAAAATTAATGTTGAAGACGTGCGCCAGCTCATACGCTACGACGTTGAAAATATCAGCCGCGAGGAATTCGAAGCGGCAGTTCCCTGCGTCTTTTCCGAGCCTCCCGTAGATAACGTTTACCTCGAAGAGGTAAAATTCCCCGCAGATTACAGCGTGTTTGCCATTGCATACCTCACGGGTCAGTACGACCAGCGAGCAGACAGCGCGGCGCAGTGCGTTCAGCTTCTCACGCAGAAGGAGCGCCCTTTGATCAAGTGTGCAAACGTCTATGCAGTCAAGGGCGTAAACGAAGAGCAGCTTTCCAAAATCAAAAAGCACCTCATAAACCCCGTCGAAAGCGAGGAAGTCTCCCTCGAAAAACCTTCATCTCTCGCACACGTTGCCGTGCGCGCAGAGGACGTAAAGGAAGTGGAAGGCTTTACCGATATGGACGACGAGGCCATTGCGGCATATCACGCAAAGATGGGACTGGCAATGACGGTTGCCGACCTTATTTTCGTCCGCGACTATTTTAAGGGCGAAAAGCGCAACCCGACTGAAACCGAAATAAGGGTTATTGATACTTACTGGTCCGACCATTGCCGTCATACCACGTTCGCGACGGAAATAAGCGACATAACCGTCCATTCGGACAACCCCCATATAAACGCCGCGCTTTCGCTCTATCGCAACCTGTTTGCGGAAATGTACGCAAACAGACCCGACAAATATCCCTGCCTTATGGATATAGCGACCATCGCGGTCAAAAAGCTCAAAAAGGAAGGGCTTTTGAACAACCTCGACGAATCTGACGAAATCAACGCCTGCTCGATAAAGATCGATGCCGTGCTCGACGGCAAAAAGCAGAGCTATACTGTCATGTTCAAGAACGAAACGCATAACCACCCCACCGAAATAGAACCTTTCGGCGGAGCGGCAACCTGCCTCGGCGGCGCAATACGCGACCCTCTTTCGGGCAGAACTTACGTCATTCAGTCTATGCGCGTAACGGGCTGCGCAGACCCCACCGAAAGTCTGGATGCAACCTTAAAGGGCAAACTTCCCCAGAGAGTTATAACAAAGACGGCTGCGGCAGGTTTCTCGTCCTACGGCAACCAGATAGGTCTCGCGACAGGTCAGGTAGATGAAGTTTACCACAGCGGCTATAAGGCTAAGAGGCTTGAAACGGGCTATGTTGTCGGCGGCGCGGTTTCGGATATGATTTACCGCGCAAAGCCCTGCAAGGGTGATGTAATTATCCTTCTCGGCGGCGAAACGGGCAGAGACGGCTGCGGCGGCGCTACGGGTTCATCCAAGGCGCACGACGAAAAGTCCGTTCAGACCTGCGGAGCGGAAGTGCAGAAGGGTAACGCGCTCACCGAGCGCAAACTTCAGCGCCTTTTCCTCAACAAGGAAGTAACGCGCAAAATCAAAAAGTGTAACGACTTCGGCGCAGGCGGCGTATCCGTCGCCATTGGCGAACTCGCCGACGGACTTGTAATAGAACTTGACAAAGTTCCCAAAAAGTACGAAGGTCTTTCGGGTACGGAGCTTGCAATTTCCGAATCGCAGGAAAGAATGGCGGTAGTCGTCGATGCTTCCGACGTAGAGGAGTTCATTGCTCTCGCCGCGCAGGAAAATCTTTCGGCAACGCCCGTCGCAACCGTTACCGACGACAGAAGAATGAAAATGTACCACCGCGGCAAGGTCATAGTGGATATTTCGAGGGACTTCCTCGATACCAACGGCGTAAAGCAGATAACTTCCGCGGAGATTAACGATAATGTAACCGACTTTTTCGCAGTTCCAGAAGTTGCAGATTTTTCCAAAGCGCTTTCAGACACGCTCTCGCGGCTTAACGTCTGCTCCAAGAAGGGGCTTTGCGAAATGTTTGACTCTACCATCGGCGCGCGTTCGGTGTATATGCCTTTCGGCGGAAAATATCAGCTCACTCCCGTAATTGCGATGGCGGCAAAGGTAGTCGGCGGCGAAACGGACGACTGCACGGTTTCCGCATACGGTTACAGCCCCGACCTCATGTCGTCCTCGCCTTTCACGGGCGCAATTTACTCTATCGTAACCTCGGTTGCAAAGGTCGTTGCGGCAGGTGCGGACTATAAGGATATCCGCCTTACTTTACAGGAATTCTTTATGCGCTTGCGCGACGATAAAAAGAGATGGGGTGTTCCGCTTTCGGCACTCCTCGGCGCGCTGTATGCGCAGATTAATTTAGGACTGGGCGCAATCGGCGGCAAGGACTCGATGAGCGGCACTTTCGAGCACATCGACGTTCCGCCCACGCTCATATCTTTTGCTCTCGCACCCGCAAAGGCTTCCGCGCTCATCACAAACGTTCTCGAAAAGAAGGGCGTAAAGCTCTATCTTCTTCCCATGAAGAAGGATGAAAGTTTCGTGCCCGACTTTGAATATCTCAAAAAACTTTATACGGCGGTGCATGCCAACATCAAGTGCGGCAACATCGACTTTGCAACCGTGGTCGAAAACGGCGGCGCCGTTTCAGCGGTGGTAAAGAGCTGTCTCGGCAACGGTCTGGGCTTCGATTTCGACTGCGACGCAGCTCACCTTTTTGCAGAGCGCTACGGCGATATAATAGTTGCGTGCGACGATATAAAGACGCTCGGCGATATTGATTATGTCTGCCTCGGTCAGACGACGGAGAGCGGCTTTACCTGCTCGGGACAGAAGGTCAACGAGGCTCGCGCACTCAATTCCTACATTTCCAAGCTCGAAGGCGTGTTCCCCAGCGTAGCGCCCGCAGAGGGCATCGTGCCCGACTGTTCATATACGGGCGGTGCAAAATATACAAATATTGCCACAAAACTCGCCCGTCCCCGCGTGTTCATTCCCGCATTCCCCGGAACTAACTGCGAGCTCGACACGGCAAGGGCTTTCCGTCTGGCAGGCGCAGAGCCCGAAATACTCGTCATCAAAAACCGCACTCCCGCGGATATCGAGGAGAGCGTTCAGGCTATAATAAAGGCTGTCGACAGGGCAAATATTATTGCATTCCCCGGCGGTTTCTCGGGCGGCGACGAACCGGACGGCTCGGGCAAGTTCATTGCAACTACATTCAAGAACCCCGCAATAGCGGAGAGGGTTATGAAACTTCTCGACAGCCGCGACGGACTTATCCTCGGCATATGCAACGGTTTCCAGGCGCTCATAAAGCTCGGGCTTGTGCCTTACGGCAAGGTCAGCCCGCTCACCGAACAGTCGCCCACGCTCACCTACAACAACATATCCCGCCATGTTTCTACCATGGTGGGAATAAGGGTTGCGTCCAACCTCAGCCCCTGGCTGTCGGCTTGCAAGGTCGGCGAAGTTTATACCGTTCCCGTATCTCACGGCGAAGGCAAGATTGTCGCAAATGCGGCGGAGCTTGAAAAAATGCGCGCAGGCGGTCAGATTGCAACGCAGTACGTCGATCTCGACGGCACTCCCACGATGGTCAGCCCCTATAACCCCAACGGCAGCACGTGGGCGATTGAGGGCATAACCTCGCCCGACGGCAGGGTGTTCGGCAAGATGGGACATTCCGAGCGCATAGGCGAAAACCTCTACAAAAACGTCCGCGGAAATTACGATATGAAGATTTTCGAAAGCGGCGTAAGATATTTCAGATAAGTTTTTGAAAATGCGGGCATAAACGGCGTTTATGCCCGCATTTTCGGTTAAAATTCTTTACAAATACAATATTTAGTGGTATAATAAGAGAAAACGCGAAAAGGTAAAATTATGAAGTGTTTATACTGCGGTTGCGAAGACAGCAAAGTTATCGACAGTCGTTCTGCCGACGAGGGAAGGACAATCCGTCGCAGAAGGGAGTGCGTAAGGTGCGGCAAACGTTTCACGACGTACGAAACCATTGAAGATACCCCCGTGCTCGTCGTCAAGGCAAACGGAACGAGGCAGGCGTTCGACGCGGGCAAGATAAAAAACGGCATCGTCAAGGCTTGCGAAAAGCGTCCCGTTTCGATGAGTAAAATCGATGAAATGGTCGATAATATCACAAAGCGCGTATATAACTCCATGGAGCAGGAGATATCTTCAAAAGTTATCGGCGAAATGGTAATGGAAGAGCTCAAAGCGCTGGACGAAGTGGCATATGTCAGATATGCGAGCGTTTACAGGTCGTTCACCGACATTTCTTCGTTTATGGCAGAGCTTCAGAAGATGATGGAAAACAAAAAATAAAAATTTTTTCAAAGGCAGTGCAAACTGCCTTATAATTTATTTAAATGAACGGTAAAACAAGGTGCGTTTCGGTCGGCGGAGTGCTCGTCGGCGGAGGCGAAAGCGTAAAAATTCAATCGATGTGCACGACCAAGACGTCGGATGTTTCCGCAACGGTCGCGCAGATAAAATCGCTCGAAAATGCGGGCTGCGACATAATCAGGGTTTCCGTCCTCGACGAAAGCGACGCAAAAGCTATCAAAAGCATAAAGGAAGCAATTAAAATTCCTCTCGTCGCGGACATTCATTTTTCATACAAACTCGCCATTGCCGCCATAGAAAACGGTTGCGACAAAGTCAGAATAAACCCCGGCAATATCGGCGACGAAAGCGCTGTCAAGGCGGTTGCCGACTGCATAAAAGCGCACAAAATCTGCGTGCGCGTAGGCGCGAATACGGGCAGCGTGGAAAAGGAATTTCTCGCAAAATACGGCAAAAACGAATATTCTCTCGTCGAAAGCGCGCTTAAAAACGTTTCAATTCTCGAAAAAGAGGGCGTAAACGACATAGTGATTTCTGTAAAAGCCTCGTCCGTGCCCCTTACGGTAAAGGCATACAGACTGCTTTCTTCCCGCTGCGATTATCCCCTGCACATAGGCGTAACCGAGGCGGGTACGGAGGAAATGGCGGTTGTCAAATCTTCGGTCGCCCTCGGCTCACTGCTCCTCGACGGAATAGGCGATACCATGCGCGTATCGATTACGGGCGATCCCGTAAGGGAAGTCGTCGCCGCGCGTAGAATTCTTCGCGCCGTCGGGCTGGATAACAACTTTGTCGATGTTATTTCCTGCCCCACGTGCGGCAGGTGCATGTGGAATTCAATGGAGCTCGCTCAAAAGGTTACCGAGCGCGTAGAGCACATAAGAAAGCCTTTGAAAGTCGCCGTCATGGGCTGTGTGGTAAACGGTCCGGGCGAAGCGAAAGATTGCGATATAGGCATTGCGGGCGCGCAGGATTACTGCGTCATATTCAGAAACGGACAAATAACAAAAAAAATTCCGTCCGCGCAGGCAGAAGAGGTTTTCCTCGCGGAGATAGAAGAGTTAATTAATGACTGAATTTATCGAAAAAATACACACAATACCGTCTTTCGGCTCTGCCGTTCTATCGTCAGTCAGCCTCGAAAGAGCGGGACATAAAGTAAACGTCAGCCTGATTACGGATACGGCGTATTCGGCAGAGGACGAAAAACAGGCGAACAGCATAGTCCGCCAGTTCGTGCCAGAAGAGTTCGAGTGCAATCTTACCATATCCAAACTCACGCCCGACGAAGGCATGGTTGCGCGCAGAATAATGCAGGTTCTGGAACATTCAAACAAGGCTCTCGCCTGCCTCGTCTCGCAGGACGACATAAGCGTTACAAAGACGCAGTCGGGCTTCGATTTCACCGTTTCGGTAATTGCTAACACCGTCGTTTCGGAGGGCGTTGCGGAAAAAATTATTTCGGAGCTCAAAAAGAGCTTCTGCGGCGATTTCACGGGCAGGTGCATAAAGAGCGACAAAAAAATAGAGAGTATCGAAGTGGAAGAGGAAAAGGAAAACGTCGAATACGTCATTCCCGTGCGCACTTTTAAGATAAGAGATTTTACCCGCCTCGAAGGCGAAAGCGCGCAGGAAGACGCGGTTTATATGAGCGACGTCAACTACGAAAGCGAAAACGTAGTCGTCTGCGGAGTTATCGAGGCGATAGAGGAGAGGACTTATACCCGCAAATCCGACGGCAAAGAAAAGACTTATTTTGCCCTCACTCTATCGGACGGTACAGCGACGCTCCGCCTTACATATTTTGCAAGGGTCAGCACGATAGAAAAAATACGCAAGTTAAAGCAGGGCGACAGCATAGTATGTACGGGCAAGACAGAAGTTTTCAGGGGAGCGGTGCGCTATACCGCAAAGTATATCGACTTCGGCAAAACTCCCGAAGGTTTCGTGCCCGTGCAGAGACCTTCCAAGCCTGCGCCCAAGTATTATACATCCGTTTTTCCCCAGCCCTATTCCGATTTTTCGCAGACGGACATATTTACCCGCCCCGTCCTGCCGCAGTGCCTCAAAGACAACACTTTTGTCGTGTTTGACCTAGAAACGACGGGTCTTAACAGCTCGCCGTCGGCGGGAGGCATGGACAGAATAATAGAAATCGGCGCCTATAAGATAACGGGAGGGGAAATAAATGAAAGTTTTTCCACTTTCGTAAATCCCCGCAAAAAACTTTCTGAAGAGATAATAAAACTTACGGGCATCACGCCCGATATGGTGGAGAACGCGCCTACTTACGAGCAGGTAATGCCCGACTTTTTCAAATTCTGTCAGGGGGCATACCTCGTCGGACACAACATCGCGGGCTTCGACTTCAAATTTGTCGATTATTACTGCTCGCAACTCGGGTATCACCTAGAAAGAAAATTATTCGACACCATACCGCTCTCGCAGGAGCTTCTGTTCCTTTCCAACTATAAGCTCAACACCGTAGCCGACCATTTCGGCATAACTTTCAACCACCACAGGGCGGTGGACGATGCTCTGGTTACGGCGAAAATTTTTATCGAGCTCATTAAATTAAAAAAATCGCTGCCAAAGTATATGTAATGCTTGCAAAACGGCGAAAACTGTGTTATAATCATAACATACTTAATACTTTATAAGCATTGAGTGCCTTGACGAAGGGCACTCAATATTGCTATAAAAGGGAATAAAATGAACATTAAACCGCTTTCCGAGCTTAAAACTTTTCTCGAAGGTTACGCCCAACCTATGGGTATAGAGATTGTCGATATCGAGTTTTCCGATAAAGACAAGACGCTGACAATCTTCATAGAAACTGAAAACGGCGTCGATCTCGACACATGCGAAGCGTTCCACAACGCGATAATGGAGCCGATAGACACATTCGACCCTACTTTCGACGTGCCCTATACTCTCAACGTGTCCAGCCCGGGACTTGACCGCCCGTTCAAAACGCAGAGGGATTTCGAGCGCAACATAGGAAAGGAAGTCGAAGTCAAACTTTATGCTCCGATAAAGGGCAAAAAATTTATCGAAGGCGTGCTTCTTTCGTTCGATGAAAACAGCGTTACGCTGAAGACCGAAAAAGAAGAACTGAAAATACAGCGCAACAGAATAGCAAAGATAAACAAAGCAATCAAATTCGAGTAATCCGCTCCGCGGGCAGCGTTCATACCCGCATAAAACACACAATATTTTCAGGAGAATAAAAAAATGAAAGACGATATTTTCGCGGCACTTGCAGACCTTGAAAAAGAAAAGGGCATACCCCAGCAGGTATTTCTCGACGCGCTTCAGAACGCGCTCGTTTCGGCTTGCAAAAAGCAGGGAGCTGCCGGCACGGTAGAGATGAAGCTCGTACCCGAAAAGGGCAATATAGAGTTTTACACCGTCAGGGAAGTAGTCGATGAGGTGGAGGATAAGGATACTCAGATTTCTCTCGAAGACGCTAAAAATATCAAAAAGAGCTACAAGGTCGGCGATTTCGTCAAGGAAAAGTTTGTACCCAAGGACTTTTCGAGAATTGCCGCGCAGACGGCAAAGCAGGTAATACTTCAGAAAATTCACGAAACCGAGCGCGACGCAGCCATGAGCGAATTTTCCAACAAGGAAGGCGAGCTTCTCGTCGGAACGGTCCGCAAGCTCGACGCAAAGAACGTATATGTCGAGCTCGGCAAAGGTCAGGTTGAGGGCATAATGCTTCCTTCCGACCAGGTTGCGGGCGAAGATTACAAGGTAAACGATAAAATCAAAGTTTTCGTAAAGCGCGTAAAGAGCGGTTTCAAGGGCGCGCAGGTGCTCGTCAGCCGTTCGTCCGCGGGACTTGTAAGAAAACTTTTCGAAGAAGAAGTGCCCGAAATCAAGCAGGGCACGGTTGTCATAAAGGAAATCAGCCGCGAAGCGGGCGCCAGAACCAAAATGGCTATCTGGTCCGAAGACCCCCGCGTCGATGCCATCGGCGCGTGCGTAGGCAACAAGGGCGCAAGAGTTAACGCGGTCGTCGAAGAGCTTCACGGCGAAAAGATAGATATCATCCCCTGGAGCGAAAATCCCCTCGAATTCATAGCAAAGGCGCTTTCGCCCGCAAAGGTTCTTTCCGTAACCCAGCTTGAAGGCGAAAAGACTGCCATGGCGGTAGTTCCCGACGACAAACTTTCGCTTGCAATCGGCAAGGACGGTCAGAATGCCCGCCTTGCGGTAAGGCTCACCGGCTGGAAGATAGACGTCAAGAGCCGCTCCGCTGCGGAAAAGATGGGCTATATGCAGGCAGAAGACGAAGGAGAGCAGGACGGCGAGTAACACATGCCTAAAATCAAAAAGATACCTTTAAGGCAGTGCATAGCCTGCCGCGAGCTCAAGCAAAAAAAAGAAATGCTGCGCATAGTCCGCAACGCCGAAGGGAAAATTTTTCTCGATTTTTCGGGTAAGGCGTCGGGCAGAGGAGCATACATCTGCGACAGCGAAGAGTGCGTGAAAAAGTTGAAAAAGCAGCGCCTTATAAACAAAGTTTTTTCCTGTGAAGTGGACGACGGCGTGTATGCTGCCATAGAGGAGGAATATCTTGGCAAAAAATAAGGTGGAAACCTTTATAGGGTTTTGCGTAAAAGCGCGCAAAATTGCCCTTGGCGCAGGCGCGATAGACGTACTCAAAAGCGGAGTTCATCTGATTATCGTGTGCTCTTCGGGGTCAAAGAATTGCTTTGATCTTGCGCTTAAATATAAAAAGAAATTTAATTGTCCGCTTATGATATGCAAATGCGGATTGGAGACCGCTGTTAATAAACCCGGCTGTAAGCTGGCGGCTGTCAGGGACGAAAGTCTGGCAAACGCGATAGTGGCGAATGCCTGTGAAGAATATGAAATATATGCCGGAGGCGTAAAAGAGTAAATATGGCGAATAAGTATGTAAATATCGAAGAAATCGGAAAGATATTGTCGGGCGGCACTATAAGCGAACTCGGCAAAAATGTTGCTGCCGCCGAGAAAACGGTGCAGAACATTTTAAAACAACTCTCCGACCTCGATGCCGCACAGGCGGCTAAAAAACTCGAGGAGGAACAGCGCCTCGCTCAGGAAAAGAAGCTCGCTGAAGAAGCTGCCAAGCGCGAAGCCGAGGAAGCGGCAAAACGCGAAGAGGCAGAAAAGGCAAAAGCCGCTTCAGAGCAGAAAGAAGAGCCCTCTCAGCCCGAACAGCAGCAGGCGGAGGCGGTTCAGCATGCAGAAAAGCAGCCCGCTCCCGTAAAGGAAGCTCCCCGCGCGGCAGAACAGCCCCGCACAAATCCCGTAAAGGAAAAACCCGCCGCAGGCAAAACTTTCGTCAATACGGACGCAAGAAACAGAACCGATCGCCCCGCTCGCACTCCCAATCAGCAGGGAGGGCGTCCCCAGCAGGGCATGCGCCCTCAGGGACAGGGTCGTCCCCAGCAGGGAGCGCGCCCTCAGCAGGCAGGCGGAGCAAGGTTCCAGACTGCGCCTCAGGCACAGGCGGCAAAACCCGCAAACAAAAATTTCGGCGCAGACAAGAAAAAGCAGTCGTTTGAAAAGACTTATATCGAAAAGGAGCGCCGCGCTCCTTCAAAGCGCGCGCTCGCCAAAAGTCAGGGTCCCGGCATAGACGATTTCGACGAGAACAAGAGCGGATACAGAAAGCTGCGCGTCAAGAAGGATAAAAAGCAGCAGAGCGCCCAGACCGTCAAGATTGAACACGCCGTAGTTACCACAAACGAAATACCCCTTAAAGTGCTCTCCGAAAAACTCGGCATAACCGCCGTAGAAATAACCAAGAAGCTCTTCAAAGAGGGCATAATGAAGACGGTAAACGAGTCCATCGACTACGATACCGCGGCTCTCCTCGCCGCAGGCATGGGCATAGAGCTTGAATATAAGCCCGAAAAGACGGCGGAAGAAATTCTTTCCGAAAAACAGGCGGACACGGTCGAAGAGATCGAAAGTCTCGTTCCCCGCGCACCCGTCGTTACCGTCATGGGACACGTTGACCACGGCAAGACGTCCCTTCTCGACTACATCCGCCGCCAGAACGTCGCGGCAGGCGAAGCGGGCGGCATTACCCAGCATATAGGCGCTTATTCGGTTACAGTAAACGGCAAAAATATAACGTTCATCGATACACCGGGACACGAAGCCTTCACCGCAATGAGGGCTCGCGGCGCGCAGGTTACCGATATCGTCGTGCTCGTAGTCGCTGCCGACGACGGCATAATGCCCCAGACAATCGAGGCTATAAACCACGCCAAGGCGGCTAACGTTTCAATAATCGTCGCCATAAACAAGATGGATAAAGTCGGGGCGAACCCCGAAAAAATAAAGCAGGACCTCACAAACTACGGTCTCGTTCCCGAAGAGTGGGGCGGCGATACTCCCGTATGTCCCATTTCGTGCAAGACGGGCGAGGGCATAAACGACCTGCTTGAAAATATACTCCTTGTAGCAGAGATGAAGGAGCTTTTGGCAAATCCCGCAAGAGAGGCGCGCGGAGCGATAATAGAAGCCCAGCTCGACAAGGGCAAGGGTCCCGTCGCAACCGTGCTCATTCAGAACGGTACTTTGCATACGGGCGACAATATAATTTCGGGCACCGTAACGGGCAGAGTTCGTTCTATGATAGACGACAAGGGCAGAACGGTCAAGGAGGCAGGTCCTTCCTCGGCTGTCTATGTGCTCGGCTTCGAGCAGGTTCCCAATGCAGGCGACAACATGTTCGCCGTATCGCAGCAGCTCATGAAGTCTGTCATCGAAGAGCGCAAGAGAAAGGAATCCGACGCCATGGTCAAGGCGGCTTCTAAAATTTCGCTCGATGAAGTGTTCGGAAAAATTGCCGAAGGCAATATGAAGACGCTCAACCTCATTATAAAGGGCGACGTTCAGGGTTCTGTCGAGGCTGTAAAGCAGTCTGTCGTCAAGCTCTCCAACGATGAAGTGCAGGTCAAAGTCATTCACAGCGGCGCGGGCGCTATTACCGAATCGGATGTAATGCTCGCAGACTCCTCGAATGCAATAATACTCGGCTTCAATGTCCGTCCCGATGCGAAAGCAAAGGCTACTGCGGAGCGCAGCAAGGTCGATATAAGAATGTATCGCATAATCTACGACCTTCTCGACGACGTAGAAGCTGCTCTCAAAGGCATGCTCGCTCCCAAGTATCAGGAAGTTTACATGGGCAAGTGCGAAGTTCGCCAGACGTTCAAAATTACGGGCGTCGGCAACATTGCAGGCTGTTATGTCAAAGAGGGCAAGATCGTCCGCGGCGGCAAGTTGAGAATTTATCGCGACGACGTGCTCATAGTAGAGGGCAACGTCCAGCAGCTCAAGCGCTTCAAAGACGACGTCAAGGAAGTCAACTACGGCTATGAATGCGGCTGCGCGATTGAGGGCTTCAACGATATCCGCGTGGGCGACATAATAGAATGTTACATGATTGAACAGGTACCCGTAAAGTAAGGAAAATAATATGAAAGGATTGAGAGGCGAGCGTCTCGCAAGTCAGTTCAGGGAAGAAATTTACGGCGTCATATCCAAAAAGTTGCGCAACAGACACTCGGAGCTGAGCGCCATAATAAGCGTAACGCAGGCGGATGTCGCACCCGATCTGAAAACTGCAAAAATTTACGTAAGCATATTCGATACGGATGAAGCGCGCAAGCAGGCAAGTTTTGAAATCCTCAAACAGAATGCGGGCTTTATCCGCCACGAACTCGCGCAGGTTCTTCACCTGCGTACCGTTCCCGAGCTTTCGTTCATTCTCGACGGAAGCATGGAATACGGCGCAAAGATAGATAAAATTATAGAAACCCTCGAAAAACAGGACAAGCACGATGACTGACGGCGTTCTTGCAAAGATAGCTGAAAAACTGAATGGCGCAAAAGATGTGGCGGTATTCTGCCACGTCCGTCCAGACGGCGACGCGCTCGGCAGTGGTCTTGCGCTTGTTATAGCCATGCGCAACGCAGGCAAAAAAGCCTGCCTTTTCTGCGAGGAAGCGCCTCCCGAAAGGCTGTGCATATTCCCTGCAATGGGTACGGTTGCAACGCAATTTCCGGAAGGGGCAAACTTTGATGTCATGGTCAGCGTCGATTGCGCCGACGTTACGCGAATGGGCGTTTTTGCCCCGTCTTTCAGAAAATTCAAGGGCACTACCATAAATATCGACCATCACATATCCAACGACAAATTCGCAAAGCTGAATTTTGTGCGCGATTGCACCGCTACGTGCGAAATTATGCCCGAAGTGCTGTCAGCGGCGGGATTTCCTTTGACGCGCGAGATTGCCGATCTTCTCGCAATGGGACTGCTCACCGACAGCGGAAATTTTTCTCACAGCGACGTATCTGCAAACACGTTCGCCGTGGCTTCCGCCCTTCGCGCGGCGGGTGCAGATTTCGCTTCTACGGGTTACGCAATGTTTTCGCGTCAGACAAAAAACCGCGCCCTTTTATATGCCCGCGTTCTTTCGGGCATGAGGTTCTGCCTCGACGACAGGCTTGTGTTTCTTACGGTAATGCAGAAAGACTTTGCCGAAACGGGCACGGAAAAGAGCCAGACCGAAGGTTTTGTCGATTTTCCTCTCACTATCGAGGGTGTGGAAGTTTCTATCGCTTTGATGGAAGTAAAGAAAGGTCAGTACAAGGCTTCTCTCCGCAGCAAGAGGGTGAGCGTAAACGCCGTGGCTTCCGAATTCGGCGGCGGCGGACATATTCTCGCCAGCGGCTGTATGCTTTTCGGCGAGTATGAGGAAGTTATAGAAAGGCTGACGTACGCCGTTTATAAACAGTTATGACGGGATTTATCAATATAAACAAGGCTGAAGGCGTCAGTTCCGCGCGGGAAGTTGCCATAATCAAAAGGCTTACTCATTGTCCTTGCGGGCATATGGGCACGCTCGACCCTATGGCGAGCGGAGTTCTGCCGATTGGCATAGGCAACGCTTGCAGATTGTTCGATTATTTTCTCGACAAGCACAAAGTTTACTCGGCAAAGTTCAAATTCGGCGTCGATTACGATACTCTCGACATAACGGGAAATTGTCTCTCCGACGGAGGAAGAATACCGTCCGCGAGGGAAATTGAAGATATTTTGCCGCTTTTTACGGGCAAAATAATGCAGACCCCGCCGCGTTACAGCGCGAAGAGCATAAACGGCGTCAGGGGATACAAGCTCGCCCGTGCAGGCGTGGAGTTCGAGCCCGCACCCAAAGAAGTAAGTATTTACTCCGTAAAACTTTTGTCCTGCGACGGCGACGAATATTCCTTTGAAATAAAGTGTGGCGGCGGAACTTATATCCGTTCGCTCGGACGGGATATAGCCGCAAAGCTCGGCACGGTTGCCGCAATGAGCTCTCTCGTAAGGCTTTCGAGCGGCGTTTTCACGATTGAAAAATCTGTACGCTCGGCAGAGCTCGACGAGCGCAATATCGCAGATTACATCATTCCCACAGAAAGCGTCCTGCCTTTCGGCAGTATTTATCCGAAGGGAGCAGACGCAAAAAAACTCTTCAACGGAATTCCCGTTCCCGCAGACGCGGAGGACGGTTTATATAAAATTTACAATGAAGACGGTTGCTTTTACGGCCTAGGCGCCGTGAATGGCGGCAGTTTAAAAGTGAGAACGAAATTATGTTAGAAATCATTGAATTCGGCAAAGACGAATATGCTTTTCCCTCGCTCATCGTGCTCGGTTGTTTCGACGCCATTCACGAGGGACATAGGGAACTCTTCAAAAAAGCTAAACTTCAGGCAAAGATAAACGGTCTCGACCTCGGCGTCATGATGTTCAGGGACGGCAAGGGCGGCAGACTGCTTTATTCGTTTGAAGAAAGGGTTAAAATGCTCGAAAAGTACAACGTAAAATTTGTGCTTGCGATAGATTTTACTCCTGAATTCAAGGAAATCGCACCGCTCGATTTCCTTTCCGCAATCGAAGATAAAATCAATGTCAAAGCATATATGAGCGGCAAAGATTTCCGCTTCGGCAAGGGTGCAAAGGGCAAATCTTCAACGCTTAAAAATTTTGCCGAGGACGAGGAAAACGGCGTGTGGTATATGCCCGTAAAGGACATTTTATACGAGGGAGAAAAAATCTCAACAACGCTCGTCAAAAGTTGCCTCGACAGCGGCGACGTGATGAAAGCCAACGCGCTTTTAGGCGAGCAGTTCTACCTCGACGGACAGGTCATAGAGGGCGCTCACCGCGGCACGCAGATACTCGGTTTTCCTACCGTTAATATAGTTTATCCCGAATGGAAATATCCCGTAAGGCGCGGCGTTTACAAAGTGCGCGTAACCGTTGACGGACAGGATTATGCGGCTATCGCCAATTTTGGCCCCTGCCCCACGTTTGACGACGCGAGGGAGGTTCTCGAAGCTAACATAAAGGACTTTTCGGGCGACCTTTACGGAAAAGAAGTCAGGGTTTCGTTCGTATGCTTTATGCGCGGCATAAAGAAGTTTGCGAGCCCCGACGAGCTCGCCGTACAGCTAACCGAAGACAAGGCGGCTCTCGACCTTTCCGACGAAGAATTTGCAACCCGCTACGGTCAGGCATTCATGACTTCGACCGAGGAAGAAACTGTCGGGTCGGAAGAGCAGAATGTACCCGAAGTTGCGGTTGAAGCCAGCAAGGAAGAAACAAAGACTGCGGAGCAGCCTTTAAGCGAAGCCGAAAAAGCCGAGGCAGTTCAGACTGAAACCGTTTCAGATGAAAAAAGCGAAGAACCCGTACAGGTCGAAGAGACGGATAATTCTGAAGCTGTAACTAAACCCGAAGAACAATCAGAGGTGCTGCCCGAGGAACAACCCGCAGAACAGCCTGAGGAACAAACAGAGGAGCAATCAGAAAATCAGCCCGCAGAACAGCCCGAAGAGGCGTGCGCGTGCCAGGATAGCCCGGATGAAGTTGCAAGAGAAGAAAATGCGTGCGACGCAGCAAGCGCGGAACCCTGCGAATGTTGCGCGGAGGAAGTTTCTTTAACGCAAGAAATTTGCGAAAACGAAGAAACTTCGGAAGTCAAAGCGCCTGAGGAAGAATGCGATAATGTAAATTCGCCAGAAGATGGCAGCGCTTCTGTTCAGTCTGAATGTGCTGCGGCAGACGGACAGTTTGAAGACGAAAACATAGGTTGCGAAAATACACAAGAGGCAGAAGCTCAATCTTCAGAAAAAGAAAATGAAGAGGCGGACGGAGATACCGTTCAGCCCGAAGAACAGGATACTCAAAAAGAAAACAATGATTAAATTCGGTCCTAGCGGCAACAGCGCAAGTTTTTATGCAATGGGGTACAAACACACGGTTCAGGCGCCCGAATATCTCAACAAATTCGGCCTTGACTGTTTCGAGTATTCCTTCGGCAGGGGGATTACGCTTTCCGCAGACAAAGCCATCGAAATAGGCGGCGCGTTCGCCGCCGCAGACAAGGAAATAAGCGTTCACGCGCCTTATTTCATAAATTTTGCAAACCCCGCCGACGAAGCAGCGAAAAAATCTTTCGGCTACGTCATAAACAGCGCAATATATCTCAAACATTTCGGCGGAAGACGACTTGTTTTTCACGCCGCCGCACAGGGCAAGGCAACCAGAGAAGAAGCCGTTGCAAGGACGACCGACAGGCTTAAAGCGTTGCGCGACGAGATATATGAAAGGGGCTTGAACGACTTGTATTTCTGCCCGGAAACTATGGGCAAGACTGCGCAGATCGGCACTCTCGAGGAGGTCGTCGAATTCTGCAAGATAGATAATATCTTTCTGCCCGCAATAGATTTCGGTCATATAAATGCGCGCGAGCAGGGCAGTTTAAAGACTGAAAAAGACTATAAGAGCAGGCTTGAATATATGATATCAGAGCTCGGCTATGAAAGGGTCAAAAACTTCCACGTGCATTTTTCAAAAATAATGTACGGAGCAAAGGGAGAGGTCAAACATCTGACTTTCGAGGACACCGTTTACGGCCCCGAATTTGAACCTTTGGCTAAGGCTCTGCACGAGCTGAAGCTCGAACCGTATATCGTCAGCGAATCGGACGGAACTCAGGCAGAGGACGCCCGCGCAATGAAAGACATTTATTTTAATACTGTTGACAGATAAATATAATTTTGGTAGAATGTACTATATGGATTTACGTTCAGAAAAAATTTATTCCTCGGTCGGGGCAGACGCCCTTGTAACCACGCAGGAAGATTTAAGATTTTATCTTACAGGTTTCGAAAGCTCCTTCGGCGTCGTGGTAATTGACGGCAAAAGCGCAAAGTTCTATACGGACAGCCGCTATCTGGAGGCAGCTAAAAAGAATACGGCGGCAGGTTTCGAAGTTATCGAATACCCCAGGGGCAAAAAACTTTCCGACCTTCTGTCGGGCTATCGCAATATCGCCGTTCCGCTCGAAAGAATTCCGGCGACGGAATATCTCGCTCTGCGCGAAAGCGGATTTGAACTTGTTGACAGCATGCAGGCATTCAAGGAGAGCATGGCGGTCAAGAGCGAAGACGAGCTTGCAAGAATTAAAGCGGCGTGCGTTGCCACGGATAAGGCGTTCAACGAGCTTCTGCCCGAAATCAAAGAGGGCATGACCGAAAACGAGGTCGCCGCCCTTTTGGAATATCTTATGCGCAAACACGGCGCGTCGGGCACGAGCTTTTCTACAATCTGCGGTTTCGGCGCAAATGCGAGCGTGCCTCATCACGAAACGGGCTCTGCAAAGCTGCGCTTCGGCGATATTATTTTAATAGACTTCGGCTGCAAAATAGGCGGATATTGCTCCGACTGCACGCGCACGTTCCTTTTCGGCGACGACAAAAAGCACGAAGAATTCAAAAAGGCATACGCACATGTCCTTGAAGCCCACATGCTCGTCAAGGAGCAGTTCAGGGCTGGCATGACGGGCAGGGAAGGCGACGCGATCGCGCGCGACTGCCTCAAAAAATACGGATTGGATACCTATTTCACCCATTCATTGGGGCACGGAATAGGCATAAACATACACGAATATCCCAATCTTTCGCCCAACAGCGATCATGTATTTGCTGACGGAATGGTCTTCTCGGACGAACCGGGAGTATATTTCGAGGGTGAATTCGGCATCAGAATAGAAGATACGGTTACTTTAAAGGATGGCAAGGTCGTAAGCATGACCGACAGCGACAAAAAATTAATCGTATTGTAAAAATATTTTAAGGCAATAAATTAACAGGAGATATAATATATGGCATCGATTTTAGCAGGCGATATCAGAAAGGGCGTTACGTTTGAATATAACGGAAAGGGTGTTTACACGGTAACCGATTTCCAGCACGTCAAGCCCGGCAAGGGAGCTGCGTTTGTTCGCGCGACCATTAAAAACGTTGTAACGGGACAGGTTCTTTCGGATATAACCTTCAACCCCACCGCAAAGCTCGAAACGGCTCAGGTGGAAACGAGAAAGATGACCTATTCTTATACCGACGGCGAATTCTATTATTTCATGGATCCCGAATCGTTCGAGATGATAACTTTAAACCTCGACCAGGTAGAAGACGCCCTCAAATACATCAAAGAAAACGACATGGTAACTATTAAGTTCCTTCACGGCAGCGCATTCTCCGTTGAGCCCGAAAACTTTGTCGAACTCAAGATAATCGAGTGCGAACCGGGCGTAAAGGGCAACACGGCAACCAACGCAATGAAGAATGCCGTCGTAGAAACGGGCGCAACCATTCAGGTTCCCATGTTCATAGAAGAGGGCGAAGTAATCCGCATCGATACCCGCAGCGGCGAGTACATGTCGAGAGTCGGCAAGTAATTTAAATGAAAGCTGTAATCCAGAGGGTGCGCTCTGTCCGCCTCTCTGTCGGCGGGCAAACCGTATCGGAAATACCTTTCGGGCTTGCGGTCTATCTCGGCATAAAAACGGGAGACAGCGAGCAGGCTTGCGAGCAGATGGCGGGCAAAATTTCCCGTCTGCGCATCTTCGAGGACGAAAACGGCAAGATGAACCTTTCCGTCAAAGACATCGGCGGAGAAGTTCTGCTCATTTCGCAGTTTACTCTCTACGGCGACTGTTCTCACGGCAACAGACCGAGCTTTACTCTCGCAGAACAGCCTGAAAGAGCCGAAAAGTTGTACGAGCTTTGCGGCGAAAAACTTTCCGCACTTGGCGTGCCGGTAAAAAAAGGCGTGTTCGGCGCGGATATGAAGATAGAGCAGTTCAACGACGGACCCGTAACAATAATTTATGAAATCTGAACGCAGGGCGAATTTTTCGCCCTGCTTATTACTGTATTTATGAAAATTTCTTTTCTGGGAACGGGCGCGGCGGAGGGCGTACCCGCAATGTTCTGCAACTGCGCTTTCTGCAATTCTGTCAGGGAAGCGGGACTTTCTGAAATGCGCACGCGCTCGCAGGTGCTGATAGACGACGATTTGTCCATAGATTTCCCGCCCGAGGCGTATTATCATGCGCAGCGCGACAAAATCAATCTTTCCGCGCTCAGATACATACTTGTTACGCACTCGCATATGGACCATTTTTACGCCCACGACTTCATTTTGCGCGGCTATAAGTACGCAACCTTGCAGGAGGACGTGCTGAACATTTACGGCAATGCGGAAGTTGCAAAGGTCTTTGCGGAATGCACGGCAAGGGAGATGAAGAGCATAGTTGCTCCTCACGTAAAGATGAACGTAATACGACCGTTTACAGAGCTGACTTTGGGGCATTACCGCATACTTGCAATACCTGCCGAACATTCAAAGTCGGAAGACGCGCTTTTGTTCTATGTTGAAAAGAACGGAAAAGGTTACCTTCATCTGTACGATACGGGCAATCTTTCCGCGCAGGCGGTCAGCTTTCTTAAAGATAATAACGCTTTTGCCGACGTGGTCGCTTACGACTGCACATTCGGCAACGGCAGCGGCAATCTTTCCGCTCGGCATATGGGCATAGATGACGTTGTAAAGGTGCGCGAAGCGCTTTTGAATGCAGGCGTTGCGCATAAAAATACTCGAAGCGTGATAACGCATTTTTCGCACAATTGCAACCCGACGGCTCAAAATCTTGCAGAGTTGGAAAAAAATTACGGCGTCGTCGCCGCATACGACGGCATGATAGTTGAAATCTGATGAAAATTTTCAGACATTTCGTTACAATAACGCGGCACAGACACAAAGTTATGCAGCACTGTTTCAAGGCGGGGCTGATATGGCGGGGGCTGACGCACGACCTTTCAAAGTATCTTCCCTCGGAATTTATTCCCGGGGCGAAATATTATCAGGGCAACAGAAGTCCGCAGGCGAAGGAGAGGGAGCTCTTCGGCTATTCGGCGGCATGGCTTCATCACAAGGGCAGAAACAAGCACCATTTCGAGTACTGGGTGGACAGCGGAGCGGATAAAGGCTTCGTGTTCGTCAGAATGCCCGCAGTATATTTCGGCGAAATGGTATGCGACAGAATTGCGGCGAGCAAAATTTATCTCAAAGATAAATATACCGACAGTGCCCCTTTGGAATATTTCAATACGCGCACACATAAGCAGGGCATGAACGAAGAGACCTGCCGCGACCTTGAATATTTCCTCACCATGCTTTCGGAGCGCGGCGAAGATTATATGTTTTCGCAACTAAGACAGTTTATAAAACAAAGCAAAAAGGCAGAAAAAAGAGCAGACAAATAATTTGTCTGCCTTTAATTTATTTTGTCCTTGCAATCTGCGTGTTGTCTTGAGTGCGGCTTCTCAGTTGTTTAACGGGATGTTCGCTCTCCTGATAGCGGTAATCTGTGCCGAATTTGCTTATAGCTTTATCTATGACGAGGTGCGATGCGTTCTTGTCGGGGTCGCTCATGAATTTCTGATATTCGAAAAACCTGTGGTTTGAAGGCAAGCGGTTTATGTCTTTGTAATCTATCCCGTCTGCCGTAAGAGTAATCGTGCTGCCGAGAACGCGGCGCACGTAGTCTTTGTTGCTTCCGAGTTTTAAAAGTTTGGGAAATTCCCCGTCGCCCACAATCTGGTCGTACGATTTGTTTTCATATTTTTTAAGCAACGCCGCTGCCGTTTTGAGATGACATACTTCCATTTTGAAATGTTCTGTCCAAATCTTTTTTATTGCGTCGTCGCTTTCGTCCTCAATGGCGGAATAATACAGCCAGCATTCGCAGTATTCGTGCATAACCCATTGTTCAAGCCACGTCATTTCTGGGTCTTTCAGACTTTCATACTGGGTAACGTGCGCTTCCTCAATCATTGCTATTTCGGCGTAAAGTTTTCTTCCAAGGTCGTTTTTGTACCATTGCGCAATATTCATGTAGTAATTCATGGTCTGCTGTTCCGCGGCGGTAATGGTGGAGGCTACCAATTTTGAATATAAATCGGCGCTCGAGCCGTCCATATGCGCCTTTATGTCGTCTGCGGGGAAACGATGTTCGGCTACGGTGGGACGACCGGGCATTATTTCGGTCATCTTTCCGACGAGAGTGTCTGCTTCAATGCCCTTGTCCATCTTAAGTAGGTTTGCGTACCTGTAAAGGTGGTCAAAGTCTTCTAAAAGCGCAAAATTAAGTGCTTTGATGTTGTTTTCGTCCTTTTCGTTTTTTGCAAGAGTGGCGGTAAGGTCAACGGCAAGCTGTTCGTAACCAATAGTTGTTTCAAGTATGCTTTCATTCAGAGGTTTAAGGCAGCTTATGCGCTTTTGCTGTTGCTGTTCCTGCCTTCTGACTGTGGCGAGGGCTTCAAGTATTTCGCTCTCGGAACAATGCCTTGCAAACTGGTGCATAAACCAGGCGCTTTCAAATTCGGTGCCGTTCATAAGTATTACGCGCGTCTTGGTGTAAGGCGAAGTGGTGGTTTTGTTATAGCTCTTCGGATAGAGCTTTTTTATGGGTAAAAAATTTTTGTCAAGACTTCTGCATTTTTCTTTAAAAGGGTTCATATAGTTCTCCTTAACTTATTTGTTGACAATAATTTTTTATTTAAACGGGCAATACGCTTTTCTTTTTTGTGTGATTGTGCTATATTATCTGTAAATATATTTGCAGGCGTCGCCTATCGGTATGGCGTCAGCTTCCCAAGCTGATTTCGGCGGGTTCGACTCCCGTCGCCTGCTCCAAAAGTAAAGGCTCCATATCAATGGAGCCTTTACTTTTGGGAATATAAAAAATACGGGGGTCGATGGGAGGCAAGCAACGAAAGGTTGCGCAGGTCGGCGGGCTCTACCGCCGACTTGACAGCCCTCGGCTTGGGCTGTCACCGTGCGCTGATACACCTATTGCAATCCGAACCCCAGTGGTTGGACAGCAATAGGTGTTTTTCTGTTTTTTGCATAAAAATCGCTCTAATTTGTCGTTATCTTGTTATTTTTACTGATATTCATAAAAGTTGTATTTGGACTGTAAAACAGCAAACCTTTTCATTTACATTAGTAAATCAAGAAAATCCTATAATTTGAACCCCTATATCTCGGAATAGTATTCCTTTTTTTTGCCATAGGTGTTTTGTTTATTAAATTATAATAATAAACTATTAAAAGATAATGTATTGACAATTTTAGTGCTTTGTGTTAAATTAATCTATTAATTTATCAGGAGGATATGGAATATGACAAAAAAACTTTCTTTTAATAAACAAAGATTTGCTTATAATTTAAATCTAATGGTTCAATATGGTTGGGAGCCTGAAATTGACTTTGAATGTAAAGACGGAAAAACACGCGGGATTGTAGCATACAGCGATTGGATCGATATTTTCGATGAAAATAATAATTTTGTTAAAAGGGTTCAAGATGTCAATGAATTATTTGAATTTATTCCTGCGAAAAATATAATCACAGCTATTGACGATTTAGGATTAAATTATTCTGAAGATTTAGCTGATAGAATGACTATTGATGACGGACAGTTATATTTAATTCCTAAAAGCAGATAATTAGTTTATGTTTATTTAAGGTTAAGTTTTTGTGCGGCACAAAAAGGAAACGGTAATTTAATCACTGTCTGTATTTTCGGTAGCATTTTTCTATACCAAAGCCAAAAGTAAAGGCTCCATTGATATGGAGCCTTTACTTTTGGAAATATAAATCTGAAAGAATAATATTTTGATATAATAATTTAAAATAATGATTAATATCTAATATCTATCCTGTCAGTTATTATTATGCTTGCGGCGTGAATATGGGGAAAGGCGTAGGGCAATAGTAGCGATTAGTATCATTATTTGTGGCAAATATACATTGATTGCAAGAGGTTTACATTCGCTTCGGCATATAAATAAAAATTATAAAATTTTTTAAAAATTGTGTGTGAAAATAGTTGGCAATTCAATATTTTTTAAGTATAATAGTTAAAGTCAAAACGTGATATTGAGGTGTAGCGCAGTTTGGTAGCGCGTCTGGTTAGGGACCAGAAGGTCGTGGGTTCAAGTCCCGTCACCTCAACCATAAAAGTCCGCCTTTAAAGACGGACTTTAACTTATTTTAAAATATTTTTTCGTCGAGCGGTCATATGGTGAAAGAATATAAAATATAATATAAGACCGCTTTATAAAATTATGTGGAGTTGGGAATTAGTTTTATCGATATTTCTCATCGGCGTGTCGCTTGCTATGGATGCGTTTGCCGTTTCCATTTGCGACGGAATGTGCTACCGCGACATAAATAAGAAAAACGGCGGGTTTATCGCCGCCGCTTTCGGTGTGTTCCAGATGGGTATGCCGCTCATCGGATTTTTTATTGCCTTCGGTCTGTCGAGAGTGTTCAACACAGAATATATCGATATGTTCGACCACTGGATTGCGTTCGCGCTTCTGGCATTTGTCGGCGGTAAGATGATATTCGACGCCGTGCGCGAGATGCGCCATCCAGATGAACAGCTTACGGAAAAACATTTTTCCGTGCCCGAAGTTATCGTTCAGGCCGTGGCGACGAGTATAGACGCTCTCGCCGTAGGCATAGGAATGATTGCAATGTATGCCGACGGCGTTACCGAAGTTACCGTCTGGGGCTATACTGCAATTATCGGCGTAACGACCTTTATAATTGCCGCAATCGGAGTATTTATAGGTACGAGGGTCGGCAAGCTCTTCCAGCGCAAAACATCGCTTGCGCGCATACTCGGCGGACTTATTCTGGTGGGCATAGGTCTTAAAATACTAATCGAGGGGTTGCTTTAAAGCACATTCTATCTCCTGAATAATTCGTTCATTGCCGCGGTTAAAGACATTTTCTTTAAGCGCGGCTTTTAGTTTTTTGTCGGCTATAAGTTCGTCTAAAGCAGTTTTCAGAGAGGAAGGGGTCAGCTCGCTCTCGCGGAGAACCTTGCATAAACCGCGCTCCGAAAAATATTTTGCGTTGTCAACCTGATCTCCGCGGCTGGCTCCGTTTTCAAGCGGGATAAAAAGAGTGGGTATTTTAAGCGCTATGAGTTCGCTCGCCGCATTTGCCCCGCAGCGCGAAATTGCGTAGTCCGCGCAGGCGTAAATTTCGCCCATATCCTCAGCAAATTCAAGCTGTTTGTATCCGTAAAGACTGGAATAAACGGTATTTCCCTTACCGCAGATGTGTAAGATATTATAACTTCTGCAAAGTTCCGTTATGCAGCCGCGCACCGCCCTGTTAATAGCCGCCGAGCCCGAACCTCCGCCGAATACCAGTACAGTCGGGCGCAAATCGCATCCGAAAGCGCGTTTTGCCATAATTCTGTCCCTGCCGAACAGTTCCGTCCTCAGCGGCGTGCCCGTGTAAACTCCGTTTTTGATTTTCGAAGCGGTGGAGGGGAATGCCGTGAGCACTCTGCGGCATTTTGATGCAATCAGTTTGTTCGCCAGTCCCAGACTTACGTCCGATTCGTGAGTAAGAACGGGTATTCCCAGTTCTTTTGCCGCCACGGCAGGCGGATAGGAGGCGTACCCGCCCTTGCAGAACAGAAGGTCGGGCGCCGTTTTTTTCATTATTTCTTTGCACTGTTTAACGCTTTTAAAAATTTTAGAAGGTATGCCGAGATTGCATAACACTTTGCCTCTGACGAGTTTTACCCCGTCAAATGTATAAAATTTTATGTTTTTGGCTCTGCAAACGCGGCTTTCAATGCCGTCCGTGCCTATATAACATATTTCAAACTGACCTTTGAGCTGGTCGCAGAGCGCAATATTGGGTATAACGTGCCCCGCGCTTCCGCCGCCGCAAAACATAATTTTTTTCATAGCATTATTATATTTATTTCTTGGCAAAATTATGAAAAAACGGGCGGCGCCGATTGGAAATCGGCGCCGCCCGCATAATTTATCAGTAATATTTTTTAAGTTTTTGTATAGCGGCTTCCGTAAACTCGCTTATTTTTCCGCACAGTTCGTCAAGCGGCATAGCGTTTCCCTCGTCGCCCGCCCACTTAGTGTATGTATCGATAATACCTGCCGTAATGTACGTGAGTGCAAGTTTCAGATCGTTCGTGTCCGTCAGCTGCGTTCTTTTGAGTGCGCTCTCAATGCCCTTTTCGACAAAAAGTTTTTTCATCTTAGCGGTAAGATATTCCGAACATTTAGAGTGCAACAAAAAATTTTTGAACGAATCGACTTTATCTATGGCGTTTGTCAGACTGATGAGCAGGGTGTAAGTGCTTTCGTACGGCTTATCCGTATCGAAATTTTCTATACATGAATAAATGTTGTCGCCCATCTCTCTTTCGATGTCGTTCATAACGTCGCGCGCGTCGGCGTAGTGCAGGTAAAAAGTCGAGCGGTTGATATACGCTTTTTCGGCTATGTCGGAAACCGTAATTTTTTCTATTTCCTTTTCCATAGTCAGTTGCATAAATGCTTCGGTTATAGCTTTTTTCGTCTTAATAATTCTTTTGTCGGTAGGCATATTTATCACCGTAAGTATTTGATTGTGTTTATTATACAACACTGCGGCGCATAAATCAATTTAAATGTTGACATTTCCCGCTTTTGGTAGTAATATAAATTTATGGAAGCATGCTACATCGTAATGATTTGTTCCGCAGTAGTATTCGTCGGACTGTTCGCGCTTTTTATAGTTCTGACGGTAAAAAAGAGACAGCGCGAGGAAGCCGAGCGCTCCGCGCTCGAAGCGGCATATGCGGATAAAAATCTTGCCAAAATGGAATATGACATCGCATTCTATGACGATGAAACTTACAGGCTTATGCATCGCGGCGGTCAGGTTACAATGGATGAGGTAATCGTCAATAATTCCGCCGACGCAGAGGAAAAGAAGCAACCCTCTTCCGAAGGAGCTATTTTTACAAAAATTGATTCCGAAGGAGTGGAGGAGATAACGGGCAGATTTAAAAACTGACTGATTATGCATTAATAAAAATTAACAGGCGGCGGGGAACGATAAGTTCCCCGC